>JANOBO010000204.1:0-35120 GCA_031411695.1 Verrucomicrobiaceae bacterium
CACCCTGGATTTGAAGATCGCCTGCATCCGCCTCGCCCATTATGCGACCTTGCTCACGCGCAACGCCGCCGATTTAAAACTGCCCCATAGGTCGCCGATCTCCAAGCCCATTCCACCGGGCCGAATTGAAAATAGCGGAGCCATAGCTGGCTGAGGACGAGTTGCATGGCGAACACGGCGATGCCGATGAGCGCTGTTTGAGCCGGGGCGAGCTTTCCAAAGAGCTGCCCCCCGTAGCCGTAAAAGATGAGGCCGAAGACAATGGACTGGATCAAGTAGTTCGTCAGCGCCATGCGCCCGGCAGCGGCAAACAGAGCAATGACGCGGCCCGTGCGCGGGTAGCTTAGCCAGAGGGCCAGTCCAGCGAGCAAACCTAGAGCCAGCGGGACATACGAGAGCGCTTCCACCATCGCGGCAGCCGCAGGCAGCGGAGTGCCCGTGCTAGCGGACCAAAAGATCAATGAGGTAGCGAGTGCTCCGACAAAAGTGGCCCCGCAGCAGGCAAGCGCGAGAAACCTCCGGTGCCGGCTGGGCTGTTTCAAAACCTCCGCGCGCCATGCTGCCACCCCGAGCAACATCAGCCCCAGAGTCTTCGGCAAGGCGTTGACCAACACCGGCACCATCAGGCCCCACGTCTCTCTCCAGCGCAGCGCCACGATCTCATTGAAGCTGCCGCTGCTGTAGATGGGCGTCGATGCTGCGGCATGGGCACGCATGATCTTCTCAGACGGAGTCCATGTGCCGAAGAGCGGAGCAAAGCTCAGCGCGATCAGCAGGATGCCCAGGCCGGCCAGCAGCCCCTTTGGCAACCGCAGGACCGGAATGACCAGAAAGCCGCAGATGGCGTAAAGGCATAGGATGTCGCCATTCCAGATCAGAAACATATGGGCGATCCCAATGAGCAGGAGCACGGCGAAACGCCGAAGTAGAAAGCGGGAAGCACGCTCCCTGCGCAGTGCGGCGCGTTCGGTCTGGATCCCGATGCCAACGCCGAACAGGAATGAAAAGGCGGTGAAGGCCTTGAATTCGAAAAGCCAAGCCGTCACCAGATCGATCCACTCATTCACCATTCCTGGGTGGGTGTGAAACGTGAACAGGTGCTCAAACAACGAGATGCGGAATTGAGTGAGCAGATTGACCCAAAGCACGCCGAACAGCGCCACGCCGCGCAGCACATCCAGCATGGGCTGACGTTCATGTTCGGGAACTGGCTTCATCGCTCTCTCACCCATCCTGCACCTTGCGCCGCCCGCACCTCCTGCGCCTTGTCCAGCGTTTCCGCCCCCGTCCCTGCAAACGTACGTTGCCCGCCGCCCGGCAGTGCTTCCTCCGTGTAGCGATACCCGCGATCCGGTATCGTGGTTTGGGCGACGAATTTCCAGGCGCAAATCGTGATGGCACCGGACCAATGGGCCTCCTCCCGCACGGTTCGCTTCTCAATCACCTTTTCATACCGCTCCCACCTGCGTCGGTTATGCCCCTTTGATGTGCTCAGGGTAAATGTATCGCCCGTTGTCATCCACGAACAAAGGCGAAAAACAATCAAAGACCCCTTTGAGGGAATCCTTCGCCCGATAATTGAGCCGGCGAAAGTTAATGATCGTCTGTTTCTTCGCGTTCCGAATGGCTTGTACATAGAGTGGACGCATCGCTGTGAACTTGCCTTCGATCGCAAGAAGTTCCAATAACTGGACTCGCCGCAACTCTGGGTCAGAGAAGTAATAGCGATGCTCGTGAACATGACTGCCTCGCATGGTCTTGAGGTCCTCAAATTCGGCGCGCATAATGCCCCTCAGACCTTCGGCTAACTTTTCAAGGCGTGGAAAACGACTGTCCCTTCGGTACCATCGGCCGATTTTTTTGATGAACACGTCGAGGCGCTCCAAGTAAATATAATATTCGTTCAAATACGCCTCCCGCCAAAAAGTAACCAGCCGTGCCTCTGAATACTTCAGATTCTTCGGCGGACATGAACGCGCCAATACCGGGAATTCGATGAGCGTTTGATAAGCTGTGAAAAGCTCGTTGAACTGGAATACGAGGCTTTTGAAAAAGTCCTGCCTCTGGGAGAGCTTCCGTGATCTCGGAAGTGCATCGTTTTCCAGATAAATCGTCTCGGCAAACGAGAGAGAAAGGTCGCGACTAGCCGAATGATCTGTTCCATCAATGATCCCGCGAGTCTCGCCAATACAGGCATCGAGAAACCGCTTCAATGACTTTGGATACTGGCGAGTCATACGAGAGGCCTTTGGTCGGTTACTCTGCTTCTTTAGGATGGTAGAAAAGGTTCTTCGCTTGCTTTCCGACCACTCGGCAACTCGCGGCGTCAAAGGCGCCGCCAATAAAACCTCCAGCAAGTGGAATCATTTTCACGAGGTTTACAGCTCCCTTCCCGCCTGCCTTCGTAAGTAGGCGAAAGCCGACGCGTTTGTTGATTTCAATGAGCATCTTGCCGGGAACGCTCTTTAATGCGGCCTTAGCGAACCCTTGTCCGACTTTGATTCCGACATCCTTCAGAACGTCCTTACAAGCGTCTCCAAGTAGGGTGAGTAGAACAAAAGTCTTCACCCGGTCTGACTTGATATCATGCCCGCCTAGCTTTGCGATAGCCGCTGCCATCCGCGCCTGAATGACCCAGGAAGCTCCCATCGAAGCCGGCACAGATACAGGCATCGTCAATATGCCTCCAAGTCCTGTGATAAAGCCGGAAGTGAAATTCTTCGAGGTCTCCCACTTGATGAGAGACTCGATGCGTTCTTTGGTGTCTGTATATGAAGTATCGATCTCATACTCGAGCGCCAAGTTTTCCGCTGAGCATAGCGGAGGAATCCCATCAATAGCTCTCTCCGTGATCCAGTTGATAAGCTGGATAGCTGAGTTTTCTGTTGGATTCTGTTTCATGTTTTGGGCGGTTAACCGCCCGAGCGATAAAAGGCTAGATTTATGGTCCAGCATTACGCTCTCGCGTATAATGCCTTCGGAGTCATCGGTGCCTGTAGGGGGGGCCGCCTCACGCGCTCTTGGAGCGCGACCGGGGATTCGCTTTTTCAAACAATCGCAATTGCGCTGCCGCCTCCATTTTTTCCTCGGGAAGCAGGCTCGCGTCGCTGTAAGCGCCTCCGTGACTGCGGCCGTTAAATCGTGCAACATCATCAGGTGCCTCGTTACCCCAAATTGTCCACCCCTCACGGCGCGTCCGAGCAAACAACTCCAGTCGTGGCCCCCACGAACAAGCCTCGATGACATCATAAATCTCATCCGGTTTGCGAGAGTGCTCGCGCTTGCGTGTTCCCAGAAGGTTAACCTGCCGCCGCCCCGGAGCGAGAGTGCGGACTCCTTTGCCTCGCACCCCGAACAGAATCAATTCAGTCACATTTCGGAAGTAAAATCCGACACCGCGCCCATCACTGCCGCCGTCCTTGCGAATCTTGTGCCATACGATGTTCGATTTGTATTCAAAACCCCATGCGCGCATGACTCGAAGGCCGTCTTCCAGCATGGCATTCGGCACCCAGAGATACAGGTGGGAACGCTCCGCAGCATAGAGATGCACCGGCAGTTCGGTGATTTCCTTTAACGTCATCGTCCCATATCGCGAGAGACGCTTGTGCTCGGGAGCCATCTTGCCGGTGCGGTTCTGAAACTGCCATGGCGGATCAGCGAGGATCGTTCCAAAACGGCCACGTACTGTATTGATGAGGTTATCGGCGGCATTCATTCGTCTTCGTCGGTGATTGGGGTTTTGCGGAGAAAAGAGGGATCGAAATAGCGCGCGAGAGTCGGACCGATTGTCTTCCATTTCGCCTTTCGAGCAATTTTGAATTCTTCCACCAAGGATGCGGTGTCGTCGTGAGGAACGTCTTCCTTGTACAGAGTGTTGCGAATTCCGAAAACAAGGATCGGACAGCCGCCGCCACCCCCACCGTTGAGGCGGGGCAGGAGCTTGCTCATGTGAGTTGTTGAGTTGCCGTAGCTGCTGCCTTTTGACAGACCGTTAAAGATCATCTGCAGATCGTCGCAGCGAGTCACGATCACTCCTACACTCAGAGCGCGAAGTTCGAACAACAGGCGGAAGTTGTTCAGATCACGGTCGAAAAATGGGTCTTTGTTATTCCACTCAATTTCCAGTCCGACCTTTCCTTTGAAGCAATCTACTTTGTGAGTGGGGCTTTGTTCGGTGCGCTCATCCACAGTAATGGCTGTCTTGAACTGCTTCTCCTGCCACCCACGCTTGGTCAGCGCCTCATCAATCGCGCCAGCGATAAAGCTTTTGCTGCCACCCGGCACGACCACTCTGCTTTTCAGCAAGCGAAAGGCGAGCAGCACTTGGCAGATGTCTTTCCATTCGTTTGGAAAATCCTTCATCAAGACGGCAGAAGCGTGTCTCCACTCGTGGATCTCGTAAAGTTTATGGAGTTCTGCTGGAAGGTCGCTGAGGGCCACGAATGTTAATTATTCGACAGGGCAACAAAATGCAATCGCTCAAACCCGAGTTTTGATTTCGGCATACCCGCCGCGAGAGTACGGCAGGTCGCCCGACAGCGGGTAGCGGAGGGTCCCCGCACCGGGAACGATGGTAAACCTCAGATAATGAACCATTTACTGAAGCGATCCAAGCCCTTGCATGAACTCATACCGGGGCTTCCATGACCTCATTGCTGGCCTTGGATGACCTCATGGCGGGCCTTCCATGACCTCAGGGTGACGGCGGTATGAGATCATGGTGGATCAAAGATGAGATCACGGTGCAGCCCCCATGAGATCACTGGGCATCGCGCGTGACCTCACGGTGGGCACGGCATGAGAGCATGGCGGTGGAGGCATGAGGTGGGGGCGGCGGTGCATTGAGGTCATGCTGATGCTTTCATGACGGCATGGTGCAGGCGGAATGAATCCATGGCGGGGCTGGGATGAGATCAAATTCCCTGCGGGCGCGGGTGCCGCTGCACCGATAGGGCGGACTTTTTTTCCTGCCCGCGCGGATTTTTCTCGCCGTTTCGGATGCGTTGCTTCAGCCTCGCGATTGCGGAAAAATGGAAATCAAACCAATTCCGTCCGCAGGACAATCCAACCGCAACACATCATCAACCCGTCGGACTCCCCGCAGAGATGGCACGCTTCGATTCCTCAGACCGCCTGGACCAAGGGCTGAAATTTGATCAGGTCGTGGCGCCAGTCATCCCGGTGGTGAGCCCCAAGAAAAACAAAATGAGCTCGAAATTCAAACTCGAATTGCAGAAGAAAACCCCGGCCCAGAAAGTGACGATGGGTGAAGCCCACATCGCGGCCATGACTGGCAATGCTGATTTCCCGGTGGCCACGCGCGTCCCGGACGATGCGGCTGTGCTGGCAGCGGTGAATGGCCTGAAATCGGCGCAGGCCGCCGTGATTTCCACCAAGACTATCTGGAGGTCAAAGGTGGTGGACAGCGAAACGGCGGAGGACTTGTTTGACTCCGTGCTCACCGCACGCGCGGGGAACTGCGAGGCGGTGAAGCCGAACGATCCTGCGGCCCTGCTGACCACGGCGCTGCCGATGCGCGGCGACCCAACACCTGTGGGTGATCTTCCCGCACCGAGCGATGTGCGCGCCACGATGGGCGATGCGCAGGGCTCGATGGATGTGATGTGCGATGCAATGGCCGGAGCGAGCACCTACATCCTCGAAGTGCGCGTGCATACGACCGGCTCTCCGGTGCTCATCACCAAGGTCATGCAGCAGAGCTCCATCACCCTCCCCGGTCTGACCAGCGGCACGACCTATGCCTTCCGCATGGCCGCCGTCGGCCCGAACGGCCAGGGCCCCTGGAGTGACGAGGCCGTGAAAATGGCACCGTAAGCAAACACAAAAGCATAAAGGCGGAAGGATGAGGGCTGCTGTCCCTGAACCCTTCCGCCTCATTTGTTTCATCCTTCCTCCTTCATCCTTCATCCTTCAACTTTCATCCCCATGGCCTACGATCCCAATTTTCCGCCGACCAACGCCGATCTCATTTCATCGGAATTCCGCACACAGTTCCAAGGCCTCGCGGCCCTGATCGCCGCGATCCAGAGCATCACGTCCGCGCAAGTCGGTAGCGTGACGACTGGAAACCCCGGCGATCCGGCGACGGTGGGGGTCTCGGTGGTGGGCGGCACGCTGTTCCTGACCTTTTCCATCCCGCGCGGAGACGTGGGCGCGACCGGGGAGCAAGGGCCGCCCTTCGCGCAGTGCGTGGTGGATGGCGTGACGACGCTGGATCCCGGTGAGCCCGCCACCGTGGACGTGACCTTTGACGCCACCGTCGTCCACTTCACGTTCGCCATCCCGCGCGGCAGTGACGGGGCGGCCGGGGAGGTGACGACTGCGCAGCTCGATACGGCCATCGGCGGCACGAGCAGCAACACGAACTCGGTGGGCACAATCGACACGCCCTTTGGCAATGATCCGGCGACCCAGGCGGACATGGAATTCATGCGCGCGAAGTTCAATGAACTGGTGCTGGCCGGGCGGAGATGAGCGGGTGTGCGCGGGTGGATGTCTCGGAATGAAGAAACACGCCCTTGCGGGCGTGGCTACGGGGTGTGGGAGCGCTAGCCTCCGACTCGGGACATCTCGACTTTGGTTTCTCTGACCGTGGCTGAGGAACGCAGCTCGCTGTAGCGGTCGTCGCGGGCGGTCCAGATGGAGGAGAGGGTCTTTGCGATGGCCGCATCATCCAGCTCGGAGCGGAGCAGCGCGCGGAGGTCGTGGCCGTGGGCGGCAAAGAGACAGGTGTAGAGCTGGCCTTCGGCGGAGATGCGTGCGCGGGTGCAGGTGCGGCAGAAGGGCTGGGTGACGGATGAGATGATGCCGATCTCACCGCCGCCGTCGATGTGACGGAAGCGCCGGGCCACCTCGCCGGTGTAGTTTGGCGGCAGGGGCTGGAGGGTAAACTCGCGGTGGATGGTGGCGACGATCTCGTCGGCGCCCACGACATCGTCTGTGCGCCAGGCGTTGGTGTTCCCCACATCCATGAACTCGATGAAGCGCAGGATGTGGTGCGGGCCGCTGAAGCGGCGCGCCATCGGCACGATCTGGTGATCATTCACGCCGCGCTTCACGACCATGTTGATCTTGATGGGCGCGAAGCCGGCGGCGTGCGCGGCATCGATGCCTTCGAGCACGCGGGCGACGGGGAAGTCCACGTCGTTCATCGCGCGGAAGACGGTGTCGTCCAGCGCGTCGAGGCTGACGGTGATGCGCTTGAGGCCGGCGGCCCGCAGGGGCTTTGCCAGCGCGGCGAGCGCGGAGCCGTTCGTGGTGAGCGTGAGGTCCCTGAGCCCGTCGATGCCAGCGAGCATCTCGATGAGCCGTGGCAGATCGCGCCGCAGCAGCGGCTCGCCTCCGGTGATGCGGATCTTTTCGACGCCGAGGCCGATGAAGATGCGCGAGATGCGCGCCATCTCCTCGAAGGTGAGGATCTCGCTCTTCGGCAGGAATGCGTGGTCGCGGCCGAACGACTCCTTCGGCATGCAGTAGGTGCAGCGGAAATTACAGCGGTCCGTGACGGACAGGCGCAGGTCACGCAGCGCCCGCCCGAGCGAGTCGGCGGGGGCGAGGGGCCTGTGAGCCGTGTGGATTCCCATGCAGGCTGATACGCCTGCTTCAGAGGTGTGGCAACGAATGCTCTCTGGTGGGCGCCCGCAGGTGCATGGGCACGGTGTTCTCGCGCTGGCAATCCGCATCAGGCTGGGCAAGATGCGCGCCCGCCTTCTCACTTCACAGTCTCACGTCATGAATCGTCTTCACCTGCATCTCATCGCCACCCTGAGCTTCGTGGTGTGCGGCTTTGCGAGCGCGCAATCGGGCGCGACTGCGCCGCCAGCCAGATCCACGGCAGAACCCGAGGTGGTGGTGAGGCGGGCGATCCCGGTGGATGAGCCCGTGGCGCTGACGCCGGACACCCTCCCGCGCGTGCTGCCGGCGGATGCCAAGCGCGTTTACAACCAATGCATCGTGGAGAGTCAGGTGGTGGCGATCACCTTTGACGATGGGCCCGATCCGGTGGGGACGCCGCGACTGCTGGACATGCTGAAGGAGCGCGGCATTAAGGCGACGTTTTTCCTCATCGGGAGGAGTGTGACCACATGGCCGGAGGTGGTGCGGCGCATCGCGGCGGAGGGGCATGAGGTGGCCAATCACTCCTGGTCGCATCCTCAGCTCACATCGTTGCGGGAGTCCCGCGTGGTGTCCGAACTGCAGACGACGCATGACGCAATCGTGAAGGCCTGCGGGGTGGCCCCGCTGCTCTACCGCCCGCCGTATGGCGCCACGCGGCTCTCACAGCAAAAGATGATTCACGACCGCTTCCGCTACCCGTGCATCCTCTGGGACGTGGACCCGCTAGACTGGCAGTCGCCGCGCTCGTCCACCAAAGTCCATGACCGCGTGCTGGCGCAGACAAAGGCCGGCTCGATCATTCTGTGCCACGACATCCATCACGAGACGGTCGATGCCATGCCTTCCACGCTCGATGACCTGAAGGCACGCGGGTTTCAGTTCGTCACCGTGACGCAGCTCATCAATCTTGAATCGCAAACCCTGGCCACGCGCGCCGCAGTCGTCGCAGCGGCGCGTGCGCAGACTTCGGGCGCGCCTGCTCCGCCTGCGGTGGAGGCTGGCTCGCAGCTCAATGTGCCGGCGGCACAGCCGCCGCCAGACGCCGCGCGCACGCCCGAGGCGGTGAAATGAGATCAGCCCGCGGTGCCGTCGCCTGCGTTCGCCGCAGCCACCACGGCCGCCTCGTCGATGCCGCGCAGCCTGAAGACCCGGCGGATCGTGTCCTCGATCAGGTTGTTCGGGCACGAGGCGCCGGCGGTGATGCCGACGACGATGGGCTCGCTGCTGGCGAGTTTTGACGAGTAACTTTGCGTCTCCTCTTTCGAGTGCAGGTCGAAGTGCACGATCTGCTCGAGCGAGGTGAGGCAGGCGGCATCGCGGATGAAAAAGGTGGGGAGCTGCTGCTCGCCGATCTCCACGAGGTGGGTGGTGTTGCTGCTGTTGTAGCCGCCGACGACGAGGAGCACATCCATCTTGTTCCGCAGCATTTCGAAGAGGGCGTCCTGCCGTTCCTGGGTGGCGCCGCAGATCGTGTCAAAGACCTGGAAGCCTGCCTTGCTGCCGCCATCGCGGTCCTCGATGGCCTTCTGCACGCGGCGCTGGATCTCCTCCGTCTCGGACTTCAGCATCGTGGTCTGATTAGCCACGCCTACTTTCTTCAAGTGCAGGTCGGGATCGAAGCCAAATGAATGCGAGCCCGGCGGGAAGCGTGTGAGGAAGGCCGCCCTGTCCCCGCCATTGCGGATGTAATCGCAGACGTAATCCACGTCGGCCAGGGTGAGCACGACGAGATACTGCCCCATGCCATCGTCGCCGAGAGCGCGTGAGGATGTGGCGCGCGTCTCCTCGTGGATGGCCTTGCCGTGGATGATGGAGGTGAAGCCCTGCTTCGCGTAGCCGCGCACGCGCTTCCACACGCTCATCACATCGCCGCAGGTGGTGTCCACCACGAGGCAGCCACGCTCCGAGATCAGCTTCATCAGGCCGGTCTCCGCGCCGAAGGCCGGGACGATCACGACGTCCTCCGGGGTGAGCTTTGAAAGCTCCGTCTCATGCTGCCCGACGGGAATGCTGATCACGCCCATCTCGGTGAGGTGGCGGTTCACCTCGGGATTGTGGATGATCTCGCCGAGCAGGAACACACGCTTGTCGGCAAACACCTTCCGCGCGGCGTAGGCGAGATCGATGGCGCGCTCCACGCCGTAGCAAAAGCCAAAGTCCTTCGCCAGCCGGATGGTGGTGTTACCGACGGTGAAGATGCCGCCGCGGCGGCGAAAGCTCTCCACCAGCGAGCTGCGGTAGTGCTGTTCCACCTGCGCCTGCACCCGGTCCATCACCTCCGGCGTGCGCACATTGACGCGGCGGGCGGGGGGAGATGCGGACGGTGTGGTGGCTGCGGACACGCGGTCAGAAGTTGTACAGTTTGCCCTTCGCGGCGTCGGAGAAGACCTGCGGGCTCATCATGTATGAGTTCGGCGGATCGGGCATCCGGCTGTCATCGAGCACAGGCAAGGTCTTGCCGATGGTGGCATCCTCGGGCTGGCTGGTGGCGATGTTCAGCGGCGTGCCGGAGCGGACGAGGCTGAAGATTTTCTGCGCGGACTTGATCGGCAGGCGCACGCAGCCGTGGGTGCAAGGGTAGGGCTTCACAAATCCCCAGTGCATGCCGTAGGCGGTCTTGAACTCCATCCAGAAAGTCATCGGGTAGCCAGCGCCGGGGCTGCTCACACGGCGGCGGTTCGCCTGTTTGCTGTAGATGGTGAAGTTACCCTTCGGCGTCGGCGTTGCGGCGGTGCCCACCGAGCATGGCGTGGCCAGCAGGACTTTGTTTCCCTCCATCACATACACACGCTGCGCTCCGGTGCTGAGCTTCACCTTCACCGCAGCAGGATTGACCGGCTTCTGCATCGGCGGGTCGAATGTGGTGGAGTAGTTCGACGAGCCGGTTTTGACTGCGGCGCAATTGCTCAGGCAGAGGGTGAAAGCTGCGACGGTCAGGACGCTCAATGAACGATAAATGATGTGTGACATGCTTTGTGTCCATAGCACGACGCGGACCTTTTCACCAATTCTTTGTCGGCTGAGGTCACTCTACCCACTCACCCACGAGCATGATCGCGCCGGCATACCACTGCCGGTCATCGAAGCGCTTCGGATCGGCCGCATACGCCTTCTTATCGGTGATGATCCGCGCCTTGTCCGCCTGCTCCGGGAGAATCTCCAGCCGCAGCGTGTGCTCGCCGGCGGTGAGGCTGCGCGAAGGAAAAAAACTCGCCAGCCGATGGTAGGTGCAATACGAGTCGAAGCGCGCCGTAGGCTTGGCGGCCGTCACGCCATCGAGCGTGACGCTCACCTGCCCGCAGTCGGGGCCGACGAGATCGTAGATGCCGACGGCCGTGCCACGGAACTTGAATTCGGCCGAGTCGCCCGGCTGGTTTGCATGCCAGATCTCCGGCAGCCGCCTGGAAAACGTGGCCGCCAGCTTGTGATCCGCCGGCAGGCGCTGCCATCCCGCGCTCAGCTTTGCCTTGCTGAACGGCACCAGCTTGGCGTTCTCCAGGTTGTCCGCGACGAATGGGGCCTTCATCTCGTGCGCGGCCGGCTTTCCTGAGGCGCGCATTTTTTCAAACGCGCGCACTGCTGTCTCGAAATAGATCTGGTGCCCTGTCTCGATGTGCGGATGAACTTTGTCAGGAGCGAAGACGATCTTGTCCCCGAGCGCCGAGCGCTCCGCGTCGGTCTTCGGCAGCGGTCCCGCGATGATGAGTCGGTCCGCAGCGGCAAGCTTTGCGATCTCCCGCCCAAAATGAATGCTCGGAATCCCGTTGTGCCCGGCGAGCTGTTCCATGGCGGCGACGGAGCGCGGCAGCTTCCCCGTTTTCCATTCGTCGATCATGTTGTTCGCGATGGTGTAAACGAAGCAGATGTCCGTCTCCGGATTCGCCCGCCACGTCTGCCGCACGATGCCCTCCATGCAGCGGTGAATCTGCTCCGGTGCGGCGCCGCCGTCATTCACTGCAAACTCGACGAACACGAGGTCCGGCTGGTGCGCGAGGACATCCTGCCCGACGCGAAACACGCCGAGGTCGGACCCGGTGCCGCCGATGGCCGCGTTGATCTCGGTCAGCTTGGCCTGCGGAAACTGCGTCTTGAACCACTCGAACGTCTTCACGCGGTAGCCCGGCTGCGCGGTGATGCTGCCGCCGAGGTAGGCGATGTTCACCGCGCCGCCACGCTGCAGTTTTGCGAACACGTTCGGCAGGCCGCCGCGCAGGACGTGCTCCGGCAGATCATCGAGCGGAGCGGCGGAGAGGGCGGCGGCGAGGAGCAGGGGCGCGATGACAAAACAGGCGGGCAATCTCATGCTCATTTGTTTGGCTCATCCGCCAGCGAGACGCAAATGATCTCCCGGTCGTTCCGCGCAAAGACGCAGCGGTGTGCATACGCCGGGTGCGACCAGTCGATGGGATGACTGCGGCCGCGCAGCTCGGTGGTCGGGGTGATGAGCTGCGCGCTGCTGACGCGCTCGAAGCCTTTCGGCGTGAGCTTGGCGATGACGATTTCGCCCTTCTCGGTGGTGATCCACGTGGTGTCGCCGTTTTGCACGAAGTAGGCAGTGGCCCAGCGTCCGTTCTCGAGCAGCGTTTGATCCGACCACACGCGATCTCCGGAGAGCGCATTGAGGCAGCGAAACTCGCCGTAACTGTCGATGCCGTAGATGTGGCCGTCGCGGATCAGCGGGGTCATGATCATGCAATGCAGAGCGTCGGTCTTCCGCTCGCTCACGCCACGGCGCTGCCACAAAAGGTCCGGCGGCGCGGCCCCTTGCTTGAGGTGATAATAGAACGAGCCGTCGTAGAACGAGGTGAGAAACAGGTGCTGCCCGCCCTCATCGAGCACCGCATCGGGCACATTGATCGGCATCTTCGTCGGCTTGAACGGCACGCTCCAGATGATCGCGCCGGTCGCAGGCTCCAGCGCTGCGATCCAGAAAGCAGTCCACACCAGCACCGCGTCACGTCCGCCTTGCTTGAAGAGATGCGGCGCGGAGTACGAGGCCTTTCCATCGAGTGCGCGCCATTTCTCACGCCCGGTGGCGGCATCGAATGCCATCACGCATGCGTCCGGCCGCCCCGCGACCTGGACGATGACGGCATCGCCGACGACGAGCGGCGCGGAGGAGATGCCCCAGATGGGTATGTCCGCATTGAACTCCGTCTTCAGGTCATGCGCCCAGAGAACAGCGCCGCTGGTCATGTCGAGCGCGTGAAGGTGTCCCATCGCGCCGAGTGCGAACGCGCGACCGTCCGCGAGCGTGACGGCGGCACGCGGGCCGAGCGCGTAGCCCACATCTGCATAAACACACGGGTAGGCGTGCTGCCAGAGCGTCTTGCCAGTGAGCCGGTCGAGACAGTGCACGCGCTCCTGCTCCGTCGGCTGCGTGACGTGATCGGTGATGACCACGCGGTCTCCCGCGATGGTCGGGCCGCTGTAACCCGCGCCGATGGGCGTGCTCCACAGCGGCTTCAATTCGCGCGAGGCGAATCTCTTGATCACTCCCGTCTCGTTCCACGTGCCATCCCGCTTTGCGCCGCGCCATTGCGGCCAGTCGGAGGCGGGTGCCAGGGTGAGGCAGTTTAGAAACGCGAGTGAGAGCAAAAGGCGGCGCATGGAGGGAAGATAAGGTTGCCCTCCCATACGCCGCCAGCGCGTCATTTCACTTGTCCTCTGTGAGGGCAAAGGTCGCCTGGAGCTTTCCGGCGATGTTCAGGGTCACGTCAGCCGTGTGCTCCGCAGCTTTCACGACGCTGAACTCGAGTGGAAGCTTCTGCTCCTGCTCGATGGACTTTAGCGGCAGCGAGGCGAGCACGGTCTTGTCCTGGCTGAAGAAGACCAGCTCCTTCGTGCTGCCAGGGCCGGATTGCAGCCCGACGAAGAGCACAGGCAGCAAGGCGGACTTGCTGCCGTCATCGACGGTCACCGTGCGCAGCTTGTCCATGGTGATCGTGGAGCCGCCGAGCACGGGCAGCACGCCGCGCATCCAGATCTGCGCGACAGGCGTGATGCCGCTGCCAGCGTGGGCGATTTCCTTGGCGAGCTTGGTCTCCGGGATGACCAGCATGCCGACCTCGCCGCCGCCTTTGACGGCAAAGGCGTTCTTAATGTCCGCGTCGATGGTGACGCCTGCGTCCGTGATGTCGGCGCTGGCCGCGTGGCAAAGCGCGGCAGCCTTCATGGCGTCTGCCTGCGGCACGATCTCCTGCGCGAGCGCGGCGGACGCCGCGAGGGTGACGAGTGTGATGAGGATGTGAGTTTTCATGTCTGGATTGGCTGGGTTGAGTTTTTCAAACGCACCTTCGCCGGAGCGTGTCCGGCTGGTGTCTCGGGGGGTAACGCTCGCTCTCACGCGTGGTTACGCGCGGCTATTTCTGCGCACGCTTTTCCACCTTCAGCAGATCCAGCGTGGCCTTGCCCCGGTTCTTCGCGAGACGGTCAAACTCGGCGCGCTGATCCTCACGCACCTCCACGCGCAACTCGGCGATGAGCTTCTGCACGATCACGTCGGTCTCCTTGATGGCGTCACTCCGCGCGGTATGCATCGAAGCGACGGCGCGATCGACCGCGGCCTGGAAACGCTTTTGCTGATCCGCGTCCGGCTTGAGCTTACGACGCAGCGCGCTCATGACTTCCTGGTTCCACAGGATGGTCTGATTGCGGGTCCGCTCATGCTTTCGTCCGAGGGAAAAGCCGATGAAGGCGCCACCGACCGCGCACACGAGGATGAGCGCCACGAGCGAGACGATGATCTTGCAGCGGCTGGTGCAGACGAAGCTCATGGCTGCCAGAGGGCTTGTTCGATGGCCTCATCCGCCAGCGCGGGCGGGGCGATGCCGTCACCGGGCTCCTGCCACCACAGGAGCGATGCTGCGAGCATGAAGGCGGCAGCGGCGCACGCAAGGGCGCGCCGGGAAAGCGCCGCCCAAAGATCGAGCGCTGCGTTTTCTGCCGCAGCGTGCGCGCTTCTCAGCGCCCGCTGTGCAAAGCCGTGCGGCACCGGCGGCGGTGCTTCCTTTTCCGCACCGCGCGCGGCGCGGGCACAGTGGTTCCAGCGTTCATCCATCGAGTTCATCGGGTCGTTCGAGTTTGAGTGTTTTCACGATTTGCCTCAACCGCAGCCGTGCGCGGAATGCGCGCACCTTCACCAAAGAGGCGCTCCAGCCGAGCAGCGCGGAGATCTCCTTCACGCTTTTCTCCTCGAGGTCGAGCAATTGCAGCACCACGCGGTCCTTGGCCGGCAGCATGGACAGCAGGCGCTGCACCATCTCGAGCGCGGCCTTGCCTGAGCCACTCGACGGAGCGGGTTCCATCGTGGCTGCTGACAAATGCTGGAACCATTCGGCTTGTCCGTCGGGCAGGTCCGCCCAGCGCAGCTCGGGCCTGCGGCGCTCGGAGCGCAGCGCGTCGAGACAGGTGCGCGTGGCGATGCGGGCCACCCAATGCGCAAAAGGCACGCCGCCTCGCGGGGAATACTGCTCCAGCCGCTCGAACACTTTCCGGAAAACATCCTGCGCCAGATCCTCCTCCGAAACGCGGACCGGCCTGCGCGCACGAGCGATCCGCCACACCATGGGATACAGCGCGTCCACCAGCGCCGTGGCCGCGGCCTCGTCGCCATGTCTGGCACGTTCCACCCACGGGGCGAGGTTGGTTTCTTCGGCAGGCGCGCATTCCACGGGTTCCACTTCTCGCATGGAAACGCCGGGGTGTGAAGCAGGTTACAATTCTCTCACTGACCAGGGCTCCGGTCACTTTTTGGATCTGAACGGCTGCAGCATCTGCCCGACAAAATGGTTCGGCATGTCCCCATGGATGCCGAAGTTTTCCGGCGCGCGACCCTTTGGCATGTAAAAGGTGCCGAAGAGAATGTCGAAGAATGGAAAGAGCCCGGCGAAGTTCTTGTCGATGGCATCCTTGTCCTTCGAGTGATGCCAGCGATGAAACGCCGGCGTGGCGATCACGTATTTCAGCGGGCCGAAGGTCCAGTCCACATTCGCGTGGATGAAGATGGCGTAGAAGGTGAGGAAGGGCGTGACGGACAGCGTGGCGAATGGATTGAACCCGAGGAGGACCAGCGGCAGCGTCCTCGCCAGCGCGTTGACGATGTCGTTCACCGGATGCACGCGCACGCTGCTGAGCCAGTCGAGCTGCTCCGAGCTGTGGTGCACCGCGTGAAACGGCCACCACGGATCGCGATGAAACAACCGGTGTGTCCAGTAACTGATGAGATCCGAGATCAGGTAGATCTCCAGCATCTGCAGCCAGATGGGCTGCTGGCTCAGCGGGCCGAAGCCGGTGTAGTCCCGGTTCTTCAGCCCGTCCGCCGTCACCACGCCGATGAGGACGAGGAACACGAATGGCAGCAACGAGACAGTCTTGCTGATGACCTTCATCACCAGCGGCGAGAAGAAAAAATAGGCCGTGTCCACCCACCAGCCACGGCGCATCATCGGCCGGCCGCGGCTCTTGCCGAAGACACGCTCGATGACGATGAACACGAGCGAGAGAAAGATGAAAACAAAGAATGTTGTTCCGATGGAAGGACTCATGAGGGAGGGAAGTTCACGCGGACAAACGGAAGCGCGGCACGGCGGTAACGTTCTTTCCTGAACGCGCCGGTCTTTCGTCCTGCGCGTCTCCCGTCTTGCCAAGTCGGCCGCGCCTGTGATATTTCCAAACAATTCGCGCCATGAAAAACATTCTTCTCCGGGCCGCGGCACTCGTGGCAGTTCTCGGCGGCCTTCATTCAGAGGCGCAACCTGCCGGCTCCAGGTCCTGGACCGACATTCAAGGACGCAAGGTCGAGGCCGAGTTTGGCGGCGTGCATGCCGACAGCGTGCTTTTGAAAATGGCCGACGGGAAGATCATCCCGTTCGCAATCGCCAAGCTTTGCGCGGCGGACCAGGAGTTCATCAAGACTCAGGGCGCGGCCGCCCCGCCGAAAGTTGAGTCAGACGAGCCCGTCAAATCACGCGCTGGCGCGGTGGAGCGGCTGCCTCTGGAGAAGCGGACGTTCCCGGACAAGATCGCCGTCTCGCCGAAGGCCGTCGATGCCAAGGTGGTGACGGAGAATGCGGCGGAGCGAAAGTTTTTGTACCAGACGGAGACGTTCGAGTTCAGCTCGCAGGCGAAGCTGGCCAAGAGCGTGATGACCGAGGTGGCGCAGACCTTTGAATCGACGCGTGAATTGCTCACCAAGCTTCCGTGGGGGCTCGACTGCCGCCCGCCGGAAGGGTTCGAGCGCTATCAGGCAAAGCTGTTTGAAACCCGGGAAGATTACATCCGCGCGGGCGGTCCCGAAAACTCCGGCGGAGTTTACATGGGCGGGCTGAAGGTCTTCATGATTCCGTTTCCAAGCCTGGGCCTCAAGAAACTCGGGCAGACCTGGGTCAAGGAGAGAACATTCAGGAACGACACGCTCGTCCACGAGGTGACTCATCAGGTCATGGATGATTACCTGCAGTTCCTCCCGCTCTGGATCGTCGAGGGCACCGCTGAATACACGGAGATGCTCCCGGACACCGCGAATGGCTTTCTCTGCGAGCAGCACAAAAGCGGCATGAAGGACTACATCAAAGCGGGGGAGAGCCGCGCCGGCGCGGTGGAGATCCCAAAAGTGGAGGAGCACATGACCATGGACCGCGAGACGTGGGGCACGCTCGCCTCCACACCGACGTCGATGTTCAAGCTGTACTACCGCTCCGCCATGCTGGTATACTTTTTCAATCACCTCGATGGCGACGGCAAGGGCACGCGCTTTATGAAATACATGGACGCCGTGTACGGAGAGGTGACCACGATGCGTGAGTTTTTCAAAAATCCCGCAGTGAAGCGCTCGCCCGATGGCGGCTTCACCTATCCAGGGAGCCTGAAGCTGCCCGACTTCAAAAGCCCCTTCAAGCACATCGGCCTGCTGCTGGACGGCAGGTCGTATGGCGACCTCGCGAAGGAGATCACCGAGAAGTACAAGGGCATCGGCGTGAAGATGAAGGCCGATTGAGGGCCTGTGATTCGCGCGCGTTTGCGCGGCGCGCGGGGATGAGTCTCTCCTTGAATCCGGCTGGCAGCGTGCGCTTATTCGTCCTCCATGGACATCTACCGGCATCCCACCTTCGACATGGCGTGTGAGCAGTTTGATCTCGTGGCTGACAGGCTGGAGATCGGCCAGGTCGAAAGGGAGCGCGTGAAGTATCCGAAGCGGTCATTCATCGTCGCCGTGCCAGTGCGCATGGATGACGGGCGGGTGCAGGTTTTCTCCGGCTACCGTGTGCAGCACCACCTGTCCCTCGGGCCGACGAAGGGCGGGCTGCGCTTTCACCCCGATGTGACGCTCGGCGAGGTGGCGGCGCTGGCGATGTGGATGAGCTGGAAATGCGCGCTGACCGGCCTGCCGTATGGCGGGGCAAAGGGCGGCGTGGCGTGCGATCCGCGCAAGCTTTCCATCGGCGAGCTGGAAAGGCTCACGCGGCGCTTCACGCAGGAGCTGGTGCCGTTCATCGGTCCGCAAATCGACATTCCGGCGCCTGATGTGGGGACCAATGAGCAGACGATGGCGTGGATCATGGACACGTATTCGAATCATCACGGCCACAGCGTGCCAGGGGTGGTGACGGGAAAGCCCGTGAACCTCGGCGGCTCCCTGGGCAGGCGTGAGGCGACCGGTCGCGGCGTGGGCTATCTCGTCGGTCGCGCGATGGATCTGATCGGCATGGAGACGCGGGACTCCACCGTGGTGGTGCAGGGGTTTGGAAACGTCGGCTCGGTCGCCGCCGCGTCCTTGGCAAAGCATGGCGCGAAGATCATCGCCGTGAGCGATGCCTTTGGCGGCATCTACAATGCGAGAGGTCTGGATCTGAACCAGCTCGAGGCGCACATGCAGAACACGCGGTCCGTGGCCGCCTTTCCCGGCGCGGATCCGGTGACGAACGCGCAGCTGCTCGAACTGAAGTGTGACGTGCTCATCCCCGCCGCGCTCGAGCGCCAGATCACCGCCGAGAACGCCCCGCGCATCCAGTGCCGCATCCTCGCCGAAGGCGCGAATGGTCCGACCACACCGGATGCGGACGTGATCCTCGACCAGCGGCCGGACATCTTCATCATCCCCGACATCCTCGCCAACGCGGGCGGGGTGGTGGTGAGCTACTTCGAGTGGGTGCAGGATCTCCAGAGCTTTTTCTGGAGCGAGGCCGAGGTGGTGGACAAGCTCTTCCGCATCCTCGAGACCGCGTTCACCCAGACGACCGGCTACGCGAAGCAGAACAACGTCTCGATGCGCATGGCGGCGCTCACGCTCGGCATCCAGCGGGTGTGGGAAGCGAAAAAGCAGCGCGGCCTGTTTCCCTGATGCTGGCGCTGAGCGTTGGATGTATCGTCTGGTTTGACACTCACTGTCGTATGACCATGATGCAGACATGGACTCTCACAGCACAAAACAAGCCGCGCAGACGATGCTGCGGCGACGCTTTTGCCAGGCGGCGGGAGCTGGCGTGCTGGGTTTCCCCAGCATCGTGAGGGCAGGGCTGTCGCGGAAGATCCCGAAGGTGGCGGTGGTGGGCGCGGATGGGATGGACCCGACCTTGTTGCATGAATATGCGGCGAAGGGGTTCATGCCGAACTGCAAAAAACTGATCGGCGCGGGTGGCTTCAAGAAACTGCGCACGACGATGCCGCCGCAGAGTCCGGTCGCGTGGGCGACTTTCATTTCCGGGATGGACCCCGGCGGACACGGGATCTACGACTTCATCACGCGCGATCCCGCGACGCTGGCGCCGGAGCTTTCCACGGCGAGCACCACCCCGCCGAAGAGTTCGATGGATCTCGGGAAGTGGACGATTCCGCTCTCGTCTTCGAAGCTGGAGCTTATCCGCCGCGGACCTGCGCTGTGGGATGTGTTGCAGGATGCAGGCGTGCCATCGTGGGCGCTGCGCGCGCCTGTGAACTACCCGCCGTCGGACACGGATGCGAAGACGCTGTGCGGCCTGACTGCGCCGGACATTCACGGGAGCTACGGCATTTTTTCGTTTTACACCACCGACCCAAAGCAAAGCACGCGGGATGTGAGCGGCGGTCACATCGAGCGCGTGCGCCTCCAGCGCGGGCTGGCGTATTGCACGCTGCGCGGGCCGGACAATGCCTTCAATCGCGAGCAGCCGATGTCGGAGGTGCCGTTCACGATTGAGCGCGATCAAGACCAGCCGCTGGTGCGCATACGGATTCAGGACAATGACGCGCTTTTGAAGCAGGGGGAGTGGAGCGCGTTCCTCCCGGTGAAGTTTTCACTGGTGCCGTATCTCGCGGAGGTGACGGCGATCTGCCGCTTCTTCGTGAAGCAAATCAGGCCGCAGCTCGAGGTGTATTGCAGCCCGGTGAACATCGACCCGGCAAATCCTGCGTTTCCGGTTTCGACGCCGGGCGATTACTCAAAGGACCTCGCGGAGCTTGTGGGCCGATTTTACACGCAGGGCATGGCGGAGGAGACGTCGGCACTGACGCAGGGCGTGCTGAGTGATGCGGAGTTTCGCCATCACGCGATGGATGTGCTCGAGACGGACATCCGCATCTTCCGCTCACAGCTCAACGATTTTAAGGAAGGCTTCTTCTACTCCTACTTCTCGTCCCTCGACATGAACTCGCACATGTTCTGGCGGACGATCGACACGAAACATCCGCTTTACACGGCGGAGCTGGCGAAGGAGCACGGGGATCATTTGCCGTCGCTCTACCGGAAGATCGATGAGTACGTCGGTGATCTGGTGGAGCATCTTGGGGCCGAGGGGCAGATTTACATCGCGTCCGACCACGCATTCACGTCGTTTCGCCGGCAGTTCAACTTGAACGCGTGGCTGCTGGACAATGGCTACGCGAAGATGAAGAACCGCATGGATCGCGACTCGGCACCGAACTTCGTGAACAACGACTGGAGCGGCACCAGCGTGTATGGCCTCGGCATCAACAGCATTTATCTTAACGTCGCCGGCCGCGAGCCGAACGGCATCGTGAAAAAGGGCGACGACTACGACCGGTTGCGCAAGGAAGTGGCGGCAAAACTCAGCGAGGTGCGCGATCCGAAGACCGGAGAGCGGCCGATCCTGCGAGTCGTTGAGCCGGAGAAAGTCTTCCGCAACACGGATGGCAATCCGCATCACAAGCCAGACCTCATCGTTTGCTATGCTGATAATTATCGTGCGTCGTGGGACACTATTCTCGGCGGCTACCCGACCGAGCATGTGCTCGACAATCTCGATCCCTGGAGCGGTGACCACTGCATGGACCCGGACTTCCTGAGCGGCGTGTTGCTGACAAACGCGCCGATCCGCGCCGAGAATCCAGGACTCGACGAACTTGCGCCGACGATCATCCACAGCTTTGGCGTGAAGGTGCCTGAGCTGATGAAGGGGCGGAATTTGATGGCGGCAAAGTAAACGAACCCAAGAAATGATCGACGTCATCAATCGCATCAGCGAAGTCATCGTGTCCGGCATCAACGGGCTTTTTTCGTGGCTGCCCCCGATTGGAGTGCTGCTGGTCCATGCGTTGCTGATGGGCATCCTCGCGCTTGCGGCATACGCGCTCGTGTCCAATCAAGCGGTGATCAAGCGCACGAAGAACCGGTTGCTGGCGCGCGTGTTGGAGATTCGCTTGTTTCAAGATGATCCGTTGGCGGTGACCGGCTCGTTCATGCGCGTGCTCGGCGGCACGGTCCTGTATATGACCGCATCCTTGAAGCCGCTGATCGTAATGCTGCCGATTGTCGTGTTGTGGATCACGCAACTGGCCGGTTGGTTTGAGTGGAGGCCATTACGCGCGGGTGAATCGACGGTGGTCGTGGCAAAGATGCAGAAGGGGACGGACATCATGGCTGGATCGGCCACGCTAAGTGTGCCGGCTGGCCTGACAGTCGAGACAGAGGCGATGCGGTCTCTGAAGGACAACGAAATCGTCTGGCGTGTGAAGGCCGATGGCGCGGCTTCAGGAGCCATGATGATCACAGCCGGCGGTTCGAGCGCTGAGAAGGAGATCGCCGCAGTGACTGGAGGCCTCGCTCAGGTTTCGCCGAAGCGGCTGAACACGGGCTTTTGGGAGAAGGTGTATTATCCGTATGAGGTGCCGCTCGCAGCGGACGGACCGTTTACGGAAATCCGTGTGAGCTACCCCGTGGCGCAGATCAAAGTGTTCGGCCAAGAGATGAACTGGTTGATCATTCTGTTGATCGCATCAATTCTGTTTGGCTTTGCGCTGAAGAAGCCATTCAAAGTCGAGTTTTAGCAGCGCCACCCATTTCAAATCATGTTCGGAAACCGCAGTCACAAAATCACAATCGAGAACGAGCTTTACGAGCGGCTAGAGAAGGCCGCTCAGGTGGCAGGCCACGCATCCACCGAGGAGTTCATCCTGCACATTCTCGAAACGACGGCACCGCCTTCGAGCAGCGCGGATTCTGAGGAAGAGGTGCGCAAGCGTCTGCAAGGGCTGGGGTATCTCGAATAGCACAAACATGAACACTGATTTTGTAACGGTGGTGTCCGGCCTGCCGCGCTCCGGAACCTCCTTGATGATGCAGATGATCCACGCATGCGGTGTGGAGGTGGTGGCTGACGGGCAGCGAATCGCCGATGCCGATAATCCGCGCGGCTATCTCGAATTTGAGGCAGTGAAGAAGCTCAAGAATGACTCCTCGTGGGTTGCCAGCGCGACTGGCAAGGCGGTGAAGGCGATCTCGATGCTTCTCTTCGATCTGCCGGCGTCGCAAAATTACCGCGTGATTTTCATGGAGCGGGAGATGGACGAAATCCTGGCGTCGCAAAAAGAAATGTTGAAGCGTCGGGGCACGCTGAATGATCAGAGCCCCAGCGACGATGTGATGCGGAAGTTCTTCCAGAGCCATCTCGACAAGGTGAAGACTTGGCTCGCAGGCCAATCGAATTTTAGGGTGCTGTATGTGGACTACAACGCGATCATGGCTGGCGATGACCAGGGTATCCGTGAGGTTTGTAACTTTCTGGGGCCAATGGTGAATGCCGAGGGCATGATGCAGGCGATTGATGCCGGCCTTTATCGAAATCGGAAACCGGCCAGCTCATCGTGACGATTTGATTTCTTCGCGCCTGCCTGCAAAGATTGAATGAGAACGGGTGGATCGGCGTCGGAAGTCGGTTCACATGCTAACCACCGCGAACAGCGATCGAATGGATTCGGGAAACCAGCTTTTTGGAACCTTAGCCGCGCTTGGCTCGGCCGCCTCGTGGGCGGTGGGGGCGATATTGTTCAAGCGCGTGGGAGACGAGATGTCTTCATCGGGTATGACCTTGGCAAAGGCGGTGGTCAGCACGGTTTTGCTCGGGCTGATGGTGTGGGCTCTGGGATTTGAGGCGATGTCCTCCCGCACCCTTTGGATCCTGGCTTTGAGTGGAGTGGTTGGCATAGCCATAGGCGATATTTTCTTTTTCAAGGCGCTGAAAAACTTGGGCCCCGTCTCGCTGCTGGTTCTGATGGTGCTGGGCCAAGTGCTGATGATTCTCGTGGGTGTGTTCTGGTTTCATGAACGGCCGGGCATTCCCACCTGGGCTGGGATCGGATGCATTCTATTCGGCGTTACGGTGACGATGAGCGCGGATATCGGGAGCGATTCCTCCAAAAGCAGCGTGCGCGGATTGGCTTTCGGCCTGGGGTTTGTTTTATGCATGGTGGCGGGTCTCACGATCACGAAGGAGGCTCTCCTTGACGACACGGGCGCGATGCAGGCTACTTTCGTGCGGATGGCGGCGGGGGCCGTGGTTGTGTTGATAGGAGGCCTGGTTGGCGGTCAAGTCGGGGGTTGGATCACTCCTTTGATGCGAGGGCCATTTTTGGCTAACTTCCTGCTTGCAGTGTGTGTCGTCACGTTCGGCGGCTTCTGGCTCTCGATGTATGCGCTCAAGCACCTCGATGTCGCGGTGGCGAATACCCTTAATTCAACCGAACCAATTTTTGTTATTCCCCTTGCATATTTTGTGCTGAAAGAGAGAATCACCTCTCGTTCCGTCGCGGGCGCACTCAGTGTGGTGGCAGGGGTTGCCCTCATTTTTCTCAATTCCCCAATCAAACCGACAAGTTAGAAAGGCAAACGAATTTATGCTTAGTGTTATTGAACCGATCTCTGTCCCTGTCGCGCAGGACATGGCATTCCTCGAAGCGCTTCGTCGCAGGGATTTTTCCCGCTCCGTTCTCCGCGCGGCCATGTTGGTGAGAGACGAAGGGCAGCAAGAGCTTTTTGCACTTGCCCGCCAGCGCCGAACGGAGTTCTTTCCTGCGCAGGAAGTTGAAGCTCGCAGCGTCGTTGAAATCTCGAATGTTTGCCAGCAGGGCTGCCATTATTGCAGCATGGCCAAGGGATCAGGCATCAAGCGTTATGTGATGAAGCCGGAAGCGGTGATCGAAATGGCCGACTTCCTTTACCAGCGGGGACGGCGAGTAATGCTCCTCCAATCCGGTGAAAACCAGTCGAAAGCTTGGATCGAGGCATGCACCAGAATTGTCGCAGAAATGAAAAACAGGCATCCGGATCAAGAATTGATCCTCTGCCTCGGCAATCTCAGCGAAGATCAGTATGTGAAGCTCAAGAACGCCGGTGCGGACCGATACATCCTCAAGTTCGAAAGCTCGGTAAAGCGGCTGTATGAGAAGTGGAAACCTACTGACACCATGGAGGAGAGGCTAAATTGCCTGCGCATGCTGGTGGAAATCGGTTTTAAAACAGGATCTGGCAACATGGTCGGCATGCCTGGACAGACGATTGATGACATCATCGATGACCTCATGTGCATGGGGCAGTATGACCTCACCATGAACAGTTGCACTGTGTTCATTCCCGGCGAGGCCTGCGGATACCGTGACGAACCCATCGGCGATGTCGATTATGCATTTAACATGATGGCTCTCATGCGAATCATGTTCCCCCATCGCTTGATGCCCACGACAAGCTGTCTGGAGCGTTGCAGACCCGGAGGCCAGGAGATCGGACTCATGGCTGGCGCAAACACAGTCACGATCCATGACGGCACGCCGGAGAACTATAAAAACATGTTCCCGATTTATTCCACAAAACGCTTCGCGCCCGGCAATGATCATCTGCTCGACGCCGTTGCCCACTCTAAAATGACAATCTCAACCCACCCACTTCAATGAATACCACCCTCGCCACAGACAACGTCGCCGAACGCTACGGCATCAATCCCAAACTGCTCGTGAACCACGAGCCGCCCCCGCTTCTGGATGTCGGCCCCCCAGATCGTAAGCCGCTCATAGAAAAGGCGAAGCTGCGCATCAATGACTTCCACCGTCTTCGTGATGCTGGATTGGTGAACAAAAACGGGGACTTCTATCCCTCCGTCCATTATCCGCCGATCGTCATGTATCCTCCGATGACGGATGATGAGCTGCTCAAAGGTTACACGTTGCCACCCGACGGAATGGTCGATGTGTACGCGCATGTTCCGTTCTGCAACTCGCACTGTGTGTTCTGCCACTACCCGGTCAAACTGGGGCCCCAGCTTAATGAGAAGAGCCGATACCTTGAGGCTTTCCTGAAGGAGACTGATATCTGGCGCAATCGATTGGGCGTGGACCGAATCAAGGCCCGCTCTGTGCTGGTTGGTGGCGGCACGCCCACCTTCCTTGCGCATGATCAGCTCCGGCGGTTCCTCGATGGCTTCTGTGAGCGAGTGGATATGTCCCTCTGTCGCCAGTTCAATTACGACGTCGATCCAAACACACTGATCGGACCGGAAGGTTCCAAGCGCCTTGCGATGCTTCGCGAATACGGCGTGGACCGGCTCACCATCGGCGTTCAATCGTTGAACTCCACAGTGTTGAAAAAGATGGGCCGTCACCATGGTCCTCAAGAGGCCCTCACCGCCATCAAGGATTGCCTGGACATGGGTTTCATCGTGAACATCGAGTTCATCTTCGGTTATCCAGGTCAGACTCTGGACAATTGGCTGGACGTCATTGAGCAGTCCTGCAATCTGGGCGTGCATGAGATTCAGCTCTATCGTCTGAAGGTCGAAGCCTACGGTGACCACCAGGGCGCGGTGAAGAATTATGTGGCCATCAAGCCCGAGGAGGCGCCTACCAACGAGGAGCAGTTCGTGATGAAGCAGGCTGCCGTCAACATGCTGAACCATTACGGCTACTTCGAAAACCTGCGCCGGGTTTACTCCCGCCGTCGCGGTGACTACTCTGTGTACGCTCACAACCAATGCTGCGTTCAGTTCGACCAGATAGGCATCGGCCTCACGGCCTTCAGCAGTCTGCGCGACCGCTTTGCCCTCTGCACCCAGAACTTTGACGAGTACTATGCGGCCATTGAGAGCGGACACCTGCCAATCAACCGCGGTTATATCCGCACGCCGGAAGATCAGGCGCGCTGGGGCATCGTGCTGCCAATCAAGAACCGCAATGTCCGTCCAGCTAACTACCGCCGCATCACCGGCCTTGCGCTTGACGAGGTGTTTCGTGGTAAAATCGAGGCGCTCAAGGAGGCGGGCGTCATGCGTGAGGATGAAAGGGCGCTTGAGCTCACACCGCTGGGCGCGTTCTTCGCCGACGAGATTGCGCAGCAGTTCCATGCGCCCGACTTCGTTCCGTATCCCCGCTCAGACTACGCCGAGGGGCCGCTCAATCCGTATCTTAACCAAGAGCTGTTCTCTTGAGTGAGCACTGCTTCGTAGCGCTGAAGAATTAATTGCAGGGTGGATTCGCCTTTGGTGAATCCACCCTCTTCGTTCCCACGTTCAATCCTGTCTTTTGCTCACCCGGCCACCTCGGCCCCGCAGTTGGGGCAGATTTCCATCCCTGCGTTTTATCGATCAGCCCTTATGCATTCTCCTTCGTATCTTTCCCGCAGCCTCTTGCTGCCCGTCACTGCACTCGGTCTAGCAGTTGCTCATTCGATTGTCATCGCTCAGCCGGCCGCCGATACACCGGCACCAGCGGATCCCGCCATCATCCAGGTCACATCCGCTGCGTCGTTGATCCATCTGGGAAGCCTCGATTCGTTTGATATCACTTCCGGCGGCACCCGCGCGGCGGAACAAGTGCTGAAGTTCATCGAAACCGGGGACAAAGTGGCGGCGCAAACCGCGCTCAACATTTATGACCGGATCATCCCGGATGAAAATTTTGGCGGAGAGTACACCGCCTTGAAGTGGATCATCCAGTGCGAGCTTGAGCCTGAGGCGACGCGCAAAGAGAAATTTCTCCAAGATCCGCAGGTTGAAGGATTTCGAATTGCGCTGTCTGACGACAATTGGGCGCCGCTGCGCTCCTACCTCCGCGATAAGTATCATCTGGGAGACGCCAAGGTGGACACTAAAAACTTCCTCGACTTCACCCAGCTCAAGCGGCGCAACCGCTACCTCGAGGACTTCATCTTGTTTGCCAATCCTGCGCGCGAATCATGGGAGAAAACCAGCAAGATGATCGATGCGCTACACCTCAAGCCCGGCATGAAGATTGCCGACATCGGCAGCGGCCCCGGCTACTTCTCCTTCAAATTTGGCAAGCTCATCGGTGAGACGGGCAAGGTTTATGCCGTGGACAACAACGAAGACCATGTCGGCTACATCAAGGAGACGATTAAGCGCCTCAAGATCACCAACGTTGAATCCATCATGCCCAAGCAGGATGACGCCGGCATTCCCGAGCGGGTGGACTTGATCTTCATGTGCTCCCTTTATCACAACTTTTACGCCATCCTCAGCGACGAGGAACGCGATGCGCTCCTCAGCAGCATGCGCCGTTCATTGAAGGAGGGCGGGCAGCTTGTTGTCGTCGATAACGGTCCTGTGGATGGCACGCTCCCTTACCACGGCCCCTTCATCAATCGCGCTTTCATCATCAGCCAGTTGACCCACCAAGGCTTCGAACTCGTGGGCCAGGAGCAGTTCATCCCGCAGCGCTACATGCTGACCTTCAAATTGCTCCCCGGTCAGGGCAATCCGCCGAAACGCGCGCGCGAGCCTCTCCCTGCCAAGATTCCCGAGGGAGGCATCATCGCCCGCTCCATCAAGGATTTGCCACCCACTCCGAATGTTGCCGAGTTTGTGGATGGGGATCCCACCAAGATTCGCGCGCTGTCTCATCGCTCGCTGCTGCGCACGTTGATCACCGGCACCTCACCAACCTACAGCACCAAGGGCAGGGCGGTTGCGCGCCAGTTCTACGACGCCTTGAACGCGATGGACAAGACCAAGCTCGCCGAGATCGGCAAGCTCTATGGAGATCTCATCCAGCGTGAGCGCGTCGGGGACGAATACACCGCGCTGCAGTGGTTTTGCGATTACATCACCGCGTCCGACGACGAGAAAAAGAAGTTCATCACCGGCCCGTTGGTGGCCGACTACGTCGATTTCTTCACGGGCAAGAATTACGAGCGTCTCAAGATCTACATCCGCAACAAGTACGTCCTCGGCGACATCGAGAAGGCGATGAATGAGGCCATCAGCAAACTGGGTGATGGCGTTCAGGCTTCGGATGGCACAACGACCACAGCACCCAAACCCTCCGACATCGGCAGCCGCCCCAAGCAGCCTACGTCCGCAGAGCGTGATGCGGAAAGCATTCGTCTCGAGGAACTGGGCATCCAGCCCCCGCCGCCGCCTTATCAGACGCTGAAGCTCGACGTCGAAATCTCCACGCTGATCGCCTGGTGGGAGTATCTCGCCTATTCCAACCCACGACGTGAGGAGTGGGAGAAGACCAGCAAGATGCTCGAGTTTCTTGATGTCAAATCCGGCGATAGCGTCGCCGATGTCGGCAGCGGCGGCGGGTATTACACGTTCAAGTTCGCCAATCTCGTGGGCGACAAAGGCAAGGTGTATGCGCTCGACTTGGTCGATGAGCAGCTCGACAACCTGCGTCGCGGCGCGGAGAAGGCAGGGTACAAAAACATCACCACCATCAAGTCGAAGGAAAATGACTGCATGCTTCCTGAGAACTCGCTCGACGTGGCCTATCTTTGCTCGCTCTATCACGCCACCTACGTGACCTCGATCGAGTATGTGAAGGATGGTTTTGTGGACAGCATGAAGAAGGCGCTCAAGCCCGGCGGTCGTCTCGTCATCGTGGACAACCAGCCGCTCTCCGATCTCTCAGGCGCCTACTACGGGCCGCGCATCTCCAAGGAGATGATCATCGCGCAGATGATCAAATATGGCCTGAAGTTTAAATCGTTCGCCCAGTTTGTGCCGCAGCGTTATGTGCTGGTGTTCGAGGTTGAAAAATAACCGTCACCGGCAATTTTCCTCCGATCAACATACCGCCGCCATGGAAAAGTATCCCGTCCGAGTCTCCTATCAGTGGAAGAAGCCCGAGGCCAAATCACACCATGGCTACGCCATGGGCGTGGTCGAGTCTGAGGGTAAGACGAATGAAGATGTCATCAAGGCATTGAAGGAAAAATTCCCCACCCTTCAGCCCTTCGACATCATCATTGTGCGGCTTGAGTGGCGCTGAGCCGGACCGCGCCCGCGCAGGCCGCCTTCGACGCGGGTGCCCGGATGGGATCGCTGACAATGGCATTCCCTATGGCAGCGGGACCAAGTTGCGTCCGCGGAAGGCTGGATAATCGGCTTCGTAGCGCGTCGCCCGAAACAACCCGCCTCCCGGCGCATTGGGCTTGGCGCGTGGAGCCGCACCAGTGCCCGGCGGCCCGGCCATTTCTGCGCCCGCAGGCCTCACCGCGGCTCCGGGTGGCGGACCGGGAGGTGGCTCCCGCCCCATGAGGAATGCAATCTCTGCACGTGTGAACTCTGATCCGTCTTCAAGAGTGGCCGACGTAGCCGGTCCGCGCGCGCCGTCGCTGGTGACGGGGACCGTTGCCGCCGCCTCTGCCGCAGACCCTCCCGGCTTCGCCTTTTGCAAGGGCGCAGGTCTCTTTGGCATTGCCTTGCCTCCGCGCTGGGGTCTTTGACCTGGGACGCCGGGTGCTCGATTCACCGAAGCCCCGGTCTTGTATTCCCAAACATTCGCTCCATTTCGTCCGACCTCGAATGCCCACCCTTGCACACCGGAACAGATCAGTGTGTTCCCATTCTTCAGCCGCTGCACGCCCGAGAGAAAGGTGGATGAGAAACTCGATTTCTCTTTGGCGGTGTAGGTCCACATTGGTTTGAGCGGTCCAAATGCATCACCGGCTTCAAGACCATAGGTTCCATCGGTGCGCAGCGGCGGCTTGATCTCCTCAATCGATGAATAGCCGCCCGTGCGCCCTTCACCGTTGTTGAAGATGAGGATGTTTCCTGCGCCGGGGAAACCTGCCTGGATCCATTGCGCGTCGTGTTGTCCAAAAAGCATCTGGTCCGCGGGGGTGCCGGCATGATAAGCCTGGGGATTGCCCCAACGGTACAGTAGCCTGCCGCCGCGCCCCCGAGATCCGCCCACGCCAGTGGCAGCTTGTTCGACGGTGGTGCCGTGGTCGATGATCCAGATCTCGCTCAGACTACGCACGCTCAGCATCACCAGATCCAGTTCCGCGTTGTGCTTCACAGAGTTTGCGTGAGTCCAGTCTGCGGCGGTCCGGTTCGGCGTCACTTGCGCGGTGGATGAGACGTAGCCCAGCGATTGCAGCACGCGAAGGTTTGAGGCGTTCATCTTTTTCAAGTTCTCGATAAAGTTGATGTCCACCTTGCCGGGATGCTCTGACACGACACCGAAGTTCATTTTCGTCTTGTCGAAGTCTTGGATCAGATGGTCCTTCAAATGCCACTCCCAGACGATCTCACCGCCTTCTTTTCCCTCAGGCTTTATCTCCAAGACGAAATCAAGCTTCAACACTCCGGTGGCCTTGGCCGGATCACGTCCGAGCGCGATTTGTTCATCAATGGACAATTGCTCCACGGCCAGCATGAGGATGTTTCCGTTCGGCAGTGGCTCAATGTCGTGATGCAATGAATTGTGGTCCGCGCTCTGCGTGAAGGACCAAAGGCGATTCCCGTCCCAATCCAAGCGCTCGATGAGCCCCGTGAGGCCCGGCGTGGCACTGCGCGGCCCGGAGGTCTGCGCGATGCTGCTCCGCAGAAGGGTGCCGTCTGGGAGAAGATGCGAGCCCCCGCCCAAATTGGATTCGCTCATCCAACGATGGACGATCCGTCCTTCTGAATCGATGAGGTTCGTGGCCCTGCTGGACAATTGCTGGAGTAGCGTGTAGCCCGGCACCACCCATGCAGTGCTGCCGGGATCCTCCCGCTTGCATCCCGTAATCGCGCACAGGAGAGCAGCCGCACCGATTGCTAAGATGCGTTTCAAGTCAAAGGGAGAAGCAAGGTGAAGATTCATGGCTGTGGCGGAGTCCCGCACATCGGCCAGGAAAGCGACTTTTAGCGTTCATACGCACCCCACGCTACTGCTGGATGGAGAAAGCGAAACGCGTTCTGCCCAAATTATTTAGGGCGGGACGCAAAAAAACCAGCCCCTCGCCATTGAGGCGTGGGACTGGTTGGGTGCCGTTGAGCAGCGCAGCCTTGGATATCGGTAGGCGCACTCTCGACGCGATTGAGCCTAGCCAACCGTGGTGATCTTGATCGGATTGCCAGCCTGCAAAGCTGAGCGCACGTCGAGGCCCATCTGCTCCTTCACGGAGACGACGACACCACCGCTCTGGATGGTGTCATTGACGGCGTTGGCTTCGACCTCCGGCACACCGACCTTCACCAATGAGGCGACGAGCGAAGTGATGCCGCCTGCGGCGATGCCGATGCCTGCGCCGGTGGCAGCAGTGGCGGCGACGCCGGTAAGTCCGAGCGCCGCTGCGATTGGGCCTGCGACGAGAAGGCCACCGAGGCCTGGGATGGCCAGTGCGGCCACGCCGACGAGCAGTCCGCCCACAGCGCCGAGCATGGCACCAGAGACTGCGCCGGATGCTGCGTCGGAGGCTGCTTGGCCTGCGGCGCGACCTGCTGGAGCCATCGGGCTGGCTGCCGTGGTGGAAACAACCTGACCGGAACCGCCGGCAGACGTGTCCAGGGCGATCACGCCTATTTCAGAAGTGGAGACGCCGAGTGTCTTGAGCTCATGCACGGCGAGGTCGGCATCAGCGTGATTTTTGAAAGTGGCGAGGAGTGTTGTCATATTTTTGGGTGTTTGTTTGTTGCGGGCGCGGACCATCGTCCGACCCGTATGCGCAGAGAATCGGCCAACGAGTGGAAAGTGGCTGTGTCGAATCGGCCGGCTCATATTGGCGCTGGCCGCCCGAGCGCAGACAGGCGAGCGGCTGTCAGGAATATGTCCTCCGCTCTGGAGCTTGCTTTTTGCCACATACCATCGTCAGTCGCCGCTCGTTTCCCAAGATATGACCATGAGTTTTCCAGCCCGTCTCAACGGCCGTTCGTCCGCCCTCGCCATGTTGGCCGGCCTCTCCATTGCCTTGTGCGGTTGCAAGAACAAGGGTGGTGCTGCAAAGAGCAGTGACCCGGTTGGTGGTGCCTCGCCCTCGCCTGGCTACACGCTCGTGCAAACGCTGACGTCGATGGACACCGACCTGCTCGACCTGGAGGGGCGCGTGGTACATCGCTGGGCCAGCAGTTACAAGCTTGGCGGCGGAGCATACATTCAGCCCAACGGTAACCTCCTCCGCACCTGCATTCTTCCCCGCAATCCCTTCAATCAATCGACGCCGGGCTTGGCCGGTGCTGCGGAAATGCTCGATTGGGATGGGAATCAGCTCTGGTCTTTCGAATACGCCACGCCTGAGAAGACGCTGCATCACGACAGCGCGCTCATGCCGAACGGGAACGTCCTCTTCATCGGCGTGGAGCAAAAGACCAAGGAGGAGCAGATCGCCGTGGGACGCGATCCCTCACGGATGCGGCACGATGTCATGTGGTTCGACTACATCATCGAAGTAAAGCCCACCGGGAAGTCAGGCGGCGAAATCGTCTGGGAGTGGCACATGTGGGACCATCTCATTCAAGACTTTGACAAGACAAAGGCGAACTACGGTGTGGTGAGGGATCACCCGGAGCGCATCGACATCAATTTCATTGAGGAGAATATTCTGGCGCGCGGTAATGCCACGATGGCACGCCTCCAGTCCATCGGCTATGTCGGTGGCGGCGGCGGTGGCGGCGGGCGCGGTCCCGGCTCATTGCCGGACTGGACGCATGCGAACTCCATCGCCTTCAATCCCAAGCTCGATCAAGTCGTGATGAGCGTGCGCGGCCCCGGGGAGTTTTGGGTGCTCGACCACACCACGAGCACGGCAGAGGCGGCCACCGACAAGGGCGGGAAGCACGGCAAGGGAGGCCGGCTCCTTTATCGATGGGGGAATCCGCAGGCCTACCAGCGGGGCACGCCACAGGACCAGAAGCTCTTTGGTCAGCATGACGTGCATTGGATCGAAGAAGGCAGGCCGGGTGCAGGGAACATTTTGATCTTCAACAACGGCGACAACCGGAAAGACGGTGCCTATTCGTCGATCGAAGAAGTCACGCCCCCGGTGAAGGCGGATGGCTCGTACGAAATAGAGGACGGCGCGGCCTTTGGGCCCGAGAAGCCGGCATGGCGTTATGTGGCGGAGCCGAAGGAAAGCTTCTTCTCGCAGTTCCTGTCCGGCGTCCAGCGTCTTCCAAATGGGAACACGCTCATCTGCGCTGGCATGTCCACCGATCTGATCGAGGTAACGCCAGCCGGCAAGACGGTGTGGCATAAACGACTGAGCGACATGCCGCAGGATCCGAGTCCGCAGCGACCTCAGCGCCCCGGAGCGGGCGGCGGCCCTAGTGGCCCGGGTGGTCCGGGTGGAGCCGGCCCTGGCGCGATGGGTGGCGGGCCTCCCATGCTCATGGAGCCCGCTGGCGACCACGGGCTCACCGCAGCTGAGATCAGTTTCCTGCTCGGTCCGGATTCCATCCTTGCGGGTCCACAGATGGGTCCTCCAGGGGGAATGTCCGGTGGACCAAGTGGTGGGATGGAGGGTCCTGGCGGCATGGGCGGTGGCCCACCCGGTGGTCCCGGCGCCCGCGGGGGCGGTGGCCCCGGCATGCGGCCTGGCGGCGGCGGTGGCCCGCCCACCAAAGGAATCTTCCGCGCCACGAGATACTCGCCCGACTACCCTGCCTTCAAGGATAGGAAGCTGGTCCCTTTGGCAGCTGAACCCGTGGCCAAATAAACTGCCTTCCGCGCCTATCGCGCTTCCGTCGATACGATCACCGCAAGAGGATGACCGCCCTGCCCATCGCCATCATCGAACCGCTGGGATACATAGGCCCCGGCGCGGGCTTCACGTTCATCGGCTCGTTTCTCATCTTGATTTCGGCAGTCGCGCTCGTTTTCGTGACCCTGCTGACCTACCCGTTCCGGTTACTGTTCGGCAAAATTTTCAGCCGCACGAAAAAGCGCCGCAAGACAGATGTGAAGCGTGTGATCGTGCTCGGACTCGACGGCATGGACCCGCGTCGCATCGATAGGCTGATGCAGGATGGTCGCTTGCCAAATTTTTCAAAGCTCGCCGGCCAAGGCTGCTACAGCCGCATCGAGTCCAGCATCCCGCCCATCTCGCCGTGCGCGTGGTCGTGCTTCATGACCGGATCGAATCCGGGCAAGCACAACATCTTCGACTTTCTCAATCGCGATCTGCAAACGTATCTGCCCGAGCTCTCGTCGTCGGTGATCCGCACGGACTCCAAAGGCCGGCCTTCGATGAAACTGCTGCGCAAGAGCATCCCGTTCTGGCACATCCTCGGCGAGCACGGCGTCTTCAGCACCGTGCTGCGCGTGCCGATCACCTTCCCGCCCGAGAAATTTCGCGGCCTTCTCTTGTCCGGCATGTGCGTGCCCGATCTGCGCGGATCGCAGGGCACGTTCACCTGCTTCTCCGAGCAAACGACGGAGATCTTCGAAGGCGGCGAGATCGTCCCCGTCATGTTCACCGATCACCTGTGCAAAACCGCCCTGCCCGGCCCGCCTGATCCGAAGGACGATTCGCAGCTCATGAAGCTGCCCGTCACCATCAATCGCAACCCGAAAAAGGGTGATTGCGAGATCACGCTCGGCAGTGAGCGCGTCACGCTGGAACTCGGCGTCTATTCCGAGTGGATCCGCGTCAGTTACAAGATCGGCCTGATTTCCAAAGTCCACGGCATCTGCCGCCTCATGCTCGTGAGCAAGGCGCCCTTCACGCTCTACGTCACGCCGATCAACATCGACCCCGAGAATCCCGCGCTGCCCGTCTCGCATCCGAATTTCTACTCCGTCTATCTCGCCAAGCTCAACGGCCTCTTTGCCACGCTCGGTCTCGCCGAAGACACCTGGGCGCACACGGAAGGCGTCATCGACGACAAAGGATTCCTCGATCAAAGCTACGACATCGACATGGAGCGCGAGCGCATGTGGTTCGACGCGATGGACCGCACGCGCCACGGCATGTGCGCCGTCGTCTTCGACACGCCCGACCGCATTCAGCACATGTTCATGCGCCCGCGCGATGCAAAGCCCGGCACGATGACCGA
>JANOBO010000205.1:0-5047 GCA_031411695.1 Verrucomicrobiaceae bacterium
GAGGGCCGCAGCATCATGGACCTCATGGGCGAGGAGGCGCGCCGCCTCCAGCGCCGCGTGAGCGCACACGACGGCGAGCGGCTCGACGAATATTTCACGAGCGTGCGCGAGGTCGAGCAGCGCCTCCACCAGTCGCAGGAATGGGCCACGAAGCCGAAGCCCGGCGTCACCGTTGCGCCGCCCGTGGACATTCCCGGCACCGCCGATTTCGCCGGGCAGACGCGCCTCATGTTCGATCTCATGCAGCTCGCGCTGGCCAACGACTCCACTCGCGTCATCACCTTCCGCATCCAAGGCCAGCAGGCCGTGCCGCCCGTGCCCGGCGTGAAGGAGGGCTGGCATAACCTTTCCCATCACGGCAAGGATCCGGAGAAGCTGGAGCAAATGAAGCTGCTCGCCGGCTTCCTCGCGAAGCTGAAGGCGACGCAGGAGAACGGCACCTCGCTGCTCGACCGCACCTCCGTCCTCTACGGCTCGAACCTCGGCAACGCCTCCAGCCACGACACCACGAACCTGCCGGTGATCCTCGCCGGTGGCGGATTCCAACACGGCCAATACCTCGCCTACGACGCGAAGGACAACCAGCCGCTCTGCAATCTCTACGTCGCCATGCTCCGCCAGCACGGCATTGACGCGAGCAAGTTCGCCTCAAGCAAAGCGACGAGTATGCCCGGTTTCCAAGGCGTCTAACGCTTCCGCAGGAAGGGGGCACAGGAAGGCGTCAGGAGTACTCCTGACCCGTTTTTTCCGGCTCGCCGAGGCCGTCCCCCCGTCCATCCTGCTGCAGGAAGAACTGAGGTTCTTAAATCTCGCGCTCTGACAATCAAGCGCGCGGCGCAGCCCTGGCACGCATCGCGCCCCCGCTCATGGCGCGTCGGCCTGCCATCAAAAGCGCAGTGGGGCCAGCCTCCACCCGGGTCATCTTAATGGGGCACTGTAACAGGGCAAAAAAAGGAATCGTGCTTGGTTCGGTGTGTTCCATTTCCTGATTGCAAGAGAGGGAAGGTGGTGGAGCGTGTGGCCGTGTGAAACAAGCGAGGACACGATCGACCTCCACTTTTGTTTCAAGGTGCGTATTCAAACTGTCGGCGATTCTTCTTCCGCCCGTTTATCTCAAACGCTTCCTGCTGAATTCATTTCCATCGCCATGAAAACGAAAGCACCACTTGCCACCGCGTTCGTACTGATCCTGTCCGTGATCCATGTGCCGAAGGTCGTGGCGCAAGGGGGCAGCCTGACCCCGCCACCGGGTCCTCCGTCGCCAACGATGAAGACGCTGGATCAAGTGGAGGCCAGAACGATCATCAATGACACCAACACTCCGGGGGATGCGACCAACCTTTTCATCATCAGCGCTCCAGGCTCCTATTACCTAACCGGGAACATCACTGGGGAGGCGGGCAAGCACGGGATCAGCATTCAGTCGAATGACGTCACACTGGATTTGAACGGCTTTTCGCTCATCGGCGTGGTGAACTCGCTGGCGGGCGTGCATGTGCCCGCAGTCCGGTCTGGCTTCGGCATCCGTAACGGCACCTTGCGGGGGTGGGCCTCCGGAGGTGTGGATGCCACCTTAGCCATGACGAGCGCGGAGAAGCTGCGGCTCTCTGAAAACGTAATCGGACTTTCTGTGGGTAATGGTTCGATCATCAAGGATTGCGTGGCGGCCGACAACGGCGATGGATTTCGTCTCCCGGACCGATCCCAGGCCAATAACTGCATTGCATCAAAAAATGGCGTGGGCTTCAACTGCGCCAGTTATGTGAACTTGATGGATTGCACGGCGAGCCGCAACGCCGGTCGGGGGATCGTGGTTTTGGGGAGTTCCTCGGTGATCCGTTGCAGCGCCACTCGCTCGGGTGGCAGCGGTATCGACGCGGGAACCGGATGCACGATATCCGACTGCACATCGAGCAACAACGTGGAGCAAGGGATCAAAGCCGGGGCTGGGAGTTCAGTCCGCAATTGCACGGCCCAAGGAAACATTGCGAACGGCATCTATTGCTTTGACTCGAATTGCCTTGTGATCGGGAACACCTGCGATTCGAACTACGCCGGGATCGCTGCGGTGGGGCGGATCGAAGGCAACAGTTGCACCTCCAATCAATCGAACGGCTTCCTCGGCGGCGGCTTGGTGATCCGCAACAGCGCCCGGGGGAACGTGTCGAATTTTTCCGTTAGCGGCGCTGTCGGCCCTATCGTGGACATGACCGCGGGCGGGACGATCACCACCACCTCTCCGTGGGCGAATTTCAGCTACTGACCGGGCTCTAACCTGCGGAGAATCGCGAGCATGAAACCTCTGACTTACTTCCTCACAATGGTGTTGCTCGCGGTCGCCCTGCGTGCTCTGGGTCAGGGCAGCCTTCTTCCTCCGCCCGGCCCGCCTGGGCCGACGATGAAGACGCTCGATCAAGTGGGGCCACGGAAGATGGTGAATGAGGTGACCACTCCGGGAGACACGAATCACACCTTCATCATCAGCACGCCGGGCGCGTATTATTTCACCGGCAACCTCACCGGCGAAATGGGGAAAAATGGCGTCAGCATCCAGGCCAATGATGTGATGCTAGACTTGAATGGCTTCGCTCTCATCGGCGGAGGCACCGATCCAATGATCGGGATCTCGGTCGGCGGCACGTATGCGAATTGCACCATCCGCAATGGCTGTGTGCGCGGCTGGGGCTTCCGGGGTGTGGACGCCGGATCGAAGCCGGTGCGGGTGGAGAAACTACGGCTTTCCGGCAATGGCGAGATCGGGCTACAGGCCAGCTCCGGATCGATCATCGAGGACTGCGTCGCTACTCAGAATACCATCGGCTTCTTTGGTTTCGATCAAGTGCAGTTCACCCGCTGCGCCGCCACGGTGAACTCAGAACACGGATTTTACTGCCAGTATGACGCATCCGTCTTGGACAGCACAGCAAGCCGCAATGGGGGGATGGGGATCCGCGTCACATCGGCTGGCAGCATTCTCCGTTGCACCGTGAGTCGGAATGAGTTGCAGGGAATCGTCGCAGGCGATGGGAGCACCGTTGCGAACTGTACATCGAGCAACAATCTCGGCCGGGGAATTTACGTGACTGGCGGCTCCATCGTCCGCCAATGCACGACCTCCGGGAACATAGGCCCCGGCATCCAAGCTCAGGAACGATGCGTGGTGCAGGAGAATCTGTGTGCCACCAATGGCGGCGAAGGCATACTGGCCCTCGGCGAGAGCAATCGGATCGAGGGGAATGATTGCAGCGCGAACGGTGTGGGTTTCCGCATCAGCGCCGGCTGTCTTTTCTTCGGAAATAGCGCGCGCGGCAACGGAACGAACTTCAACATTCAACCCGGCACCGCCGCAGGACCTATCGTGAACATGACGGCGGGAGGGACCATTACCTCCACCTCGGCGACGGCAAACTTTGCATACTGAGGGATCTCCAAATGAAACCCAGCTTCCTCGCCATTCCGCTTCTATTCCTGAGCTGCGCAGCAACGCGGGCGGATACCACCATCGAGCCGGTTGAATCCTTCGCCTGGGCGGGGAGCATAGGCTGGACGAATTGGAGACCATCCATCTCCGACGGTGTGCGCACAGGCGAATATGTGTGCTCGGGCAAAATCTGGGCCGCGAATGTCGGGTGGATCAATGTCGGCAACGGCACGCCCGCCAATGGCGTCCGTTATCAGAACCTCGACGGAGCCGATTTTGGCATCAACTTACTGCCTGATGGCAGGCTGCGAGGTCTCGCATGGGGCGCTAATATTGGCTGGATCAACTTTGAAGCCACTGGCGACCCACGAATAGACCTGGGCACCGGCACCTTCAGCGGGTACGCCTGGGCGGCCAATGCGGGATGGGTCACCCTCAATGATGGCGATACCCACTTCGTTTCGACCCTGCAGATTATCCAGGGCGCGGACACCGACGCCGACGGCATCAGTGATGCATGGGAACTGGAACACGCGGGCGATCTCACCGCCCTGAGCATCGACGGTGACGCGGATTTTGACGGCATCAGCGACGTCGTGGAGTACGCGTCCGACAGCGAACCGCTCGACCCTGCGTCCTCGGGTGTTCGCATCACAAGCTTCACCGTGAGTTCCGACACCGCGCTGGTGACTCTTGAATGGACGAGCCGGCAGTCGCGCCGCTACCATGTGGAGTTCACGGAAGACCTCCTTGGCACTGCGTGGGCTGAGAGCGGTCTGGCTGAGATAGCGCCGGACAGCGGGGCGACTACGCAGCGCTCCATCGCGGAGCCAGCCGCCGCAAGGCGGTTTTACCGCGTCCGCGTTGCGCGCCCCCTGACGCCGTAGTCCTCCTGGGATGATGCATGCTCCCCAAGCTCCAGGTAGGTGTCACAAGAAGGGAACCAAACGCACGGCGCAGCCCTGGCACGCATTGCGGCATCGCCACCGCTCATGGCGCGCGATACACCCCAGTGATCAGTTCATTCAGCCGGTCCAAAATCGCCTGCACCTCGTACGCCGTGGGCGGTTCTGAGATCGCAACGTACAGCGGCTGCACGTTGATCGGATTCCGCGCCGTGCCTTGGATGGCCGCACTGATCTGCGCATCCACCTGGGACTGCGTCTGGCGCGTCGCGATCTCCGCATTCAGCGCCGTCACCTCAGCGGCCAAAGACGCTTGAGTCGCCCGCGTCTGCGTGTCCTCATTCAGCGCATTGAACTGATCCCGCAGCACATCCGCCACGATGAGCGAGCCATCGAGGGGAAGGGCAGGGTTGAACGCGCCGAGGGCGCGGGAGGGGAAGTTTGCGGTCGTCGAGAGGCGCGGTGCGCCGTTGACGATGGTTGAGCCTGATTGCCCGGACGCAGCCATGAGTTGGCGATGGATCGGTGTTGATTTGGTTTTCATGGATCGAGTTCGGTTGGAGGGGGGAAGGGGGAATTACGAATGACGAATGACGAATGACGAATGACGAATGACGAATGACGAATGACGAATGACGAATGACGAATGACGAATGACGAATGATGGAAGATTGGAAGTCGGAGGTCGGAGGTCGGAGCGGGGAGTAGGCGAGTCCGTCTC
>JANOBO010000206.1:0-5426 GCA_031411695.1 Verrucomicrobiaceae bacterium
GGGCTGGCAGAGGATTAGCAACGCCCGGCACGCCACCTCGGACGTGATCTTCTCCAGCAGCTTGTTGTTCCGCGCGAGATCTGCCGGGTTCTCACTGTAAATGGCAAAGTTCATCAGCGACGCGCGCGTCTTCGCCTCGTCGGAGTCCCAGAGTTTTTTCAGCTCACGGTCAACACGGCCAAGAGGAACTTCCTGGCCGAGGATGGAGAGGTCGATGTCGAGTGTGGCGGGCATGGCGGGGATTGTTTGTGAGGTTGCAGCTCGATTGATGGATGCTTCGGGCAATGATTTTCACTCAAAAACAGCGCGCAGTTTGTTGATTTCGTCGCGATAGGACTCGGACTCTACAATTGAGAGATTGGCTTCCAACTGATCCAGTTCATCCCGCGAGGGGAGCTTCTGACCGGTGAATGAAGGACGCGAGATCAACATGTTCAAAACCAACTCCCTTGGTTCAGGAAAGTATTGCCCGTTGTGTTTCGTCAGCCGCGGTGCAAGCGAGAGCACCATGCTGATCACAGCTTTGCGCCCTTTCTTTGATTCGGATTCGAGCAGATACTTGCTGGCAGAATAGCCGATCATCGAGTGGTCGGCTTTGAGCTGCTTAATTGCGAATGACTCGATCCCGGTTCCCTTGAGTCCTCGAACTGCGTCATAGATGGCGTCATTGAAACAATTGTTCTTCCCTGTTTGTCCGCGCGACAAAAGCGCAATCTCAAGTCTCTTCAGACCGAAGTCCGGCTCATGTTTGATGAAGTAGCGCAGCACCGCTGCCTGAGCATCGCAAGCCCAGGCACCCTCGGAAGACATATAAATGCTCTTCACGTCATCAAGCAAAGCCGCTGACCCGTACCGCCCGATCACCAACCAAATCTTGGACAGGTCGCACGGCAGATCGCGATTCGGCTTTCTTTTCAAACAAGTGTGAAGCGCGTCATCAAGCTCCGGTATATCAGCTTCGGGAAGGGACGAAAGACCTTTGTACGCAAGACGCGGGTAGCCGCAGCGAATGTCTTCCAGCAGAATCTTGCGCGCCGTCTCCGAACCCAAGTCGATCAGGCATTGCATGATGCTGTCCGCAATGGTGTCGCCATAGTCTTGCTCTGGCGATTCGGGCAGGTGGAAAATGGCTTCGAGCACTGGCTGGAACTCATGGCATCGCGCGGCGGGCCATAACTCCGGTCCGAGCACGGCGCGTTGCTCGTAGCTCTGGAGGCTGGTGAATGCCTTGGCCAGGGCGATGCGATCACTCTTCGGGGCACCGCCTGGATCGGCGAGGTGATATTGAACCGCTACTCGACTCTTGAGCGGGCGAAATTGGTTTGGAATGACGGTGCGATCAAACCCGGGATCGTCCTCCAGAATGCGTTGTGGCACTTGAGCAAGCAAGGGCATTGACGAGAGGAGAACAAGGACGACGAGTTTCGCGACTGCGAAAGCATGTGTTGAATTGCTCAACGGCAATTGAGTCAGTTCAATGCCGCCGCCGATGTTCCTAAGGGAAGTCATCGCCTGATCTCATAAACCCCGCAGTTTAGCGGCGGCTACATCAAAAGGAACCGTCCTGCCTTCCTCGACATCTCTGAGGCCTCGCCGGATGGACTCCAAAGTGTCCTCCTCTTCCATCTTCGCGAGTTCATCCAAAACGTCCGTCATGGTGGCATCGCCATTCAGATCGGCCAGAATCGCGCTCAGTGCATGGAGCTTCTCCGCGCGCGTCATCGTGTGAAGTGGAAGCAGGTTTGTCATGGCGCAAGATTAGCACATCGGCGGCATCGTTGTCACGGACTACAGCCTTCTCCACTCATGCCCGTCCCGCGCCAGCATCTCGTCGGCTTCCTTCGGTCCCCATGAGCCGGCGGGATACTCACGCATCGCCGGCGGCGTGGGCGACTCGTGCCAAGCCTTCTCGATTTCGTCGATGAACTTCCATGCGTTCTCCACCTCATCCCGACGCGCAAAAAGCGTGGCGTCGCCGGCCATCGCATCGAGCAGCAGGCGCTCGTAGGCCTCTGGGCTGGCCTTGCCGAAGCTGTTGCTGTAGTGGAAATCCATCTTCACCGGCTGCACAAAGAGCGCCTGGCCCGGTTGCTTGCACAGGATGCGCAGCGAGATGCCTTCGTCGGGCTGGATGCGGATGATGAGCGTGTTCTCGCTGTCCGCGATCATCTGGCTCGTCGCAAAAGGCACCTGCGGCGGCTTCTTGAAATGCACGGAGATCTCCGTCGCCTTCTTCGGCAGTTGCTTGCCCACGCGGATGTAAAACGGCACGCCCTGCCAGCGCCACGTATCAACAAACAACCGCAGCGCCACATAGCACTCCGTCTTCGACTCTGGATTCACGCGATCCTCCTGCCGGTAGCCGACGCGCGTCACGCCATCGACCGAGCCTGCGGTGTATTGCGCGCGCACCACGCTTTGCCCCACCGCCTCCGGCCCGGACAGCGGCCGCAGCGCGCGGATGACCTTCACTTTTTCATCACGCACGGAGTCGGCGCTAAGATCGGTCGGTGGCTCCATCGCCACCAGTGACAGAAGCTGAAACAAATGATTCTGCACCATGTCGCGCAGCGCACCCGCCGTATCGTAGTAGCCTCCGCGTCCGCCTTCCATGCCGAGGTTTTCCGCACAGGTGATCTGGACGTGGTCGATGTAGCGGCTGTTCCAGTTTGGCTCGAAGAGCGAGTTGGCAAAGCGCAGCACCATGATGTTCTGCGCCGTCTCCTTGCCGAGATAGTGGTCGATGCGGTACGTGTCCTTTTCGTGGAAGGTCTGGCTCACCACCTCATTCAAGTGGCGCGCGGTCTTCAGATCCTTGCCAAATGGCTTCTCGCACACGACACGCGCCCAGCGCCCGCCCGTGCCCTCGCTCAGGCCCGCTGCCCGCAGTTGCTGCATGATTTGGTCGAAGTACTCCGGGGCCGAGGCCAGATAGAAAAGCCGGTTTGCCGCGGTGCCGCGTTCGTTGTCAAAATCCTCCAACAACTTTCCCAGCGCCTTGTAGCCATCCGGGTCCTCAAACTCGCTGCGGTGATAGTGGATCGAGTGCGCGAAGCTGTCCCACAGCTCGTCATTGTGCGCCTGGCGTGAGTGCTCCGCATTTGCCTCCTGCAGCTCCTTGCGGAAGACCTCGTCCGATTTGTCGCGCCGCGCAAAGCCCACCACCTTGAACTGCGGGGGCAGATCGCCCGACACGGCGATGTTGTAGAGCGCGGGGATCAGCTTCCGGTGCGTGAGATCGCCCGTGGCGCCGAAGATGACCAGCGTGCAAGGCTCCGCGCGGTGGCGTTGAAGCAGCGTTTCTTGAAAGGGATTCTCGAGTTCCGGCATGAGGGGCGAATGTCTTGAATTCCGCTACGGCCCGCAGGCAGAAGCGGACGCGAGACTAGCCGCCGTGCCAGCCATCTGCAACCGCTGCGGCGAGGTTTGCGGATGCGCCTTGATGAAATCTCTTCATGCGCAGCATGAATGACCTCGCGCGAAGCGCGATGCATTGGGGAGCACAGCCGGCCCGGCTGTCGTTTTTGGCGGCCCGCCAAAAACATCGAGCGTAGCGAGCCCAACCGAAGGGAGTCGTTGGGCGAACGGAGCACCCCACGTCTCCGCACATGCGCCAGCAGCCCGTGTTGGCTGCCGCCAAGTTTCCAGGGAAGCACGCGGTTCAGCGTCTGTGCGGTTGTGTTGGCTGCGCCAAAGTTCTGCGCGGCCCGCGCAGAACGACAGCCGGGCCGGCTGTGCTCCCTGCTGATTGGCCTTCGCGCTACATTTGCCTTTTCATCCGAACGGCAGTCTGTCTCAATCAGAGAGTGGCTGATAAAAAAGTGAAAAAAACCGGCTTTGGTTGGATGCATTTGCTGTGGCTGGCAGCGGTGACCTTGCTTGGCATGGCGATGGTGCCACCGTGCTTGTGCGTCGTGTACGACAAGTCTTATCAAGAAGAAAACTTATGGCGTTGCCGCACCATTGTCGTCGCACTGAAAATGTATTCGGCTGAGCACGCCGGAAGGTATCCGGACGCAGATTCGTCTCTGCCAGTAACGGCAAACCAAGCGTTCCGCATTTTGGTTCGTGATGACGTTTTCACTGATGAGCGTGCGTTTGGTGTGATGGCGGGCTTTTACGCGCCCGACCAAGACATCGGCCAGGCCCCCGATTTCCAGGAAGCACTGCAATCTGGCGAGAACCACTGGGCGATGACCAAAGGGGCGACTGAGAAGAGCCCACCCGTGCTGCCGCTGATTTTCGAAAACGCTGTGTCGAATGGCTGGCCACCAACTTGGAATGTGGATGCAGCGCGTGAGAAGAAGCCAGGCCGCGCCTGGAAAGGCGGCAAGATCATCGTGGGCTTCAATGATGGCAGCGCTCAGTTGATCAACCTGGAGTCAAGCCGAGGCACCAGCGTCGGCCCGAAGAAAGGAGCCGACGGCAAGGATGTCTTCACGCGTGCATCCGCGTCGATGGAGATTCTCGACATTGAACGGTGATCGTGAGCCTTCAAACATGACCAGCATCGGAATCAATAACGACTTTCCAGTTCCGCCGCGATTTGGTTTCACAAACGCATGAGGGCGAGGGATCGGAGAGACTGGAGCGGATGTTTGCGCTTGGTGATTGGCCCCCTTGCGGTCTTGGCTCTGGTTGTGATTTACGCGCTCATTCCGCCACCTGAGTCATTTCGATCCACGCTTTATTTGGAGAACCAAGCGGCGACGATGGAAAACTGCCGCCAGATACTTCTCGCCTTGAAACGATATGCCGGGGATCACGACGGAACATTTCCAGACGCTCACCCTTCAGGCCCGAGCACTTCGAACGAAGCCTTCCGCATTTTGATCAGAGAAGGGGTTCTCGACAACGAACGAGTCTTCGGGGCGAAGCAAAGCAAGTACTACCCCGACAACGATATCGGCGGGTCACCTGCTTTCACAGAAACCTTGGAAGCCGGTGAGAATCATTGGGCGATGACCAAAGGCGTGACGGCGAAAAGCATTCCGAAGTTTCCATTGGTATTTGAGAATCCTGCCCAGGCGGGCTGGCCGCCCGCGTGGAACTGTGATGCGGCTGGAACAAAAGAGAAAGGCCGCGGTTGGCGCGGTGGAAAGATCATCGTTGGTTTCAATGATGGCACTGTTGAGCTGGTCCAGCTTGAATCCATCAAAGGGAATCGCGTGTTACCCGCTCGCGATTCGAACGGTAAAGATGCCTTCACGCGAGCAGGTGATCGGATCGAATTGCTCGATATTCTGGAGTGACCGCGCGAAGCGCGATGCATTGGGGAGCACAGCCGGCCCGGCTGTCGTTCTGCGGGGGCCGCGCAGAACTTTGGCGCAGCCAACACAACCGCACAGACAGGAACCGCGTGCTTCCCTGGAAACTTGGCGGCAGCCAATACGGGCTGCTGGCGCATGTGCGGAGACGTGGAATGT
>JANOBO010000207.1:0-8042 GCA_031411695.1 Verrucomicrobiaceae bacterium
CGAGCGGGTGCCATTCGGCCATGCCCTCGGTCCAGCACAGGTCTGACGGCGAAAACTCGTTGAGCAGCAGCTTGGCGCGTACGTCCTCCTCGCTGAAGGTGCCGGCCTGCCGTCCGTTTCGGGCGATGTGGTATTGCATGAGAGTGGTGCCGTTTCCCGGCGGAAACGAGTAACAAAGAGCCCCGCCTGTGTCCAGTCGCTTCTTCCGGCGGCTACTTGGCGCTCACGCAATACACCGCGCTGTCCGACCGCAGGATCAGACGCTTGCCGACGACGGCGGGCGTTCCGTTGAACTGCGATTTGTCGGAGGCGAACACATTGACGGCGAGCTTCTTGAACTGCGGACCGGCATCGAGCACGAAGGTGCCGTTCTTGCGCGAGACGCAGTAGAGCTTATTCCCGACGAGCACGGGCGATGCGTAAAAGGGCTTTCCGCCGCCGCCACGACGACCGCCGCCGGGGCCTCCTCTTCCTGGACCGCCGCCACCGGGACCACCACCGCCGCTGCTTTCCATCACACGCTCGCGGTAAATTGACTCGCCAGTCTTTGCATCCATGCACATGGCAAAGCCGCCGTCGTTGATCACATAAAGGTGCCCTTCATGCAGAATCGGCGTGGGCACATACGAGCTGTCGTTCACGGCCCACAGCTTGTTCGCGGCGGTCACGTCTCCCTTGCCGCCGGCGATCTTGAACGCGGCGGAGCCTTGCACGGGAAATCCGCCGAAGACGTACATCGCATCGCTGCCGACGACGACGCCCGGCGAGACATTGCCCGGCAGGTTGTGCTGGGCGTACCAGCGGAGCTTGCCGGTGTCGGGATTCATGCCCCAGATTTCCTGCGGCACGCCGAGCACGAGATCCTGCACGCCGCCGTCGCGGTTTACCAGCACGGGCGTCGCGTACGCCATTTCCAGAGCATCCGCCTCGGCTTTCCAGAGCTGGCTGCCAGATTGCTTGTCCAGCGCGACGATGGCGCGGCCCTCATCGGACGCATTCACGATGACGGAATCCTTGTAAACAATCGGGCTAGCGCCGGAGCCCCAGCGGCGGTTGGAGGACATCTTGCCGAGATCCGTCTGCCAGAGCTGTTTCCCATCCATGTCAAAGGCGAGCGCGCCAGTCTTGCCGAAGAAAACAAACACACGCTCGCCATCCGTGACCGGAGTGTTGCTCGCGTACCCGTGCTCGGTGAGCATGCCTTGGTAGTCGTCCTCAGGCTGTGCGGCAGGCACGGCCTTGTCCCATAAGATTTTGCCATCGGCGAGATTCAGGCACACGAGGTGGCGCACGAGCTTGGTCATGTCCGTGCCGCCGCCCGCATCGCCGTAACCGGACCAGCAGGTGACGAACACTTTTTCTCCCCAGATGATCGGGCTCGATGAGCCGGGGCCAGGCATCTGGGCGGTCCAGGCGAGGTTCTCCGTGTCGCTCCACGTCGCAGGCACGCTTGTGTCCTTGGCGGCGATGCCGTTCCCATCAGCGCCGCGCAGACGCGGCCAGTTTGCGCGGGATGAATCGACCGCGACGAATGCGAGCAGGAGACAAATCAAAGTCAGGCTTTTCATGGCACGGTGAAACCGAGCCTTCGGCAAAAGGTTCTCCCGCGTTCCAATTTTCTCCTGCGCGCCGCGTTTACCTGCCTCCGCGCGATTTGCGATGACTCAGGAATGGGTTGCCGCGCGCGCTCCGAGCTATCATCATTGCCGCCCACAACCCAATCCATGAAGACCGCATCCTCAAAGCTCCCTGTTGCAATCGCCCTCGCGAGTTTCGCGTGGTCCAGCCTTCTCCGCGCCGAACCCGCAGGCGCCTCGGCGGGGGGTGCCGCTACAGTCGCCAGCGTGGATGTCGCCGGCTTCGGCTCTGATGAACCTGTCGAGCGCAAGGACGAGCCAACGCGCGGCGTGATCGTCTTCGGTCCGAAGGATCACACTTACTCCGGACAGAACCATTGGGAGCAATTTGACTGGAAGATGACGGCCAAGCGCTGGGGCCACTATCAGGTGCGACTGACCTACACGATGAAGCACGCGACGCTCGGCGCGCAGATCAAGTTTGGCGACGAGCGCGTGAAGGCCACGCTCACCGCCTCCGCCGTGCCGAAGCGCGCGTACTTCGGAGAGATCTTCATCGACAAGGCAGGCGAGCACGCCTTCTCCCTCTACACACCGGCGACAGGCGCGGGAGCGGGCTTCACGATTCTCGAGATGGCCTTCGTCCCCACGACCGAGGGCTCCGAGGTGCGCCAGTCCGACGACGGCGTGATCGAGCTGCTGGCAAAGAACGCCACGACGTGGTCTGAGACGATGCGCTATGAACCGAAGCCGGAGAAAGATTGCCTCGGTTTCTGGACGGACCCGAAAGATTTCGCTGAGTGGGAGTTCGACGTGGTGAAGCCGGGCAAGTACCAAGTCATCGTCTCGCATGGCTGCGGCACTGGGAACGAGGGTAGCACCGTCGCAGTGAAGCACGCGGATCAAGCCGTGAAGTTCACCGTCAAGGACACGGGCGGATTTCAAAAATGGAGCGACGCGCAGGTGGGCGAGATCGAGATCAAGGGCGCGGGCAGGCAGCGTCTCGTCATCGCGCCGGAGAACAAGAAAAAGTCCGCCGTGCTCGATGTGCGGAAAGTGGTGCTCAAGCCCGTGAGCTGAACCGGCGGCCGGGCGCTTTGTGGACACACGCGGCGAAAAACCTCGCGTCCGGCAGGCACGCTGGCTCTGGCTGGCGGGGTGGTGCGTGGTGCTGACGGGCCTGCTCCTGCACGCGACGATTCGCGATCGGTTCGACGCGCTCGCCGTCGTCTTTTATGCGCTGCCGCTTCCCGTGCTCGGCGCGGTGGCGCTCGTTTTGTCCGCGTGGCCGCGCTGGAGGAAAGGGGCGCTGATCTTCGCGGTCTCGATCTTCGCGGTCTGGCTGCCGCGCTCGTGGTGCTCCACCGCGCCGCAGCCGGCGACAGCGGGCGCGCGGGAGTTTAGCGCGTTGTATTGGAATCTCCACCGGCCGAAAATACCGGCCGCAGATCTCATCGACCTTGTGCGGCGGCTGCAGCCCGACGTGGTCGGGTGCGGGGAACCGGGGCCGAATTTCATGCAGCACGACGCGGCCTACGAAGCGGCATTACCTGGATACACCTGCGAGATGATGCCGCGCGGGCTGATGGTGCTCTCCCGCTGGCCGCTGCGCATGCGCGGGCGCGGGAGGCTGGATGAGACGGGCGCATACGCGTCCTTTGATGTCAGCGCGCCACACGGCGTGGTGCGCCTCGTGCTCGTCGATGTGTGGGCGGATCCGCTGCGGCCGCGAAGACGCTCCCTCGAGGAAACGCTGGCCCATGCGGGTGATGACGCGCGCTGCATCTTGATGGGGGATTTCAACACGCCGATGGAGTCAGTGTGGTTTGCGCCCTATCACGCGCGTTTCCAAGATGCCTTTACAGCCGGAGGCCGAGGCCTGCGCGAGACTTGGTTCTGGGGTGTGCCGCTGCTCAGCCTCGATCACATCTGGGCCGGAAAAGCGTGGCGCGTGCTCGAGACGCAGAAGATGAATCGCGCCAGCAGCGATCACGCCGCGATATTCGTACGGCTGGAGCAGCGGTGATCATTTCTTCGCGGGCACCACGATGGGCACGTCCGGGAAATCCCCGCTCACCAGCATCGCATACCCAGCGCCCTCGGCGCTGAGCACGGGCTTGTCCCCTGCACCGGCGACGTTGCCGCGCGTCTGGTAATAATAGGGCATTGTGGAGGGCTTCACCCACGCGAGGGCCGGCTGCGAGACTTTGGCCAGCCCCGGCCTCACATTCACCGGCAGTCCCCACGCGCTGAAGCTGATCTCCCATGACGGAGGTGAGCCCTCCGGCACCACCTCGTGACAGAGCCACGGATAGTTCTTCAAGATCTCCATCGGCGCCGAGCCCGGCACCGCCACGCGATAGAACGCCCCCGTCTCCGTCACGAGCTGCGCCGCGCTCGTGGCGGGATTCTTTTGCAGTGCGAGGAACACCTTCGCGAGATCGAGCCCGACGAGGTTCATGCCGTTGTAGAGGCCGTTGAGGTTCGGGGTCTTGAACTGCGCGTCGTGCCAGGCGCTGAAGCGCGAGGAGAGGAACAGGTTCAACTCCACATGCGTGTGCGCGCGACGCTGATCAAGACCGGTCCCCGTGTGGCCGAGGATGCCGAGCACCGTGCGGGCCTCGACCTTGCCGCCGACGGTCACGCGCGCCTCCTTCAGGTGTGCGTAGAGGGAGAAAAAAGGGCCGTAGCCCCAGTCATGCCGCACGACGACGTAGCGTCCGTAATTGCTCCGCCCCGGCTCCGTCACATGCACGACTTCTCCGCGCGCGATGCTGCGCACCTCATCGGTCGGCTCTCCGCGCGCATCGCGGTTCATCGGCTTGATGTCGAGCCCCTCATGAAAGCGCGCGTAGAGTGTCTCGCCCGTGCGCAGCCTCTTCGGATCCCGCACATAACCAAACTGGCCGCCCTCCCACGGCGTTGTTGCCACGCCATCGACGGTGCGGTCGATGAACTGATAAAAATCCTCCGGCCTGCCTTCGAACAGGGCGCGATTATCCGTGGGCAGCACGACATCCATGCGCTGGATCTGCGCGGGTGCGGACGTGGCGAAAACCGACAGCGCGAGCAGCGCGACCGAGCATCTCATCGCAACGGAATCGCGGGCTGTGAAACACCGCCCTCGAGCGGGATTTGATTGGTTGCAGCACCGCGCTGGAATCCCTCGGTGCTCTCGGGCAGAGGTGTGCCGTTCTTCTCGGCCTTGGCTCTGGCCGCCGCGTCCTTGGCCGCTTTCTTTTTCTCATCGGCCACGCGCTTCATCGCATCGCGCTTCTCTTTCTTCGTCGTCGCGGTCATCTCGATGCCATTTCCTGCGGAGCGTGACTGGCTGATGTGCGGGTATTTTTTCTCCAACTCGGCCACGACGGTGTCGGGCACGCCGCTCCAGATGGTGAAGATGCCGTCCATGACCGGCCGGTCGATGGTCAGCACGTCGCACGACTTGCCATTCACCTTCGCCAGGAGCACCTGCCCTTGGCGCGTGCGGGTGGCGACTTCTAGCGCATTCGTGCCGCGGAAGTCGAGCTTGAAGGCCACGCCATTCCCGTTCCCGTCGGATGCAGGGAAGGGCTGGAAGGCGGAGATGTTCACATGGCTGAATTCCGGCAGCAGCTTGAAGATGACCCGCTGGCCACCGAGCGTCTCGGGGAAGACCATGCGCGGATTGTCCTCGGCGGAGCCCTCCGCATGCACGGAGATCGTGAATTTCGGCTTCTTGCTCATGCCGGTGCAGAGCACGCAGCAGGCGAGGAATGCAAAGGCGGCTTTTTTCATGCGCCCATCAAACCAGAGTGAGGGACAATTTGCAAGAGGCCTCACTTGCTGCTCTGGTCAGCCGCGCTCCGGCCCGGTCGGAGGCGCAGACTCATATACTTGAATCCACATTCTGCCCACAGACGCACTTAAACTCGTGAATGACCAATCGACCAGCCCGGCCTCACGGGCATCCAAGATTTTCAGCCAGATCGGCGTGCTTCTGCACCAATGGATGGACTCCGATTATCATCCTCAAGGCGCGGACGTGGTGCGCGCCCAGGCGGACAAGGTGGACTGGAAGCGCTGCGTGCCCTTCATCGTCCTGCACGTCGGCTGCCTCGCGGTGATCTGGGTGGGCTTTAGCTGGACGGCGATGATCGCCGCCGTGTTTCTTTACGCCGTGCGCATGTTCGCCATCACCGCGTTCTATCACCGCTACCTCTCGCACCGCAGCTACAAGACCTCGCGCACCTTCCAATTCCTGTTTGCCGTGCTGGGAAATTCCTCCTGCCAGCGCGGTCCGCTTTGGTGGGCATCGGTGCACCGGCATCACCACCTCCACTCCGATGAGGTGGCCGATGTGCATTCCCCGCGCAAGCACGGCTTCTTGTGGTCCCACATCGGCTGGATCACCAGCACGAAAAACTTTCCAACCGACTACAGCCGCGTGCGCGACCTGCAGAAGTTCCCCGAGCTGGTCTTCCTCAACCGGTGTGATCAGCTTGTCCCGGTACTTTACGGCGCTTCGCTTTGGTTTGGCGGCTGGCTGCTGGAGAGATACGCGCCGGGCCTCGGCACAAACGGGGCGCAGATGTTTGTCTGGGGCTTCTTCATCAGCACCGTCGTCCTCCTGCACGCCACGTTTTGCATCAACTCACTGGCGCATGTGTTCGGATCGAAGCGCTTCAAGACGGACGACGACAGCCGGAACAGCCTGCCGCTGGCACTGCTGACACTGGGCGAGGGCTGGCACAACAATCACCACCGCTACGCTTCAGCCGCGCGACAGGGATTTTATTGGTGGGAGATCGATGTGTCCTATTACCTGCTGAAAGTCCTCTCTTGGACCGGCCTCATCTGGGATCTACGCGTGGTGCCGCAGAGCGTCTATGACGAGGCGCGTGCGCTGCGGCGCCAGTAGCCTGCCGCCGCCCGTATGAACCGCCCCCGACTCGCCATCATCGGCACTGGAGTCGCCGGTCTCGGCTGTGCGCACTTTCTGCAACAGCGTTTCGATCTCACCGTCTTCGAGCAGAACGATTACGCCGGCGGGCACACCAACACGATCACGGTGAATGAGGCCGGGCGCGAGCTGCCGGTGGACACGGGCTTCATGGTTTTCAATCACGTCACCTACCCGCTGCTCACACGCCTTTTCAAAGAGCTGGCCGTCGAGACCAAGCCCACCAGCATGTCCTTCAGCGTCGCGCATCTCGGCAGCGGCATCGAGTACAACGGCACCTCGCTCACCCTGCTCTTCGGCCAGCGGCGCAATCTTCTCAGGCCGCGCTTCTGGCGTTTCCTGCTCAAGATCAAACGCTTCAACGATGAGGCCGTCGCCGCGCTCAATGATCCGCTCTTCGCCCGCATGACCCTGCGCGAGTATGTGGCCACGCGCGGCTACGGCGCGGATTTCCTCAATCTCTACATCATCCCCATGGGCTCCGCCGTGTGGTCCACGCCGCCGGAGCAGATGCTCGAGTTCCCCGCGCTCACGCTCATCCATTTCTGGCACAACCACGGATTCCTCGGCCTGAACACGCAGCATCCGTGGTGGACGGTGACGAACGGCGCGCGCTCGTATGTGAAAAAACTCACCGCGCCGTTTGTGGATCGCATCCGCCTCGGCTGCCCGGTCACGCGCGTCGAGCGCAGCGGCGGGCAGGTAAAAGTCCACCCGCGCGATGGTGCCGCCGAGACATTCGACAAAGTGATCTTCGCCAGTCACGCCGACCAGACGCTGCGCATGATCGCTGATCCGACCGATCTCGAGACCGATCTGCTCGGCTGCTTCAAGTACCAGCCAAACATCGCCACGCTGCACACGGACGAGCGTTTCATGCCCACGACCAAGCGCTGCTGGGCATCGTGGAACTACCGCATCAAACCGACGGCGCATGGCGGCATCGAGTCGAGCACGCACTACTGGATGAACAGCCTGCAAGGCGTGTCGGACACGACCAACTACTTCGTATCCGTAAACGCAGCCGACGAGATCGCGCCCGACAAAGTGATCAAGCGCATCAACTACGAGCACCCGCTCTTCGATCTGGCCGCGACCGATGCCCAGCGCCGCCTGCCCGACCTCAATCGACTCAGCCGTGACCAGACCACCTACTTCTGCGGCAGCTACTTCCGCCACGGCTTCCACGAAGACGCCTTCGGCTCCGCCGTCGCACTCTGCCGCGATCTTCTCGGCAGCGAGCCGTGGTGAAGTGGAGTTACCGTGGGGGATGCCTGATTCTCCCCTGGACAGCTTTCTCCTCCGCTGTGAACCCGCGAAGCTGCTTTTTATAACCACCGGCAACATCCCCAACCATGATCTCTTGCAACTCCTGCGTTCGAACTGGGCACCCCTCCTGACGATGCTCAGCCAAGGTGACTTCGTGGAGTTGAGCCGCCATTCTCTCATGCTTCATCAATAGGGACATCTCGTGCTGCGGCATCCTGGTATCCGCCAAGTTATTTGCCTTTCGATGAATCCAT
>JANOBO010000208.1:0-25869 GCA_031411695.1 Verrucomicrobiaceae bacterium
CGCAACAGGGTGCGCTGCGCATCGAGCACCTCGTAATAGGCGACGAGCCCGGCGCCGTAGCGTTTCTCGGCGAGATCGACCGTCCGCTGCGCGCCTGCGACGGTCTGCGCCTGGGCTCCAGACTGCCGCTTCAGCACGGAGATGCCGCTGAGCGCATCCTCCACATCGCGCACGGCCTTGAGCGCCGTCTCGCGATACGAGGCGGCGGCCTGAAGATACCTCGCGCGCTGCGCATCCGTCTCGGCGCGGCGTTTGCCTCCGTCGAAAACCGGAAATTGAAGATCCGGCCCAAGAGCCCACACATGACTGGATGCATCGACGATTTTTTTGAAGACGCTGGTCTCGACGCCGTCGCTGATGCCGATCTTCACGCTGGGAAACAACGCCGCGCGCGCCACGCCGATGAGCGCGTTCTGCCCGGCCATCACGCGCTCGGCCTCGGCGATGTCAGGACGCCGCTCGAGCAAATCGGATGGAACCGAAGCGGGGACGGAGGGCGGACTGCCCAGCAAGGGTGACGACGCCTGTGACAGCCACGAGGGCGTGGAGCCTGCGAGCAAGGCGATGGCGTGATCCAGCTCCGCGCGCCGCTTCTCGAGGCCGATGGCCTCCGAGCGCGCGGTGGCGAGTTCCGTCTCGGCCTGCGCGACGTCGAGCTGCGCGGTGTCTCCTTGCTTGAAGCGCGCGGTGGCAAGATCGAGCGCTTTTCCGCGCAGCTCGATCGCGCGCCGCAGCAGCGCGATCTCGGCATCCTGCGAGCGGAGCGCGAAATAATTGAGCGCGAGCTCGCCTTGCAGCGTGAGGAGCACGCTGCGGTAGGCTGCGGCGGCGGAGTCCGCGTTGGCATTCGCCGCAGCTGCCTGATTGCGCAGCTTTCCCCAGAAGTCGATCTCATACGAGAGGTCCAAAGTCTGCCGGATCCGCGTGCTGGCGCGGCTGCCCCCGACTGCGCTCTGCGAGGTGCCGGAGCCACGGCCGCGCGTGACGGAGGAAGCCAGCGACACAAACGGCAACAAGTCCGCGCGGTCCGCACGCGCCAGCGCGCGCGCCTCATCCACCTTGTGCATGGCCACCTCGAGCGTGGGGCTGTTTGCCTCCGCGCGCTGCATCAACTCGGTGAGGTGCGCGTCACCGAACAGCCGCCACCACGTGCCGCGCGAGTCCGCATCTCTCGGCCGCGCCTCACGCCACGGGCCGCTGGTCTTGAAGTGCCCGGGCAGCGCCACAATGGGCGGCTCATACTTCGGGCCCACATTGCACGACTGAAGAATGACGAATGAGGAATGCAGAACGACAAAGGACAGAGGCCGCAATTTCATGCGCCGGCCTGTGACTCTGATCTCAAATAGCGTTTCACGTGTCATGGGTCATTTCCTCATCCAGCCGCTTGCTCACATCGTGCGGCGACCCGGTTCCGCGTGCGATGAGCGCATAGACCATCGGCACGAGAAACAGAGTTACGACGGTGGCAAGGGAAACGCCGAAGACAATCACCACGCCGACGACTTTCCGCGTCTCGAATCCCGCGCCATGACCGAGCATCAGCGGCAGGGCGCCCATCACGGTGGCGAGCGCGGTCATCACAATCGGGCGCAGCCTTTGCTCGCTGGCCTGCAGGATCGCGGCGGAAAACTCGATGCCTTCATCGCGGAGCTGATTGATGAACTCGACGATGAGGATGCCGTTCTTCGCGGCGAGGCCGATGAGCATGATCAGCCCGATCTGGCTGTAAATGCTCTGGTTGAGCCCCATGAACTGAAGGCCGAGCAGCGCGCCTGCGATGGCGACCGGCACAGAAAGCATGATGGTGAAGGGATGCACCCAGCTCTCAAACTGCGCGGCGAGCACGAGGAAGGCGATGAGCAACGCCAGCGCAAAAACCAGTCCGGTGCTGCTGCTGGTCTCTTTCATCTTCAGCGCATTGCCCTTGTAGCCGACGACTGCGGAGGGCGGCAAATTTTCGCGCACGAGCTGCTCCATGTAGCTCACGGCCTCCCCCAGGCTGTAGCCGCCCGCCAGCTCGGCGTCGAAGGTGATGCTGCGCATGCGGTTGTAGCGGTTCAGCGCGCCGCTGTCTGCCATCTCCTCCATCTTGATGAGGTTTGCCAGCGGCACGAGCTGCTTCGTGCGGTCGCTCTTCACGAAGATGTTGTTCAGGTCCATCGGGCTGCGTTTGTCATCGTAGCTGCCCTCGAGGATAACGTCGTACTCCATGCCTTGATGGAGAAACGTGGTGGCGCGCCTGCCGCCGAGCAACGTCTCGAGCGTGCGCCCGATGGCGCTGCTGCTCACGCCGAGATCCGCTGCGCGCGCTTGGTCGATGGTCACGCGCAACTGCGGCTTCGTGTCGCGGTAATCGCAGTCAAAGCCGACCAGGCCCGTGTTCTCCCTCGCCTTTGCCAAAATGATGTCGCGCCACTGTGTCAGCTCCTCAAACGTGGGACCGCTCAGCACGATCTCGAGCGGCTTGTTCAACCCGCGCATCATTCCCTGCCGCATGATCACGGAGACTTTTCCGCCCGACATGTCGGCCGTGTGGTCACGCACATCCGCCATGATGTCGAAGCCATTCCGCCGCGTGCCAAACGGCGTGAGCGTGAGCACCGAGATGGCCTCGTTGAAATCCGCCGCGGTGCCGAAGTTTCGCGGCGCCCGCGAGTTCACGCGTGTGGCCTCGCCCGTTTTCTCCACGAGAAACATGAGGCGCTCGTTCATGTCATCCAGCACCTCCATCGTGTTCGCGTAGGTCGTCCCCGGCGGGCAGGTCACGGTGACGAAGAACGAACCACGGTCCTCACGCGGGCTGAACTCATCCGGGATGTGATGGACCAGCCACCAGCACAGCGCCACGAGCCCCGCCACGACTGGAATCGCGGTGGCTGGAAAATTCAGGCACACACCGAGCAGCGCGCGGTAGCCTCGCTGCACAAAACGGAACACGCGGTCGAGCAGGCGGGCGACGACGCCATCCCCCTCACGTCCGCGCAGGACCTTCGACGCCAGCATGGGCGAGAGTGTGAGCGCGACGAAGCCACTGAAGCCAACCGCGATGGCAAGCGCCACGCTGAACTCGCTGAACATGCGCCCGGTTTCCCCAGGCATGAAGGCGACGGGAACAAACACAGCGAGCAACACCAGCGTGGTGGCGATGACCGCGAAGCCCACCTGTCGTGTCCCGAGGAACGAGGCGACCAGCGGCTTCTCACCTTCCTCGATGCGGCGGTGGATGTTCTCCAAGACCACGATGGCGTCATCGACGACGAGGCCGATGGCCAGCACGAACGCGAGGAGCGTGAGCGTGTTTAACGAGTAGTCGAGCGCCAGCAGCACGATGCAGGCACCGAGCACGCTGACCGGCACGGCCACCGTGGGCACGATCACGGCGCGGAAGCTGCCGAGGAAAAGATAGATGATCGCAATGACGAGAATCATCGCGATGGCCAGCGTGCGATAGACCTCGGTGAGCGACTCGTCGATGAACTGGCTGATGTCGTAGCTGTTTTCCAGCCGGAGATCCGCAGGCAGAGTCGCGCGGATTTTCTCCGCCTCCGCTCGCACGGCCTTGGCCACCTCGAGCGGATTCGCGCGCGACTGGCGGATCATGCCGAGGGAGACCATCGTGACGCGGTTGCCCTTGAACGACGTGCGCGCCTCGTCCGCGCCCAGCTCCACGCGGGCCACCTCTCCCAGCCGGACTTGATAGCCCGTGTCACCACGAGCGATGACCAGCTTCTTGAAGTCGTCCGGCGTGCGGTACTGCCGCGTGATGCGCACGGTGAACTGCCGGTCGAGTGACTGCACCGTGCCGGCGGGCGGATCGACATTCTCGCGTCTCAATGCATCCTCGACATCATTGGCCGTGAGGCCGCGTGCTGCCAGCGCATCACGGTCCAGCCAGATGCGCAGCGCATAGCGCGTGCCGCCATTGATGCGCACGCGCGCGATGCCCGGCAGCCTCGAGAAGCGGTCGATGAGGTAGCGCTCCGCGTAGTCGGAAAGTTCGAGCGGGGTGTGATTGGCTCCAGACGCGTTGGTCAAATTCAGATACATCAGCACCTCGGCGCTGATCTCCGTCTTGCCCACGTTGGGCGGCTGCACTTCCTCGGGAAACGTGGCCACCACCGGCCCCATCGCCTCGCGGATGTCATTAGCCGCCGCATCGAGACTGCGGCCGAGATTGAACTCGACGGTGATCTCCGACTTCCCGTCTGTGCTGACGGAGGAGATGTTTTTGATCGCCTCGACCTGTGAGATCCGATCCTCCAGCCGCTGTGTGATCCGCGCCTCGACCACGCTGGCCGACGCGCCGCGATACGCGGTCTCGATGGTGACGATGGGCGGATCGATGTCTGGATACTCACGCACCTGAAGCCGTGTGTAGGCCACACACCCGAACGCGACGAGGAGCAGGTTCAAAACTGCGGCAAGAACCGGCCGGCGGACCGATGTGTCGGAGAGCCACACGGCTAGTGAGAAGGCCCGGGAGTGATTCCCAAAGCTGTGAGTCGTGACCGTGCGACGCCCACCAACTCAGGGTGGATTCGGAAGTTCGTGGCGAGAAGTGCTGTCACGGCCTCCTCGAAATCGACGAGCCGTGTCTCCGCAGCGAGTTCGAGGATGTTCAGCGTGCCAACCGGGTTTATGCCGCGCGCTTGCGCTGCCACGCGGCCTTCCAAGTCATCCATGATGATGATCGAGCATTCACGCTCTACGGCCAGCGAGATGGCCTCGCTCTCGCCCGCACCGAGATTTAGGGATGCGTCGAGGTTCTTCGCGCTCGCTACTTCCACCCATTCGGGAAGATCCAAACTCCATCGCCGGACCGGATCAGGTGCGCGCTGGTGACTCAGCTCCCAAAGCACTTGCGTCGGAATGATCACCGTGCCGAAAAGCTTCCTTATCAAATCAATCCGCCCAATCAGCATCAAGTAATTGATGGGAGACGTGTCGGAGATGACGGGGCTCATGCGAGATGCGCATCGGCGCGAAAACGGTTGCCTTCAGTCCTGATCACGCGGCCGGCTTCCGCTGTTCGAGAAAACGTCTGAGGTGTTCGGAGCTTCGCGCGTAATCCTCCGCTGACAGCTCGATAAACGCGCCGTGCTGAAGGAGAAATGCCTCTGTCTCATTGAAGCTCTGATCGAGCATCTCGCTCACTTGTCCCCGCGTGAGCTTGCGCTCGCGATAGCCTTCGAGCGCCATCATCTCAAGTCCGCGCCGTGCGCATCCGGGGCTGTCCAGGCCGAGTTGGACGGCGTACTTGTCTGGAATCTCGACGGAGAGTGTCATGGCCTTCCATTCTTACTGTGTGAGGTCTGAAAATTCAACGGCTCGTTGCCTCGCCCTGCTCGGGGTTGAACGCCTTCACCGGTCCGGCGAACTCGCCGGAGACTTTCACCGCATGGCCGTCCTGAAGGCCGACGATGCCGTCGGCCACGATGATCTGGCCATCCTTCACGCCGCTGATGATCTCGATGTAGCCCGGCTTGCGGCGGCCGGTTTTCACTTCGGTGCGCCGGGCCTTCCCGTTTTCCACAGTGAAGACATAGGCGCGCGATCCGACCGGCACGAGCGAGCGCTCTGGAATGGACAGCGACAGGCGCGGCTCCATCGCGAGGCGCACGTTCACCAACATGCCGGGCTTCAACTCGTGCCCGCGATTTTCGACCTCGGCGCGGGCCGACACCGAGCGGGTGACCGGATCAATGCGTGAGTCGATCTGCGAGAGCTTGCCCGTGTAGGCCTTTTCGCGCGCACCTGCGGCGTGCGCGTTGATCTCCGTGCCCATCTTCAGGTGCGGCAGCGCGGTCTCGGGCACGCTGAAGTCGATCTTCACCACATCGATCTTGTCCAGCGTGGCGATGACCGTGGTGGGTGAAACGAGCGCGCCCACGCTGATGCGGCGCAGGCCGAGCACGCCGTCAAAGGGTGCGACGATGCGGCGGTCTGCGAGTTTCGCATCGGATTCGCGGATTCTCTGGCGGGCGACCTCCGCCATGGTCTGGCGCTCCTGTAGCTTGGCCTCGGGCACCGCGCCGTCCTTAACCAATCCGGTCAGCCGCGCGATCTCGCGCTCTTCTTCAGCGAGCGTTGACTTCGCCGATGAGAGCTGCGCCTGCTCCTCGGCATCACTGAGCGTCGCGAGGACATCGCCCGTCTTCACATGCTGGCCATCATCAAAATGAAGCGCCGTCACAGTCTCGGTGACGTTTGGCATGATGGCCGTGGATTCATCCGCCAGCACGGTGCCGATGGCCTCGACATCGGTCGCGTAATTGTCCGGCTTCACCACCGCCGTGGTGATCGCGCCCGCGCCCTTCACGACGGAGGCGGGCGCAGTCGGAGCCACGGATTGCTTTTTCCAGATCACCCAGCCAGCAGCCGCCACGAAGCAGGATGCCGTGAGGAAAACGAGAAAGCGAACGAGAGAGGAGGGGCGGGCCATGGACAATGCGGACACAAGGAACGTGGGCGACGACTCATTCCTTGTTCAAGTTTGCGGCGCGTGAGGCACACACCACGCGGACCGCGAGCGGCGCCGATGTGCGGATCAGCGCCCGGCCTCCACGCCTTCCGCCGCCAGTTCCTCCCGCAGGCGCTCCATCGGCAGGCCGACAATGTTCGACCACGAGCCCTCGGTGTGATCGACGATGCTGTCACCGTGCTCTTGGATCGCGTAGGCGCCGGCTTTGTCGAGAGGATGCACCCGGGCGTAGTAGGCGTGGATGATCTCGTCGGTGAGCTTTTTGAAAACAACGTGGCTGATGACCGCGAAAGTCCGCAACCCAGCGCCGCCGCTGCGCGCCAGCGCGACGCCCGTACACACATGGTGCGCGTGGCCGGACAAGCGACGGAGCATCGAGACGGCCTCGATCATGTCGCGCGGCTTTCCGAGCGGCGCGCCATCGAGATAGACGAGCGTGTCGGCGCCGATGACGAGCGCATCGGGCCGCAGTCGCGCGCCAGCGACGGCCTTGAGCGTCGCGTTCTCGATGGTCAGGCTTTCCGGGGATAGCGTCGGATCATGCGACTCGACCACATCGACCGGGAGAGTTTCAAATTCGTAGCCCGCATCGGCCATCAGCTCCACGCGGCGCGGAGATTGGGACGCGAGGACGAGCCGTGGCGGGAGACCCGGCATCACTGCTGCTCGATGAGGAGCACCTCGTCGGCGCGCACCAGAGCGTCGCGTCCGTGAAGGTTCTCGTATTGGTAGTAACCCGTCTTTTCCTGGTACTCGGGCTTTCCGCTTGAGAGGAACTCGCGCCCATCCTTCAAGCTGATGCGGTACGTGGGACTGCCACACGCGGGGAGGGACAGGATGAGCACGATGGATGAAATGACGCGGACGAAGGCCATGGGAGGGAAACGCCACACGGCGGAAAAATATTTGCGCCCAATCTCATGCACTGTGATAGCCTGCGCAAATCGCGATATGTCGGCGGCCGCCTTTTTCAAAGAGTACATTCGAAACCGGAAGACCATCGGAGCCGTCGCTCCGTCGTCACCGGCGTTGGCGCGGCGCATCACCGAGGCGGCCGAGGTGTGGAAGGCCGGCCGCGTGCTCGAGCTGGGCCCCGGCACTGGCGCGCTGACGGCGGCCATCGCAGAATCAATGCCCAGCGGGTCCGAGTATCTGGGCATCGAGCTGAACGCCGAATTTGCCGATCAACTGCGCGTGCGTTTTCCTTCGCTTCGATTCGAGAACGCTGCCGCGCAGGAGTTCGATTTTAATTCGATGATGGGCTCGGCGGACCGGTTTGATGTCATCGTCAGCGGGCTGCCGTGGGCATCGTTTCCGCCGCGGCTGCAGACTGTGATTCTGGACCGCGTGCTGCCGCGCCTCGCGCCGGGCGGCCGCTTTGCCACCTTCGCGTACTGGGGCTTTCACAGGCTCCCTGGCGGGAGAAAATTTCGCGCCTTGCTTCACGCCCGCCTTCACGGCGCGGAGACCACGCGCGTGGTGTGGGGGAATGTTCCGCCCGCTTTTGTTTATGTGGCGCGGGCGTGAGGCCGCCTACGGCTGCTTGGCCTTTTTCTTTTTCTTCTCTGCGCCGGCCGGCTTGGTCGCGCCTTCAGCCTTTGCTACTTCGGGCGGCTCGGGCACGCGGCCTTGGTCGTTCGTGTCCTTGATCCAGTCTTCGAGCACATCGCGCAGCCGCTCCAGGGCCTCGCGATCGGCGGGCTTGTTCGACGACACCAAGTTCTTCACTTCGAACGGATCTGCTTCCATGTCGTAGATCTCCTCTTCAGGCATCGTCGGCTGCGTCAGCACCGCCTGAACGGGCGTGAGCTTGTCCTCTGCGGCGAGCTGCTTCAGCAGGTTCCACACGGGATACTGCCTCTCCTTATAATCGTTCGCCTGGAGAAAGGGCCGGTCGGGCGTGAAGTTCCGGATGTAGCGGTAACGCTTGTCGCGCACGGTGCGCAGACGGAACACGGTTTCATCGCAGCGGTCTCGCGCGCCGAAGACGTACTCGCGCGGCGGTGCGGCATCCGGCCCGAGAAAAACCTGACCCTCCATGTTGGCTGGCTTCTTGATGCCGGCGAGAGACAGCGATGTGGCACACAGGTCGATGGACATGAGGAGGCGGTCGGTGACCTTGCCAGCATCGAAGCCGGCGGGCGGAGAAAACGACGCGGGCCACTGCATGATAAGCGGCACGTTGAGACCCTCCTCGTAGCAGAACTGTTTGCCGCGCACATGCGACTGGCCGTTGTCGCCAAAGAAACAGATGACGGTGTTGTCGAGGAGACCGTCGCGCTTCAGAAGCTCGAGCACGCTGCCGACCTTGCGGTCCAACTCACTCGCTGCGTCGAGATACTCGGCCCAGTCCGTGCGCGTCACCGGATGATCAGGATAGTACGGCGGAAGCTCGACCTTGCCGGGGTCCGCGTGCTTCGGCGCGTGATAGGTGCGGTGCGTCTCCTGAAAATTGAGCTGCGCATAGAAGGGCTGGTGTGCTTTCAGATCGTCCCACTTTGTCGAGTCAAACGGCGGCCCTTCGCGTGTGAAGTTCCAATCCGTTTTGCCGCTGCCCTTCAAACCCGTCTCGGCGGGCATCTGCACCACGTTTGCGGTGAAGTAGCCCGCCTCCCGCATCCGGTCGCTGATGATCTTCACGCCCTCCGGCAGCGCGTAGCCGTCATCGCGGTGCGAGCGGTGATTGTGCGCGCCGATGGTGGTCTGGTACATGCCCGTGTTAAAAGCCGAGCGGCTCGGCGAGCAGACCGGGGCCGTGGTGTAAAAGCGTGTGAAGCGCATGCCCCGCGCCGCCATCGCGTCGAGGTTTGGCGAGCTGACCTCCTTCGTGCCGTAGCATCCGAGATGCGGCCCGAAGTCCTCGCCGATCAACCAGAGGATGTTCGGCCTTGGGTGTGCGGCGTGGGTTTCAGCCCGGCAGGTCAGCAACAAGAGTCCTGCCGCAAAAAATGGTGTTAGCTTCATGCCGCACCATCTCAAGTCAGATGGCGCTTTTTGTCACGCACAACCCTCCAAAAAATTTCAGTGCCGCTGCGAGCGGCGTGCCGAGATTCACTTTTCGGCAAACTGCGCGTCGAAAATGATCTTGCTCGGCGGGAAGTCGATGCGCTTCACATACTCGCAGGATTCCTTCGCACCGTGCTCGCGGTCCATGCCGCCGTCCTCCCACTCGACCGAAAGCGGACCCGCGTAGCTGATGTCGTTCAGCGCCCTGATGATTTTTTCAAAATTGATGTGACCGCGGCCGACGCTCTTGAAATCCCAGTAACGCTCCGGCTTGTGAAAATCGACGTGCCCTCCAAAGACTCCGGCGTCGCCTGCAAGATTCCAAGCCACGTCCTTCATGTGGACATGAAAAATCCTGTCGTGGAACTTGTGGATGAACTTCACGTAATCAACGCCCTGGTAGCCGAAGTGCGACGGGTCATAATTAAAGCCGAACGCCGGATGGTGATCCACGGCCTCCAGCGCGCGCTGCGCTGACGAGATGTCAAACGCGATCTCGGTCGGGTGCACCTCGAGCGCAAACTTCACACCCTGCTTCTTGAACTCATCGAGGATGGGGATGAAGCGCTTGGCAAAATCCTTGTAACCGTTTTCGATCTGCTTCGGCAGATTTGGCGGGAAACTGTACACCAGATGCCAGATCGAGGATCCGGTGAAGCCATTGACGACCCCGACGCCAAAACGCTTCGCCGCCTGAGCTGTCTTCTTCAACTCTTCCGCCGCGCGCTGGCGCACGCCTTCGGGTTTCCCATCGCCGTAGATGTAGTCGGGCAGGATCTGCTTGTGCCGCTCGTCGATGTTGTCGCACACGGCTTGGCCGACGAGATGCGCGCTGATGGCGTGGCATTGAAGGCCGGCCTTCTTGATGAGGGCACGTTTGGCGTCGCAGTATTTTTGGTCGGCTTTGGAGACTTCAAAATGATCGCCCCAGCAGCCGAGCTCCACGCCGTCGTAGCCGAATGACTTGGCTTTCTTCAGGAAAGCCGGAAGGGGAAGGTCTGCCCATTGGCCGGAAAAAAGTGTGACGGGACGTGCCATGACGGTGGTGAATGAAGGGTTCTGCTCGCGGGTTGATGTGCTTCAAATGAAGTGCGCTGATTGTCTGCGGAGGCGTGGAGTTGGCAATCGAAAAGTCCGCTCCCATTGTGATGCGGGTGTCACTTGGCACCCAAATCCGCCGCGCGTTCCGTGGCCGCACGCACAGCCTGGATCAGCGCATGGCGCAGTCCGCCAGCCTCGAGCTGCTCGAGCCCGGCGATGGTCGTGCCGCCCGGGCTCGTGACCTCGTCCCGGAGTGCGGCAGGATGCTTTCCAGTCTCGAGCACCATCTTTGCGGCACCAAGGACGGTCTGGGCGGCGAGCTGCACCGCAGACGCGCGGGGCAGCCCCATGAGCACGCCACCGTCGGCCATCGCCTCGATGACGGTGTAAATGTACGCGGGACCGCTGCCGCTGAGGCCGGTGACCGCATCGAGCAACCTCTCCGACACCTCTGCGACGTTGCCCACGGAACCCAGCACGCGGGATGCAAGGCCGGCGTCGGCGTCGGTGACGAGCTTCCCGCGTGAGAACGCAGTTGCTCCGGCGCCGACGAGGGCCGGCGTGTTCGGCATGCAGCGGATCACGCGCTGTTTAGCCCCCAGCCAGGACTCGAGATTCTCAAGCGTGACTCCAGCGGCGATGGAAATGAACAGCCTTTCCCCTTTCAATTTCCCGAGCGACCTGCAGAGCGCCTCCATGTCATGCGGTTTCACGGCCAGAATGAGGACCTCCGCCATCGCCGCAGCCTCCGCCGGACTTCCGGTCGAGGTGTTGCACGTCAACACCGCTTGGAGCGCCTCGGCAGCCTGCGGGATCACATCACTCATAGCCACCTGCACCTTGTCCTGCCCAAACGCGGTGACGACGCCCCGAACCAAAGCTCCGCCCATTTTGCCGCATCCGATGAGTCCCAATTTGAACATGACCGAAACTGCCGGGATTCGGGTTTGCCCGCAAGTGGTAAACAAGATGGAGCCCCCATTGCGCAAAGCGCAATTGCCAACCTTTGAACACCCGCTACGCAATTCCAAAAACTTTTGTGTTGTCGAGATCGGGTGAATCCGGTAGAACATGAAGGCTGATCAATTTGTCCCGAAAATAAGAATATGGTTTGGAAAATTCTATCTGGAATCGCTGCCGCCTGCTTGGGGGCCGCGTTGTATTTTGCTGTCATCAACAAGGAGGCTCTGAAGGCTGAGCGCGATCTGGCGGAGCGCGCGAAGAAGGATCATGCGTCGCTGATCACACGCAAGCAGCAGGCTGAGGAAGCGCACAAGACAAAGCTGGCGAAGCTCGACAGCCTGAAGAAGGAACTGGACGATACCAAGCAAAAGGTTGCAAAGGCCGCCGCCGACTCTCAGGAAAAGGATGCCGCCTTGCAGCTTGCCAAGAACACGCTCACTCAGGTCGTGACCCAAGTGGACACGATTCAGAAGAAGATCGACGAACTCGGCAACGTCGAGAAACTTCTCGCCCAGGTGGCCGCGCTGAAAAAAGATCAAGAGACTGCGGAAGGCGCGGTCGCCAGCCAGACCCAGCAGCTTGCCATGAAAAAGGAGGCGGTTAACAGCCTGCAAAGCGACATCGCCCGTTACCGCGACCTCGAAGTGCGTGCGCGGAAGGGGATCGTCGAACCGAGCTTCACCGCACGGGTGGCGTCGGTCTTCAGCAATTGGGGTTTCGTGATCCTGAACAAGGGCAACGCGGGAGGGGTTTTTGCGAACGCCGAACTCGAGGTGAAGCGCGGCAAGGATGTCATCGCCAAACTTAAAGTTCGAAATGTGGAGCAGCAGATTTCCGTCGCCGATGTGATTCCTGGCAGTGTTGCCGAGGGGAACTCGCTCCGGTCGGGTGATCTCGTGGTTGCCGCACCGAACCAGCCATCAATATCCGCTCCCGCTCCGACCGGCGGCCCTGCGGCCCCCGTTGAAGCGCCAGCAGGGGCGGTACCCGTCACGCCCGCACCCGCTAACGCGGCGATGGGCAATGATCCTTTTGGTGCAAGTCCGATCCCTGCGGGAGGCGCGCCGACGCCGGCCGCTCCCGCGCCCGGTGGAGCCATGGGCAGTGATCCGTTTGGTGCCACACCGCCTGCACCCGCCGGGGGTGCTGCAGGAACCAAGGAGTCACCATCGACTGCTGATCCTTTCGGAGGAACACCGGCCAAGCCAGCCGAGGCCGCGCCCGCCGCGCCTGCGACGACTCCGCCACCGGCTGCGGGAGCGGTGGATCCCTTTGCCCCGCCGCCAGCCAAGTAACGGCGACACCACCTAGCAGATCTCACCTCAGCTTTCAGACTTCCATGACAAAAGTTCTTTTGATCCTCAGCTTCATCGTGACCGGCGTGTCGGCCTTTTTCGCTTTTCAAAACAAGAATGCTTTTGCCGAGGCACGCAATGCCAAGGCGTCCGTGCACCGCACCATCAAGGTTGAGTTGAACGGCCTCAACCAGACGGTGGCCGACATCGCCAAGGTGAATGGGGACGTCAAGGGCGTGCAGGGCGAAGCTGACGCGGAAGGTGAGCGCCTCAAGGCCCATACGGTGAAGATTTCGCAGATCGACGGTGAGTCGAAGCGGACGCTGGAGGAGACCGAAGCGAAGACAAAAAAGCTCGACGAACTCAAGGCGCAGCTTGCCAAGCTTCCGGCGGATGTAAAACCTGAGACGCTGGCGGAAGACTTGAACAAGATGAAGCAGTCGATCGCCGAGCTCCAAGGGCAGGCTGAGGCAAAGAAGAAGGAAGTCGCCGCAGAGGACGCCAAGATTACAACCGCAGGCAAGGAGAAGGCCGAGATCGTCAACAAAATCGAGGATCGCAAAAAGGGGTTTGATCGCAACGGCCTCACCGCCCGAGTCATCGCGGTGAACAGTGACTGGGGATTCGTCGTCATCGATGCAGGCAAGAGCCTCGGCATCACCGAGGACACGAAGCTGCTGGTGACCCGCGGCACGCAGACCATCGGGAAGCTCAGCATTCTTTCCGTCGAGGGAAACCGCACAGTGGCGAATATCATGGCGAACACACTGACACCCGGCATGTCCCCCGCTCCAGGCGACCGGGTGATCCTTGAGAACTTGGTGCAGTGATCGAAATCGCTGCGTGGCCCACCCCTTTCCCACGAGCGTATCCAGAGCATGAATCGCTTTCTATTTATAGCCGTCGCTGTCGCCGCTCTCACCTCATGTGAGTCGTCCGACGAGCCGAAGAAAAAAGTGGCGCAGCCACCGCCCGGAACGGGTGAGTACAGCAACATCGGCTGGAATCGCCCCGCGAAGTGGGAAGGCTCCTCCCGAATGGGCGGGATGATGCCGCAAAGCCGCTAGCGACGCGAAGTTGCGTCTGCGCCGGGTGACGACGCAGTGGCGAAGGCTGCCCCGAAAAATGCGGGAGCCGTTTGAACAAGGGTTCGGTGTCAAAGAGCGCTGTCGGGACAGTAGGTTCCGCACACTCGAAATCCATCCACCATGAAATCACGACTCGCACTTTCACTCGCCGCGCTCAGCCTCCCCTGCCTCGCCCTCTCCGCGAACGATGGCAAACCTCGCACGCGACGGGCTCCGGTCGAGAGCGGGGCTTTTGAAGGACTGCGGCCGTTCGACAAAAACGGAAACCGCCAGATCGACCCGGACGAACTCGTTTCGGTGCAGCAGACATTCTCCGCGCTGCGCAAGCTGGACAAGAACTCAAACGGAGACATTGACCTCACTGAGGTGGCACCGCCAAGGCCTGCCGCGTCAACAGCGGCCGGACGCAGCAGAGCGGGTGAGGCCCTCAAGAAGGTGGACAAAAATGGGAACGGCCGCATTGATCCAGACGAAACGGAAGGCCTGCAGCAGCTCCTTGCAAAAGCTCCCGCCGAGTTGATGAAGAGGCTGGATCAAGACGGCGATGGAAGGCTGGAGGAGAGCGAGATCTCCCGGCTCAACGAGCGCCTGTCGCGTGGCGGCGGAGCGCGGCCCGGTGGCGCACCCGGCTCATCGCCCTCGTTCCGCAAGCCGCCTGCGGCTCCGTCCGAAGCGGCAAAGCCAGCGGAGACAGTAAAGCCGGCCGAAAAGCCCGCTGCACCGGAAAGCACACCCAAGCCTGAAGTGCCCCCGAACAAGTTTGGATCGTGAGCGGCAACTGAAAGGCATTTTGCCGCAGGTTCGTTCCCCTGCGTCGATGCGCATCCACTGCCGCCTTCTCACTGTTTCAGCCCTCACCTCGCTGGCGTCGACGGCCGCCGCCGTCGATTTCGCCCGCGAAGTCTATCCCGTTTTTCAGCGGGCGTGCTTTGAGTGCCACGGGCCGGAACATCAAAAGAGCGGAATGCGCCTCGACATCCGCGAAGGCACGGCGACAAAAGCTGGCGCCATTATCCCCGGCGATCCGCATGGCAGCGATCTTGTGCGGCGTGTTTCCTTGCCGAGAAGCGACAAGGATGCCATGCCAAAGCGCGGCGAGCTGTTGAAGCCCGCCGAAATCGAAAACATAAAATCGTGGATTGCAGCGGGCGCCATCTGGCCCGCCAATCTCGAATCGCAAAAACATTGGTCGTATGTGGCGCCGCAGATGCCTCTTCCTCCGCAGGTGAAGAACGGCACCTGGCCGCGAAACGAGATCGACCGCTTTATTTTGGCGCGGTTGGAGAAGGAAGGCATGGTCCCCTCCGCCGAGACAGATGCCGCCGTGCTCGCGCGTCGCGTGGCGCTCGACCTCACGGGCCTGCCACCATCGCCGGATGTCTTGAAGCGCTTTGTCAGCCCCTCGTCCTCGGCGTGGCTCTCCGACCGCTCATACGAGTTGCTCGTCGATGAGCTGCTGCACTCCGGCGAGTTCGGCGTGAAATGGGCGCGGCATTGGCTGGACCTGGCGCGCTATGCAGACTCACACGGCTATCAGCGCGATGACCTCCGGGATATCTGGGCGTATCGAGACTGGGTCGTGAGCGCGCTGAACGCTGACATGCCCTTCGACCAGTTCACGATCGATCAGGTGGCCGGTGATCTGCTGCCAAACGCCACGCAGGATGAGATCATCGCCACAGGCTTCAATCGCTGCACACCGACGAACGTCGAGGCCGGCACCGAGCCGGAAGAGAGCCGGATCAATCAAGTGATCGACCGCGTGAACACCACTGGCGCCGTCTGGCTCGGCACGACGCTCGAGTGCGCGCAGTGCCACAACCACAAGTACGACCCGTTTACCCAACAGGATTACTACCGCCTCCTCGCCTACTTCAACAACACCGAGAAAGAGGCCGAGCGCTCGAATCCGAAAACACCGGGCTCCATTCAATTCAATGGCTCCCCCCACAAGCTGAGCGATCCGGCGCGCGAGGCCGAGCGCCGGAAACTCACCGCGGAACTCGCCGCGCTCACAGCGCGGATCAAGCTGCGCGAAAGCGGCATCGCCAAGATCGAATCACCGGCCGGGACTTCCGCGCAAACGCCAGTGCGCGCCACAGCCACGCCTTTGGTACCGACGGCGTTTCTCACGGAGAGCGGATCAGAGTTTGATCAATTGGATGACAAGAGCCTGCTCCTCAAAGGCGACGCGCCGGAGAACGACACCTACACGTTTGAGGCGAACCTTCCCGCCGGCCCGCTCACTGGGTTCAAGCTTGAGGCGCTCGCCCATCCCGCGCTGCCTGGGGAGGGGCCGGGACGTGGCGCGGGCAGCCGGCCGAATTTTGTGCTGCAGAGTTTTGACGTGATCTTGACCTTGCCGGGACAAGAGAGTCCGCAGCCGATGAAGTTCACACAAGCCATCGCCAGCTTTTCACAGAAGTCGTTTGATGTGGCGAACTTGATCACGGGCGCTGGAAACAAATCTTGGGCAATCAGTCCGCAGGTCCATAAGTCACATTGGGCCGTGTTCGGTCTCGCAGCGCCCCTCACTATTCCTGCGGGCGCAAAACTGAGCATCACGCTCCGGCAGGAGTTTGGCGGCGCGCGCACCATCGGCTGCCTTCGCGTGTCATCCATCCACGGCGATGTGGCTGCGGCGCTGCCAGCGAGTGAAGATCCGAGTGACGTGATCCCTGTTGTGGCGAAGAAACGACGCAATCTCGAAGCCGGCTCAGCGCCCACGCTTTCGACGGACCCATTGCTCGCGCGGCTCCAACGCCAGCAGACCGCGCTGCAAAGCAAACTCACCACGCTGAAGCCGGCGACGTCCGAAGTCATGCGTGAGCTGCCCCAGCCGCGCATGAGCACGATCTTCAAACGCGGCGAGTACACACAGCCAGGGGAAGCGGTGATGGCCGGCACGCCCGCTGTGATCGAGGCGAAGGCTGGCGGCGCTGCGAACCGCCTGGCCTTGGCGCGGTGGCTCGTGAGCCGCGACAATCCACTCACCGCGCGCGTGACGGTGAACCGCTGGTGGGCCGAGATCTTTGGCCGCGGGATTGTGAGCACCGTGGAGGACTTCGGCGTCAAGGGTGAGCCGCCCACACATCCGGAGCTTCTGGACTGGCTCGCCGTTGGCTTCATGGAAAACGGCTGGAGCATGAAGCACGTCATCAAGCAAATCGTGCTCTCAGCCGCTTATCGGCAGAGCGGCAGCATCGCCGTCACAGCAGCAAACCTCGGGAGTCTGCCCCACGCCGCCGCACGCGGAGCCGACCACCCTGCCGAGCGCGATCCGGCGAACACCTTGCTCTGGCGCGGCCCGCGCTTCCGCATGGACGCAGAGATGATCCGCGACAATGCGCTCTCGATTGCCGGGCTTCTTTCGCTTAACAAAGGCGGGCCATCCATCCGTCCGCCGCAGCCGGACGACCTCTGGAAAAAGGTCGGCGGCCAAAATTACAAATATGAAGTCAGCCCCGGCGAGGCACGGCATCGGCGCGGCATCTACGTCGTGCTGAAGCGCGGCTCGCCATACCCGAGCTTCATGAACTTCGACGCCTCCCAGCGCATGTCATGCGTGACGAAGCGCTCGCGATCCAACACGCCGCTCCAGGCGCTCACGTTGCTGAACGATCCCGTTTACGTGGAGGCCACGCGCGCGTTCGCCAAGCGCATCTCGAGTTTCGGCACGGCCTCGATCGATGAGAAAATCGCCCGCGCTTTCCACATCGCGCTCTCACGCGGGCCGGCTGCGGCGGAGACATGCGTGCTGAGAGGCCTCTTCGAGGGCCAGATGGCCGCGAGCAAAAACGAGGCCGCTGCCTGGTACTCCGTCGCCAGCGCGATCCTCAATCTCGACGAGTGCATCACGAAAGGCTGACGGCTCCGGGCCGGCTCAGTACAAAGACACCGCGCCGGTGTCGGGAGAGATGACCAGCGTGCGGGCATCCTTCGGCAGCTTCCCCTCGTCTTCAGAACCGAAGTCTGAAAGCAAAGTGATGGTCCAAGGCTGCGCGGGATTTGTCTCCAGGTTTGTCGAGCCATCGGGTCGGAATTCCACGGCCACATAGCTGTAGGTGTCATCGGAAGGCAGGCGCGTGTTTCCCGAAACGATGCTGGAGTATTTGGCGAACTTTGACATCACCGTGGTGCCCTCGAACTTCTGCAGCTCGGACACTTGGGAGAACGCATCGCCCGAGGCCGATGCATGCACGCCCACCACCTGGTAGGCGCGGAATTGCGCTTCCTTCGACGTGAGATCCCCGTCCTCAAATCTGTAAATGCGCACCTGCACCGGCTTGCTGTAGCGAACTGCGGTGGATTTCGCGAGCGAGAACGCCTGCAGCAGCGCTGAGGCTGAGGCGTAGTTCTGCTGGGAGCGCCAGGTGGACCTCAGCCCCTTCGCCGACAGCGCGATCAGTATGGTCACCACGGCAATGACGAGGAGCATCTCCACCAGGCTGAAGCCCCGTGTGATGGCGCGGTCAACTCTGTGCATTTTTATTCTCATGTCACTCCACGTTCGTGTCCGAACTGCGCCCGCCTGCGGGAATTTGCAGCGTTGTCGTGATCACACGATGCCGCATTCTCCGGCGGTTCAATTCTCCGGTGAGCGATCCCATGTCCGCGCTGAAACTTCCCGGCCGGGAGAATTTGCCATTGACCTGCCCGCGCAGCGCATAGCCCGCTGTCACCGCCTGGTCGTCCGGGAGCTTCGACCAGTCGCGGTCATCCAGCACGACCAGCGAGATTTGCACGGCTGAGGGAAGGCGGTGCCGGCTGTTCGCGCCGTTCGCGCGGGTGCCATTCCATTGATGCTCGCGCGTGTCGTAAAGATACGCCGGCGTGAGATCGGTCATCGTCTGTCCGGTGGAGGCGACCCCGGCGGAGTCACCCTGCTGGAGGGGCAGCACGATCATCGCCAGGATGTTTTCGGCGATGACGGCACACCGCCTTCTCTCGCTCTGGCGCGGCTCCGCCAAGGGCGCGGTGAACCAGGAGTAAAGATCCGCCTGCGCTCCGATGGTAGCGAGGCGCGCGACGGAGGTGTCACCGCCAGTCATCTCGAAAAGCTTCAGCTCATGCGCGGGCTGGCGGAACTCCATCAAACGAAAGCGATAGCGCTTCGGCACCGAGCCCAGCGCGGCCCGCGCGCTGGACAGGAAGGTGGGCAGCCGCGCGGGGTCTTCATCGAACTGAACGAAGTAGCCCCAGGCGTTCAGCACATTCGGCAGCGAGTCATACTCCGCCTTCCCGGCGGTGCCGGTCGATGAGCGGTCGTCGGGACCGGCGTGGCCGTTGGGCGCCTGGAAAAAAATCGCGTGCCCCGTGGCGCCGCTCACCGTCGGCACGAGATCGTCCGCAGGCCCGCAGACAAAGTGCAGGTCTGAATCGCGCTGCATGAGCTTTGGGTCATCCTCGCTGTCGGGCGCCCAGCGCAAATTCAGCGTCGCGCGCGACACAGTCCGTGACAGCGTCTCCATGCCGGTGCGTGCATCCACTGCCTCACGCACTTTGGCATTGGTGCTGGTCCATGTGTCCTGCACCCGCGCCATCGCCTGCACCACGACGAGCATCAGGGAGACGACGACGACCATCGCCACGATCATCTCCAAAAGAGTGAATCCCGGCTGCCCGCACAGCACGGCTCGTTCATTGGCTCGCGGCAGTCTCATGGATTGGTCGTTCCGGTTCCGCTGCCTGCGGTGGCGGCGGGTTCTACGGGGGCGGTGGCGGTGCCGGGCGTTTTGTCGAGATCGACCAGCGTGATCCAGCGCTCCCGATGCTGGGCCGGATTGTCGAAGGCCGCCGCGTTGTTTGGCAGGTTTGTGATGCGCACGCGCACCCGCCGGAGGTAAGGGCTGGCTGCAGTTTCATTCGGCAGCGGCGCGGCCTCCGTCACCTCGGCCTTTGCACGAAACGCCATGTCTCTGCTGGACCGCTCCACGGGCGCGCCGTTTCCGTCGTAGGCCAGGTCTGCCTGCTGCTGCATCAGCGCGCCCAGCTCGTCCCATGTCTTCAATTGATACCGTGCCGCCACATGCTGCACGATGCGCGCCTCGGCCTCCTGGCGCTGCGCGTTTTGCAATGAGCGCAGCCCCTCCGGCAGCACGCCGATGAGCGCCAGCAGCGCGAAGGAAGTGATGGCCAGCGCAAACAACACCTCGGCGAGCGAGAAGCCGCCGCGCGCGCCGCACGCCGTGCGGCCCACGTTTGACTCGATGCTTCGTGCTGCGCGGTTCATGCTCACGGTGTGAAAGGCTGCCGGCTCACGATCCGGTAGCGGTAAAAATCATCGAGCGCCTGCGCGGAGCCCGCCAGCGCGGCAAAGTCAGGGATGTCCTTGTCATTCGGATCCACATAGCGCTCCACGGTCGTGCTGCCGCGGTACTCTGCGGTGACCTGGTCTTTGGTCAGGTCCACCACCTCGAGAGCGGTCGAACGCGACTTGCGGATGAGCTGCACCCGATAGTGAACCTGATACACATTCGAGCGCGTGCAGAGCCTCGGATAAAGCTGCGCATACGGTGCCTCACGCGTGTTGTCCCCCGTCACTTCAAAAGCATCCGTCGCGCTTTCCGACTTTGGCTTGCCGTTCCACCAGCCCACCATCTTCGTGTGGGCCAGCTCCGTGGTCGGCTTTGCGCCGCCATATTCATGCGCGGATGCGGCGACCGCGCCTCCAGTCGTGTCCGGCTCGCCGAATCGCTTGGGCACGAGGAACATCTCGCAGATCTCCGAGGCGGAGCGGAACACATCGCCCTTCTTGAACCGCTCTTCATCAAAGCCCTTCAGAGTCGCGGTCGCATTCACCGGATAGCGGAACTCATCGCGCGTCACGCTTTTCGGATCTTTGAAGTGCTTCCCGGCCAGCATCGCTTCCTCGGAGGCAGCGCTCGAGGGAAACGCCGTGACGCGCACACCGCGCAGTGCCGCGTGCATGGCCGTGGCGCGCCTGATGTAAGTGAAGGGCATGATCTGGAAGTTCATGTTCACCTTTCCGACCGTCGAGAAGCCCACGCTCATCGGATACGGGTCAGTCACAGGCATCCAAAAAAATTCCAGCCAGGTGTGATCCGGCGGAGAGAGAAAGCCGAAGTGATCCGCCGGCGCGATGCCATCCTCCGCGCCCGCCTCCGTCTCGCGCGAGAGCGGATTCGGGCAAAACAAGAGCGTCTGCCAGGGACGCGCCGTGCCGCCCTCCTCACGCGAATGCGCGCCTGTGGGCAGGGAGCCAAACACGATCGCGGATGAGATCTGGCGGAGTGGCGCGCTGTTCAGACCCTTGGAATCGGGAACAAAATCCCCGCCGCGCTGGTAGTAACCGCCCACTGCGGAATTCAAAGCCATCCCTGCCGTCGCCTCATTGATCGTGTTTCCAAAATCCGGCTTCCCGATGTAAGGCCCGTCCTCCATCAAGCCCGGCGCGTTGTTCCAATCCCCAAGCCGACCGTCAGCGTTCACCGCACCTGCGAACACCTTTCCAGACTTCCGTGGCATCGAGAGTGTGGCGGGAGAGAACGCACGCGCATACGCCAAGCCTGGAATCAGCGGAGCGGCGGTTTCAAAGGTGGACTGCAAGCTTTCTTCGGCCGGGCTTTTAGCCGCATCCGCCTTCCCATACTGCTTCTCGAGATCGGCCCCGCTGCGCAGCGAGTGCATCGCGCGATCTTCGATGGCTGTCGATTGGAAGTGATCTTTGAGTTCCTGCTGCGAAGGAAAAACCCACAGCGACTCACCGCCCTGGTTGGCCCCATCATCTCGAAAGCTGACCGCCGGATTCCCCCGCGTGCCCATCGCGGCGAGCAATCGGAGATCGCCCTTCCAAGCGAGGGACGGGTCTGCTTCGACCGACCGCACCACGTCACCATTCTGGATCAAGGGCAGCCGCATGTCTTTCATGATGAACCGCTTCGCGATCCGCTGGTCTCCGGAATCGACCGAGTTCATCGGCAGCCACGGCACCGGAATCTCGCATTGGCTCGGAAGTGGAATCCGCAGGGTCTGGATTGCATCGTCACTCTCGGTGGGGCCGAATGCGGAAAAGATTTCGACGATGAGCGGCTCGGCTGTCAGCTTGATGAGTTGGTTCTCACTCTTCCCGTCTGTGAACACCGCCTCCGTGCTGACGAAAGGAAAGGTGTCGTCCACGTTATCGCCGCCGATGGCTTTCGCCTCGCCGTTGGGCTTCAAGAACTGGCTGGCCAGCCCATTGAATGCCGTCGCGCCCTCCACCGCGCGAATGTCATCATGGGTGCCCATGGAAACGCAGACGTTGATCTTGTCGTCTGGGGCATCGTTAAAGAGTCTAGCCGCCACTCCCTCAACCCTCAGCGCGTCCAAGCCCTTGATGCGATAGCGGAACGCAGGCGTGGCAGCAGGAGATCCCACCACCGGGCAGAAAGGCTCCACGACGACGAAGACGCGAAACTTCGTGGTCTTGTCCGCATAGCCGTCGGCTCCCGGTTGCCCGCGTGTATCCTTCTTATCGACGTACCCAACGCCATCCTTCTCCCCATCCGTCGCCACAAAAACCAGCGCCACTTCCGTGATCGTCGGGAAGCGTCCGAACCCGCGCACCTGCGTGCTCCCATTGCCCAGAATCATCGGCACAGCGGAGTATTCGCCCACGGGCTTGCTGCCATCGCCCTGACGTGAAGGCGGCAGATAATGGTAGCGCTCGCCTGTGGTCGCGGTCTCGTCCGTGTTCTCCACGTTCACGCCCCACCGCAGCATGTCGAACATCGACGTGATGATCTGCTCGGTGTTTGAGAGCGCCCCTGCCACCTCGCCACCATCGTACTTGGTCTTCAATGACCCGCCGTAGCCCGGCATCGACAGCGCGGCGAGATCCTGCATGTAACCCAGCAGCTCCAGGTTCCGCTTGATGCTGGCGTCATCACTCGTGCTTTGGGATGAACCCGGGCTCGCATTGCTTTCCCACGCGCTCTTCCTCTGCCAGAAGAATTCCTTGCCGCTCACGGATGCGGCCAGCGCCATGCGGCGGTCCGTCTTCGAGCGTAAGTCCGTCTCCTCCTGCACAGGCCAGAGCGAGATCTTCGGGCGGTTGAACGGGTTCGTCTCCGGCGCTGAGTTGTTCGTGGTGAGAAAGAAACGCGCCTTGCTGATGTCATCCTCCGTCAAGGTCTGCGCCGTGCTCAGGCCATCCCCGGACACTTTCATCGGCTTCCGGTTCGTGTCGAAGAGCAGCTCGTCGATGGTGGAGAAGAGACGCTCTCCCTTCACCCGCACCTTCTCCGCTGGCGGCTGCGTGCCGTGCAACGAGCTGCGGTCACGATTGTCACTGCTCGTGCCGTCCAACGTGCGCGGCAGCGGCCGATGATTTGACTCCACGTAATCACGAAACTTCTCCGCGTCGGCGTCGGCGTTCTGCCCCGGCGATGCCGCGCCCGTGATGCCGGCGGGATCCGGCACAGGTGAGAAAGCGTTCGCCGTTGCCGCAGACGAAGCATCGCGGCCAAAGGCCTGGAACACCGGGCTCAGCGCCGTGAAGGCCGGATGCCCCGGCTGACGGTGAAACTCATTTTGCGCTGGCTGGTAGGCCGCATACGCGCGGTCCATCTTGCTGTTCGCACGCGGCTCATCCCAGGGCGCAGGCTCGCTGGCCGCGTTCAGGTTGATCTTGCAGCTCTCGTCATCCGTCCAAAACGCGATGCGTGCCACGATCGGATTCGTCTCTGAGATCTCGTCCGCCGGGAAGCTGGCTGAGTTTCCACCGCCGCCCGCAGGCGAGATCACGCGCCCATTTCTCAGAACGTAGAGCCACAGCGCCGGCATGGGCAGCGGCTGCGTCTCCGTCGCGCCCGGCGCGCTGCCATCCAGCTCGAAGCCGTCCACCAGCTTCAGCGCGGCGGGGTCGAGGATGGGATAGACCATCTTCGGCCGGGCCTCGGCCGGTTCCACCGTGCCGCCGCCGGATCTTAAAATCGGGCGCAGGGGCACCGGCTCGTTCAGATCCGTGAACAAGGCCGGAGAGGCGGCCCAGTCCTTGAATAGCGCCTGCTCCGCCAGAGCGCTGAAATCACTGCCGCGCACCACGAGCTGCGGGGAGGAGTAGAGCTTGTACGCCTCATAGAGCCCCGCGCGCCCGGCCTTGTCCGTCGCCCCGCTGGCATACACGCGGATCATGCCCGGCTGTGAGGCCCAGGTGAAGCCGCTGCCCAGATTGCTCGTGGCGCGGCGGATCTGTGAGATCACGAGCTGCGCCGGCAGATCCGCCAGCGTGCGCACCTCGATCACATCGGCCGAGGCCTTCGAGGCGCGGTCCTCATTGCGCGTCATCGTGAGCACCAGCAGCACCAGGAATGACAGCAACGCCAGCGCGGAAAGCACCAGCACCAGCGCCATGCCCCGCCTGCGCCGGCCAGCTTGCCTTGAGAATGCCTGATGCGGGACGAACACGATGGCCGCCAGTCTATCCCTTCCCGCCGCAGTGTCGAGAAACGAAAGCCCCCGCACCACGACGGCAAACTCCCACGTTGAAGTTGTCCAGTCGTGCGGCGACGACCGCAGCTCGAAAGACGTGTCTCAAGCCCGCTCACATCGGTTCGCGGTTCCTCCCCATCGATCCTGAACTGAGGAGGTTCAGCGGAACTCAATAATTTCGTGTTCATCCGCGCTCATTCGTGTTTCCATCACGCCATGCGCCCGACGTCTTCCTTCCTCGTCGCCAGCTTGATGCTCGCACCGTTCGCCTTCGCCACCATGTCTGCCGCCCAGGTAAAATCCGTCGCCGATCACTGGCTGGCCCACGCGCCGCCGGTGCCGCCCTTGAACATCCCCGCAACGCAATCGGAGTGGGAAACACAGCGGAAGGAAATCCGCGCCACGCTTTGGACACTCCTGGGCACCCTGCCGCCGCGACCCGCGCCGCCAGCCGTGACCACCCTCTCGCGCGAGGACAAGGGCGACCACTGGCTGGAGAAGTTCACGTTCGACAATGGCGCGGGCGATGCGGTGCCCGGCTATTGTTTTCTACCGAAGAGCGCCAGCGCAATGAAGAAGGCGCCCGCCATCCTCTACTGCCACTGGCATGGCGGGCAGTATGACATCGGCAAAGACGAACTGCTCGGCGTGAACAAAGCCATCCCCCGCGCGCCGGGAGAGACGCTGGCGGGGCTCGGCTACGTCGTGCTCGGCATCGATGCGTGCGGCTTTGGCGAGCGCAACGGCAGGGGCCCCGACGGCCCGCAGCAGAAGGGATCCGCCGGAGAGATGAGCGCCGCGAAGTTCAATCTGTGGCTCGGCCGCACGCTGTGGGGCATGATCGTGCGTGATGACCTGATGGCGCTCGACATCCTCGCCGCGCGGCCCGAGGTCGATGCCCGGCGCATCGGCGTGACCGGCATCAGCATGGGCAGCACGCGCGCGTGGTGGGTGATGGCGCTGGACGACCGCCCCGCCGCCGCCGTGTGCGTGGCCTGCATGACGCGCTACCAGGATCTCATCCGCGCTGGCATGTTGAAGGCGCACGGCATTTATTATTTCGTCCCCGGCCTGCTGACTCACTTCGACACCGAAGCCATCCTCGCCCTCGCCGCCCCACGCCCCATGCTCTTCATGACCGGCGATCAAGACAGCGGCTCCCCCATCGAAGGCGTGAAGAAGCTCGGCGACATCGTCGGCCAAGTGTATGCGCTGCATGGCGACGCCGCGGAAGCCAAGTTCGAAAGCACCATCTACCCCGGCCTTGGCCATGTGTACACGCCTGAGATGTGGGAGAAGATGGAGGCGTGGTTTGGGAGGTGGGTGAAGGAGGGGAAGCGATGACTAATTCAAGAACTGCGGACGGAGCGGCTAATGTGATTAGGCTGTGCCTTAAAACCCTGAATACCATGCAACTCACCATCGACATCAACGATCTCGCGTTGAAGCGTGCCAAGAAGGCCGCCGAGCTGGAGGGCGTGCCCGTCTCCAAATGGGCGGGAGACAAGGTGGCGGAGGCAACGGCGGAGATCGGTGATGCAGCCGATGAATGGCCTAC
>JANOBO010000209.1:0-10673 GCA_031411695.1 Verrucomicrobiaceae bacterium
CAGCCATTGCTTCAACGCCAAAGGCGTGTCCCATCACAGCCTGGGGTTTTAACCCCAGGTTCCGAAATCGGACAAAAGGGGTGAGCGCTGAAGGCGCGTTTCATGCGGGGCAGATGTCCGTCGCGCGAACGACGCTGAACGCCCATGAGACGCGCTTTCAGCGCTTCGCTCTGGCACGCCGTCCGGTTCCTGGGGTTTTAACCCCAGGTTCCGAAATCGGACAAAAGGGGTGAGCGCTGAAGGCGCGTTTCATGCGGGGCAGATTTCCGTCGCGCGAACGACGCTGAACGCCCATGAGACGCGCTTTCAGCGCTTCGCTCTCGCACGCCGTCCGGTTCCTGGGGCTGAAACCCCAGGCTGTGATGAAACACGCCTTTGGCGTTGGTCATTGGGAATGGGCAACGCAGGCGTTGGTGATTAGGGACGTGCAACGCAGGAGTTGGTCATCGGGAAGGCGCAACGGAGGAGTTGGTCATCCGGGAAGGTCGAACGCGCGGAATAAAAGTGAAGGATGCAGATGCCCACCAAGCACCAGCTTTCACCTGTAGCAAAACGAACTGGATGAAACCTCAATCTCAGCGCCACCGGCGCGCTGCATTACAGCCTGGGGTTTTAACCCCAGGTGTCGAGAGCGGGGAACGGGGTCAGCGCTGAAGGCGCGTCTCATGCCTGGCGGGCATCCCCCCGAACGGCACCGAACGACCATGAGACGCGCTTTCAGCGCTTTGCCCACGCGCCGTCGGGGTCCTGGGGTTGAAACCCCAGGCTGTGGTGAAACACGCCTTTGGCGTTGAAGCCACGCGCCGTTGGGGTCCTGGGGTTGAAACCCCAGGCTGTGATGAAACACGCCTTTGTCGTTGAAGCCACGCGCCGTCGGGGTCCTGGGGTTGAAACCCCAGGCTGTGATGGAACACGCCTTTGGCGTTGAAGCCACGGCTGTCAACTGGCGCACCCATGCTCGATCGCATGCGACGCTTTGAGCGCTGGGCTTGGCCCCTTGCGGCGCTTGAAGTGATTCCAGCCAGGAAAACATCCTGTGAATTCTGTAATCCTGTGAATCCTGTCTGAGAATCAGCTTCATGATGTTCATGCATATGCCTGTCGCGCTCCCCGGACGTGTGAGTTGCCGCTGGCATTTCGCGCTCGCCTCGCTTTCGTGCCTGCCTCGTTGCTTTCGCCGTTGCAGACAGACTCCGTTGGCTGATCCATGACCACCTTCACTGACTTCCTTGCCGAACCGATCGCGAAGCGCGCGCTGCTGGCGTGCTTGATGATCGGCTTTGCCAATGGGTTCGTGAGCGCCTTTGTGGTGTTGAAAAAGAGCGCGCTGAAGATCGGCACGCTCTCTCATGCGCTGCTGCCGGGCATCGCGCTGGCGGTGATGCTCTTCGGCCTGACGCAATGGAGCGCGCTGGGGGGGGCGATCTTTGCGGCGCTGCTCATCGGGCTGGGCTCGGTGTTCCTGGCGCGCACCTCGCGGCTGGATCAGGACACGGCACAGGGCATTCTGTACACCACGGCGTTTGCCGGCGGCTACATTTTGCTGACGCGCATGAACATCCGCCAGAAGCTGGATGAGTGGCTCTTCGGCAGCATCGTGGGCATGTCGGACTCGGACCTGTGGATTGCCTTTGGCATCAGCGCCTTTGCGGTGCTGGCGCTGACGGCGCTGCAACGGCCGCTGCTGATCTATCTCTTCGAGCCGAACATCGCGGCGAGCTTGGGCGTGCCGGTGCGCTTTCTGAGCTACGCGCTGTTTGCGGTGGTGATCCTGGTGCTGATCTCATCTCTCCAGGCGGTGGGCTGCATCCTGAGCGTGGGCCTGCTGGTGGCACCGGCGGCCACGGTCTATCTTTTCTCGGACAATGCCAAGACGCTGTTCTGGGGCGGCGGCATCATCGGAGCGGCGGGCTCGGTGGGCGCCTTCTTCCTTTCCTACCCGCTGGGCTGGCACATCAGCTCGACGATCATACTAGTGCTGGGCTGCTTCTTCCTGATCGCCTACATCTTCAGCCCGCGCTACGGCTTCCTGGCGCAACTGCGGCGGCGGTGAGGGCGGGCGGGAGATCACGCCGGGAAGAGCTGGCCCCAATCCAAGCTGAGACCTGCGGCGGCCTGCGACTTCAAATCCTCACCAAAGGCGACCATGCGTTTCTCCAGGAAAGTGGCACCCTGAGGCGACGACTGAATCTCGATGCAACGCTCCTCGCCTCGCACGATCCAATACTCCGGCACCGACGCTTCGGCGTAGATGGCTGCCTTCAACTCGTCAGCGGCGAGTGATGAGAGAGCGACCTCGATGACCAGCACTGCGGATGTCGGGTTTGTCTTCACAAAATCCGCAGTATGCCCTCGAACCACGGACACATCGGGCTCTGGCTCGGACAATGCGCCGAGCTGCAGCGGCTTCTCCTCCTGCACCAGGGATCCCGCGCCGAAGAACTGTCTGAGCATTTCCGCAAGGCAGCGGACCAGATGATTGTGCAAAGGCGATTTTGGCATCGTCTCAACGACGACTCCATCCAGAAGCTCAGTTTTCTCGGGGAGGAGTCCCCTGTCACCGAGGATGTGATAGGCCTCCACACTCAAGGGGGTGTGGCGCTCGCGAAACGGTGGGAACTCAAGCGGGCTGGGCATCGCGGGGCATTCTAGGAGGCGCTCAGACTTTCCTCAAGGCGCCTTCCGCTTTCGCTTGTTCCAAAGCATGACGAGCATGACGCCGGAAACCAAGGGCGCGAAGGCGTACACGACGGCGAGGAGCCACACGGGATGTTTCTTCTCCGGCGGTGGCGCTGCGGCCTGTGTGGTGGTGGTGACGGACACGGGCAGCGCGGGGTTTGTGCCAGCTAGCTTGGGGAGATCCGGCGGGGCTTCGGACTGGGACTTCACCAGCGCCTTCCAATCGACGGCCATGAGCACATCCATGCCGGGATTCTGCTCCTTCACCTGACAGGAGCATGAGCCGATGAGGAAGGACGCGGCGGTCTCGATGGTCTCGTGCCGGATGCCGGCGCCGACGAGCGCGTAGAGCACGCGGCCCTGGCCGAAGACGGGAAAGGCCATGGGCTCGCCGCGCAGCGTCTTCAGATCGGGCTCGGTGGCGAGCAGCACGGAGGTGAAGACAGATTCGGCCGCGTCATCGCGCGCGATGCGCAGCGTGGAAAACTGGAGATGCAGGCCATCATCGGGCAGAGAGACGAGGCCGTTGCGGATGTCCTGCTCGTCGAGCTTTGGCAGCGCGAGCACGCCGGCGAGATATGCGAGACGTGATTCGAGCAGGGCGGCGGCTGCGGCGTCCTTTGCTGCGTCCCCGCACTCGAGCAGCACCCACACCGCGCTATCGCCCGCGCCGATGCGTGTGGCGATATCCCCGCGCGCAGGAGAGTCGAGCAAGGCGTCGAAGTTTTCCCGCGTGAGCCCGCCCGACCACGCGACTGCCGAGCGGGCGCTCCTCGGCTGCCGCAGCACGAGCATGGGTGCCTCGGCCACGCCGATCTGTTTTGCCAGCGCGCTCATCTCGGCAGGCGGGCTGGCGTCGAGATCCACGGTCTTCACAGAGAGGTTTGCGTGCCGGGCCTCACCGCTCTTTAAAAGGGAGGCATCGGCGGGGGACAACGCGCCGCGATGGAGCACGAGCGCCTCATACGAATCCGCCGCCCAATGCTCGAGCGCGTAGCGGAAGACCGGCACGGAGCACGCGCGCAACGGATCATGAACAAGAAGCGCGGCGGCCAGCAGGAAGAGGAATCGGGGCATTGATTCCAGATTACGCTTCGGCATCACGATCATTTGCAGCGCGCGGCGGGCGGCGTGGGCCTCGCCGCGCAGAATGAACTTTTCGCCCTCTGGTTTCGACGATAAAGTCTGCGTCACATGAGGTCACGCACGAAGCCGAGAACGCAAAGCCACGCCCGCATCCTGGCTGCGCTGATGTGCGTGGGGGCGATGAGCGCGGGGGCGGAGACTGCGAAGCCGGAGCAGACGAAGAGCGGCAGCTTCACCGATGCATTCGGCACGCTGTGGACAGTGAACGCCCCCGGAGTGCTCAGCCGCGCCACCCTGCCCTTCCGCAAGGGCTGGGCGGTATCGCTGCGGGTGGATGGTCAGAGCTTCACGCTCGGGCCGACTGTGGCACGACCATCCTCGACAACGGATGATGCGAAAAAAACGGCTGAGAGCGAAACCTCCGTGCGGCCGCCCGAGCTGGAAGGTGACGCTAGATTCTCCGGACGATTCCCCGCAAGCTATGGCATCACGTGGGAGCGCCATGTGCGGCAGGACCCCGTGCGTGGCGGCGTGCGCTTCCTCGATGTGATGACGCACAACGGCACGCGGCAGCACCAGATCACGCTGCGCTACGACAATGAAATGGACGTGCCAAACTCAGACAGCTTCCAAGGCGCGACGACCCAGACTGGCGACATCATCAGCAACGACGACTCCACACTGAGCGACGCGATCTCCGGTGTGATGCTGCATTTCACCCCGGACCTGACGGCAGCGCTACCCTTCTTCGTCATCGGCGCGCCGCAGGCGCCTTGGACTTCGCAGCGCAGGCAGAGCGGCTACCAGCTCTCCATCGAATACAGCGGCACCCTCGTGCCGGGGGAGCGCGCGGTGTGGGTGCATTGGGTGGGCGCAAGGGGCGCGAAGGAAAAGGGCCGGCCGGAGAAAGCCTTCGCGAGATTCTTTGCGGACGGAAAGCTCATCGACCCCGGTGTGCCGGCGGAGTGGATCCCCAGCGTGGTCAATTTTCCAAAGGAAGCCTTTGCGTCAGCACAACGCAGCACGGAAGCCGACGGCGTGAAGCTGGTGATGCTCGACCTCCTGTGCAAACGCCTCGGCTTTCCGCGTGATGACGCGGATCATCTCGTGCTGCAGCGCGCCACGAAGATCGACGGTGAGCTGAAGGCGGCGCAGATCACCCTGAAGCGAAACTCCAAGTCACTCGTGATGGATGTGGCAAAGGTCGCCGCCATCTCGGGAGGCGCCGGCCAAGGGCGCGAGCATCACGTTTTTCTCCGAGATGGCTCGGTGCTAGCCGGCCGTGTGACCCTGGAAGGGGCCGTGTTCACCAGCGCGGGCTTCGGCACCGTGGCTGTGAGCGCGGACGCGCTCGATCATCTGATCTTGAGCACGTCTTCCGCAGTGGATGGCCGCGCTGTGGCGCCAGACGGCGTCGCGCAATCGGTGCGCGGAGAGATCCTCCACCTTGCGTCGCTGCCTCCGAAGCCGCTGGCCTGCCGCACTTCCGCCGGCGTGGCAGAGATCGCTTGGAGCGAAATCGCAAGCATCCGCGAGCGGGCGAATCCAGATCCGTGTTTCGTCGTCTCGCTGAAGGATGGCAGCCGCGTGGTGTGCCTGCCTGATTTTCAAAGCGCCATCTTTGAACTCGCCGGCGGCGGGGAATGGCACGCGGCGGCGGAACTCAGCGGCTACACTGCCTCGCCCGCCGAAGTGGAGTCGCTGCTGACCGTGGAGAAAGACAGCGAGGAGAAACCTGCGGGCAGCTGGTGCGAGCTGACGCGCGGCACGATCTGGGCCGGGCGCGTGGCCGATGAGGAATGGCGCTTTGCGACGAACGCGGGCGTGACCACCCTGAAGGCCGCCGAGCTCAAATCGATCCGCCGCGCGGAAAACGAAACGGTGGTGGCGGCAGCAGGCGCTGTCTTCGATGTGGAACTGACAAGCGGCTCGAAGCTTCGCGGCCGCTTTGCATCGGCGATGCTGCGCTGGGAACGGGGCGCGCAGGTTTTGGGATTGCCATGGTCAGAGATCCTCGAGATCAAGATGGAGGGCAAAAAATGATGCGGACGTTTTCGATATGGGTCGGCGCGTCTCTGCGATGCTCACGTTCAGGCGCAATGCCGATGAGAGATCGTGCATCACGAGAACGCGGGTTTCTGTCTGCGGACACCACCCACTCACCCCAGCCCTCTCCCCAAGGGAGAGGGAGCAAGAGGGCGCTGCCGCGCCTGAGTGAGACGAAGTCTTTGAGGAAGTCATGCCGATTCAGCTTCGAGCTGCAGCTCGTCAGGCTCGCTCTCCCTCCGCGAGGGGGCTGGGGTGAGGGGGATCCTGTCTGGGTGAGCTCTCGCGTGACGGCTCCGCTTTCACGCGGTCGGGCGCGCGTGTTGGCTGCGCCAATCGTTTTGCGCCAGCCGCGCAAAACGACAGGCGGGCCGCCTGTGCTCCTGCGTTCATCGTTGCGCTTCGCGCTTTCGCTCGTTGCGTCCTTCATCGTCTGCATCGCCACGACGGGTCGCGCGCAGAGCGGGGCGTTGGTTCCTTACAGCCAGGTGCCGCGCACCGACAAGGCGGGCAACGAATGGAACGTGGAGCAGAACGGCATGCTGAACCGGCCAAATGCCGGGACCTCCCTCATCAGCGGCTGCGCGGCGCTCTCCATTGCGAACCAGCAGTTTTATTGCAACCAGCCGATGGCCACGCCGGACGGACGCGAGATCGTGCTGCAGGGCGCGCAGCCGGTGAACGGCATCGCCATGACGCGGCGCATCCGCTTTCTCGACAAGGAAGGTGGCGTGCGCTTCATCGAGCAGTTCACAAACAGCGCCGGGCGCGACGCGACGATCACCGCCGAGATCCGGCACAGCTTCAACAACAGCGCCCGCAGCTTTCTCACTGACCGCGCGCGGCCGTTCGTCGGCAAGCTGGAGGACAATGAGTCCGGCCTATTCGTGCCGCCGGGGCAGGGGAGCAACGGCGCGCCGTCACTGATCTTCACCGTGGCCAGCCCGCGCGGCGCGGAGAAGCCGCGCATCTCCGGGCGAAACCAATACCAAATCTCGGTATTCCACACACTCACCGTGCCGGCCGGAAAAACGGTTGCGATCATCCACACCGTCGGTCAGGCAAAGTCGTCGCTGACGCCGGATGAGGAGGAACTGCAGAAGCTCTTCCGTCCGCTGGCGCTCGCGCGCATGACGAAGGAGATCCCGCGTGATGTGCTGACGACGATCGTGAACCTCAAAGGCGGCCAGCCATCCGATGGATTGCAGTCGTGGTTTCCGCCGGACTACTGGGGCATCCAGCCGGAGACGTTCGACGTGCTGGCCATCGGCGAGGGCACACGGCTCAAAGGCAAGGCGCAGTGCGCAAAGCTCACGATCAAACATGCGCTCGGCACGCAGACCCTCGCGTGGCAGGACATCGCGGCGCTCGCAGGCGCGCGCCTCGCCGGTGAGGGGCGCGGCTGCGTGTGGATGCGGGATGGCGAGATGTTTGGCGGTGAGATCGAGGCCGATGGGCTGCGCTTCACCTTGGTCAGCGGATTGACGATGGACTTGAAGGTGTCCGACCTCGACCGGCTCGTGACTGGAGCAAACGCGGCGGGAACAAAATGGCCGGAAGGCATTGCCGCATTCATGGAGACGCAGCGCGGCGAGCGGTTCGCGCTCACGGAAGCCACCGCATCACTGCCGATGATTTCACTTTGGGGTGATCGTGTGATCAACCTGAAGGACCTCGTCGCATTCACCCCGCCCGAAGAAGGCGCCACCGCAGGCCTCGCCAGCTTGACGGACGGGTCACGCATCCGCTTGATGCCCTCGGCCGGCGCGGTGACGCTGACTTTGAAACGCTTCGGCAGCAAAGTGCTTCCGCTCACCGACATCCGCCAGATCATCACCGCCGAGGCTGGGAAGCACGCGCAGGATTCCGATGACACACCGGTCGAAAGTTTCGTCGATCTCACCGGCGAGCAGAGGCTCATCGCGCGAGTGACACGCGAGAAGATCCGGCTGGCCACATCCGGCGGACTCGTCGAACTCAGCCCCGACAGCATCCGCGACATGCACGACGTCACCGAGGACAATGATGCGCCCGATGGCGACGACGGTCGCGTGTATCAGGCCGAACTCTGGGGAGGCGGCACCGTCGTGGGCCGCAGCGCCGACGCCGTCGTGAGCCTCGAAGGCAGAGGCTACGCGTGGACGCTGCCCATGCAGCACGTCGTGCGCATCGCCAATCCCGTGCCGAAGATCGAGTCCGCCGTGATGGCCAAGATCGGCGTGCTCATCCGCGAGCTGGGCGATGAGAAGTGGAAGACGCGCGAGCAAGCCACCGCGCAGCTCAAGGAGCTCGGCGCCCTCGCCCGTCCCAGCCTCCAGGAAGCCGCGAAGCAATCCACCGACGCCGAGGTGATCCGGCGCGTTGAAGAACTGCTGCAAGTCTTGGAGTGACCGCGTGCGTGCGCAGCCGCATCCGTAGCTGACTGCGCAAGCAGGTGGCGTCGCTATCGAAACCACAAGAGATCGGTTGGAGATTTGCTTTGCATCATCCCTCACGCCGCGCGAACCCGAAGGCCGACGGCTGGTTCGCGATTGTGCAAAAACCTAGCCTGGCTCTTCGTCCTCGCTCGTCGGGAGGAAAATAACGAGCGAGCGCGGTTTGATGCTTGTCGGCGAGGTGAGCGTCGGTCGGAGAGAGCGGGGCTGGAAGCCTCGATCTCTGGTCAGGCTGGAAGCCTGACATCGGGGGCTGCGACGCGAAACCATGCGAGGAACTCACGATTGCCGTCGGTGCCCTGGATCGGTGATTCGGTGAGGCCGCGCCACTCGATGTTGGGCGCCGCTTCAACAAAATCTCTGATCTTATCGCACGCCTTCTGATGCAGCGCGGGCTCGCGGACGATGCCGCCCTTGGCCACTTCGTCGCGTGACAGCTCGAACTGCGGTTTAATGAGCACGACACAGTCGCCGCCGGACTTCACGGCAGCGATGGCGGCTGGGAGGACAAGCGTGAGCGAGATGAAGGACACGTCGCCAACGAGCACATCCACTAGCTCTCCCACATCCTCCGGTTTCATGTGGCGGACGTTCAAGTTCTCGCGTGAGACGACGCGCGGATCGCTGCGCAGCTTCCACACGAGCTGATTCGTGCCGACATCGAAGGCGAAAACTTTTTTGGCACCGCGCTGGAGAAGGCAGTCGGTGAAGCCGCCGGTGGATGCTCCAATGTCGAGGCACACCTTGTCTGCGACGCTGATGCCGAAGTGATCGAGCGCGCCTTCGAGCTTCAATCCGCCACGGCTCACGAACTTCGGAGGCGTCCGCACATGCAGCCGCGCGTCGTCGGCGATGAGCAGGCCTGGCTTGGTGGAGGGATGCCCATCGACGCTGACCTCGCCGGCGATGATGAGCCGCTTTGCCTGCTCGCGCGAGGCGCAGAGCGCTTTCTGCACGAGCGCCTGATCGAGCCGGATGCGGGCCATCGCGCTCTACAGATTCACCATCTGGATCACCTCGTCACCAGCCTGGACGATGACGCCTGCGGGGACGCTGCCCGGATCGAGATCGCCGACGGCTTCCTCATCCTCGATGCTGTCGCCGATGGTGATGCGCCCGACGATGGCGTTCTCACGACGGAGATCGAACTGCGTGCCCTTCGAAATGCGCTGGCTCTTGCCCGCGCTGATGATGACAAAGCCGGCGTCCTTCTCGAACTGCTTCACTTTTGCGATCGTGGGCATCGCGACGATCTGCTTTTGCAAAGCGGTGAGCGGTGCGGGGGCCGGGGCGGCGAGCACGGGCGATGCTGGCGGAAGACTGGCCAGACCGGGTGGCGGTTGCGCCAGGGTGGTGGCGGGCGGCGTGCTCTTTGGAGGCGCTGGAAGCATGGACGGAGCCGTCGCTAGCTGCGCTGGCGGCGCGTCGGCGATTTGGCCCGGCTGCGGCGGACGCATGAGAGCGCCTGCGGGCACCGCTCCGGCATCGGCCTGCGCCTGCTGCTGATTGCGGATGAACTCGAGCTGCTGTCGCGCGCCGCGCGCCTCCTGCTGCCCTTCCCAGGCGAGATAGCCGGTGACGCCGAGCAGGATGAGAGTGAGACCGAGGGCGAGGTGGGTGAGACGCATGGCGGCGGAGTTTACGGGGTTTGCTCCTGCGTGCAATGCCGGAGGCGCGTCTGACTCGGGCTCGAATTTCACAGGATTGCTCCGGGTTGGTAACTCGCCGCTTCGGGATGCCGCGCGGTGATTTCCGTCACCCGTGCGCAAAACGCATCCACCTGTGCGGCGGCGTCACCTGAGTTCATTCGTCCCTGCGCGACGACTTGATCCAGCGCCGCGGTCGTGAGACCGAGCCGCGCGTCATTGCCCAGGCGTTGCATCAGATCGTTCTGCGAGACCGCGCCGTTCCGCAAATCGACGGCGACGGCGACCGCGTGCTCCTTGATCGCCTCGTGCGCGGCCTCGCGCCCGGCGCCTGACTTTACCGCGCCCATGAGCACCGTGGTCGTCACGAGAAATGGCAGGTAGCGCATCAGCTCATGCTCCACGACGGCCTCGAAGACTGACATCTGATCGAGCACGGTGAGCAGCGTCTCGAGCAGGCCGTCCATCGCAAGAAACGCATCCGGCAGCATGACGCGGCGCACCACTGAGCACGACACGTCTCCCTCGTTCCATTGATCGCCCGCGAGCCCGGCGGCCATGGCGAGATAGCCTTTGAGCACGACGTGCAGGCCATTGATGCGCTCGCAGGAGCGGCTGTTCATCTTGTGCGGCATCGCGGAGGAGCCGACCTGGCCTTTGGCGAAGCCTTCGGAGGCAAGCTCATGTCCGGCCATGAGGCGCAAGGTACGGGAGAAGCTGGACGGGCCGCTGGCGACCTGCACCAAGGAGGCGATGACCTGCAAGTCCAAGCTGCGCGGAT
>JANOBO010000210.1:0-30968 GCA_031411695.1 Verrucomicrobiaceae bacterium
CCGCATGGTCAGACCACGTCGATCCCGAGATGCCGAGGTATTGACGTGCATTTCCACAAGCCCGCCGCAGGCTTGGAAGCCTCGCGACATTGACAGTCTGAAAGCACGATCTAGCGCAGGCCCGCGCTCGCTCCGCCAGCAGAAGTAGGAGTCAAGGCTTTAGCCGAGGCGAAAAGCGTGACCCTTCCCCCCCAACCCGCCGGTTCGCCCAAAGGCTCGACTCCAACAGACCGTTCCGGGCGGACGACGGGATGGAACATTCGCAGCGGGCACCCCTAGAGCGGGGAATAGACCCTGACTTCTCGATGTGACTGTCCCGATAGCAGGGCAGTCACAATGACTTGTGGAAGTGATTTTCCTTAAAACTGGAAAGTCACTTCTGATTTCTCAAGTGATCTTCCCGAAGCCTGGGACCGACAATTGAAAACAAGGAGTGACTCTCCTTAGCTGTGGAAAGACACATCGGGAACGCCAAGTGACCATCCTTCCGTCAGTATCCTCGTCCGCAGCTTTATGTGCTCACCTCCCGCTGGTCGGGCACGGCATCGGGGTCGGGCGGTGGCACGGTATTCCATTTCCCACCGCGTCACCGTCCCGCCACTCCCCTGGCCTCAGCGAATGGAGCCGGGGCAGAGGGGCAAGACCCAATTTTGTGAGTACATGACCGCTCAAATCAAATGCGGGGCCTTCGATTTTGAAACAGAATCCACGGCCCTGGCTTGGAACCTTCAGGAATTCACCCGCGTGGCGGACATGGCGAACGTCAAGCTCGCGACTGACCAATTGGCGCAAATCAGAGTGTTGACGGTGGAACGCGACACCGCGAGGAAGGAACCTGAACTGAAAGAGAGGGAGCTTGCCATCCAAGCGGCTGGGGGTAGCGGCGACGCAGAATATGGCGACCGCGCTCAACAACATCGCTTTTCAAATGCTAAACGGAGAAACTGTCATCATAAAGTATTGGTAGGAGAGGCTGGAATATCCGAGGCCCTCTCGCCCCCTGTGGACCACAGCCGCGACGACGTCGCGACAAACGGACCTCATTCACGCTACCAAATGACGCATGACGCGCCGCCCGTTGCGCCAAGAGTTGACAAGGGAAGCCGTCGCCGTGCCGCTTCGTGCGGCCGCTATTCAGCAGCTTGGTAAGCCTGCTCCTTCACCGTGATGGCGCTCTTGCCTTTACGGCTGCGGAGGTAATGGAGGCGGGCGCGGCGGACGCGGCCGTGTTTGGTGATCTCGATCTGCGCGACCTTCGGTGAGTGCAGGGGGAACACACGCTCGACACCTTCGCCATATGAGATCTTGCGGACGGTAAACGCCTGGTTCAGGCCGCTGCCTTTGCGGGAGATGACGATGCCTGCGAAGAGCTGGATACGTTCCTTGTCGCCTTCGACCACACGTGTGTGGACCTTTACGGTGTCTCCCACGCGGAATTCCGGGATGTCCTTCTTGGATTGCTCTTGTTCGATTTTGGCGATGATGCTGCTCATGATGTGACTCCTGTGCCCCGGTGCTTGGTTCAGGCGGCGGCCGAGGGGCGCGCAATGTGTTCAAGGTCGCACTTTTCGCAACCTGTTTTTGCCGCCAACTCCGGCGCGTGGCGGCACGGTGATGTTTCGGGTGAAATGCAGCCGCCTCCCGGCATGGTGGTGAATGTCCAATGCGCATGTCTCCCCGAGCCCGAGCTTTATCCAAAGGCTGGCAGGCATCGACTTGCGGTCGCTGGCGGCGTTCCGCATCGGGCTGGGAGTGATTTTGATTTGGGATCTGATCACCTCGCTCGCGAGCGTGGAGGCGCTTTACACGGAAGTGGGCACCTTGCCTGCGGCCTTGGCGGCGGAGCTTTTGGAGAGTCCCTGGATAGTTTCCATGCACGCTTGGGTCGGCGCTTCGTCTGGCGTGGCGGGTCTGATCGTGGTGCAGCTCGCTGCGGCCATCTGCCTGATGGTGGGCTGGCGGACGCAACTGGCGGTGGCGGTTTCGTGGGCTTTGCTGTGCTCGCTTCAGGCGCGTAATCCGGTGGTGCTGCACGGTGGGGATGTGGTGCTGCGCATGATGTTGTTCTGGTCGCTGTTCCTACCACTCGGCGCGCGATGGTCGGTGGACGAGGCGCGGGGCCGGGTGAGTTGCTTCGTGGCTGGGGGCCGGGTGTTCTCCGTGGCGTCGCTGGCGCTGTTGTTCCAGACGGCGATGATTTATTGGTTCACTGCGGCGCTGAAGTGGGGCAACGAGTGGACGCGTGACGGCACGGCCGTCTATTACGCGCTGTCGGTGGATCAGTTCGTGAAGACGCCGGGGCTGTGGTTGCTGGGGTTTCCTGAGGTGTGTCGTGCATTGACGTTTTGCGTGTGGTGGCTGGAGATCCTCGGGCCTTTTATCGCCTTCATCCCATGGCGCACGGCTTGGTGGCGGCTAGGGGTAGTCGCCGCGTTTTGGGGAATGCATCTGGGCTTTGCGCTGTGTCTGCGGCTCGGGCCGTTTCCGTGGCTGATGATGGTGGCGTGGATCCCGTTTTTGCCGGGCGAGTTCTGGGACTGGAGGGGCAACAGGGGCGAATGCGCGCTGGAGGAGGGAGCCGCGCACCGATGGATGCGGCACGGCCTTGTGCAGGCGTTTGCGTTTCTGTGTCTGGGGTATGTCCTGCTGTGGAATCTGCGCACGACCAACCGCGAGCGCTGGGAGGGCAGCTTCCCGTCGTGGGTAAATCCTTTCGGCTTCGCGCTACGCCTTGATCAGTATTGGGCGCTCTTTGCGCCGAAGCCGCTGACTGAAGATGGCTGGCTGGTGCTCGAAGCAGAGCGGCATGACGGGGCGCAATTGGATCTCATCCGCGAGGGCCGCGCGGCGAGCGATGAGAAGCCGGCGATGATCTCGGCGGAGTTCCGCGACTGCAAGTGGCAGAAGCTGGAGACGAACCTCTACCTCGCGCAGCACGCAAAGGTGCGCGCGCCCTTTTGCGGCTATCTCGTGCGAAAATGGAATGCGGGTCGTGCGCCGGAGCAGCAGGTCGAGTCGTGGACCCTCTATTACATGCGTGAGCTGACGCTGCCGCATTCGTTCGCCATGAAGCCGCAGAAGATCGAGCTCTGGCGTGGGGGGCGGAGCCAGGAGTGATGGCGGAAGCCGCTCGGTGCCCGCCTTGCGACAAAGAGCAAACTGCGGAGCGGGACAGAAATTTCTGGCAACGCGGCGGTCTTGTGTCGAGATTTCCCGATGCTCAAGGCATCTCCCCTCCTTCTCATCGGCCTGACTTTGTTTCTATGGGCGCGCGGCATGATGCATGACGACACGGTGATGATCGGGCTTGGCAAGGGCGGTCATCTTGAATTGCGCTCGGCAGCGGCCGCAGTCTCGCTGAGTGCATCGACCGGCCTGCACAAGCTGGGAAAATGGTTCTCGCCCGAACTCCGCACGCTCGAGGTGCAGGCGGCGGCCAGCGCGCACACGGGATTCAAGGCGCGGTTCGACGCCGCGATGAACTGGGAGCTGCGCATCCCGTTGCTCGGCGTGATGGTGCTAGTCGTCCTGGCGCTGGTTTTTCTCATGAAATGGTTCAAACCGAGGTGAGCGAAAGAGGCCACAGATGGAGCGTTTGCAGAGGGCGACAATTCATTTGACGAAGCGGAGCGTGCCCCTAGTATTGCCGCCCGTTTTTCAAACCATCCATTCCTCTTTATGCCCGAAGTCCAAGTCAGAAAAGGCGAGCCAGTAGATCGCGCGCTCAAGCGTCTCAAGACCAAGCTTGAGATGGAAGGCATCCTGGAGGAAGTGCGCCGCCTCCGCGCGCACGAGACACCGATCCAGCGCACCCGCCGGAAGGCCCGCGCCACCGCCAAGCGCGGGAAGATCCGGTTCCGTTTCACCATGCACAAGCCAGGTGAAAAAGGCGCCGACGGAGCGGCTCCCGCCGTTTAAGGAGACGCTGATTAAAGTGGAGTTTGAAAAAATCATCTCCCAGCAAATCGGAAGATTCAGCGGCCCTTTTTGCGGGCGTGCAATGCGGCTGGAGTCGAGCTTTGTGCAGCCGATCTACGTTTGTGGCATTCGGGAGTCTTTTGGGACTTCTTGATATGCGGTGTTGAGGAAGGTTGCTTGGTTGGAGCCCCTCAGATGCTGCTCAGGGGTTTAGCAGACGGTTCTTGGCAACGACCAGATTCGCCAGCGCGAAGGAGCGCGTGCATTTGCACGGCGTTCTTCTTGATGCAGCGATAGCTCTCCTGAGCTTTGCCGCACTTCGCCGCCACGCACCACCCCACGCCGCTGGGCCCGGGTGATGTTCCGCGCGTTTCTCAACGTCGAGGTAGCCTGCGGCGGCAGGCTCGGTCTTCTCGCTCCGTGCAGCAACTCATGAGGCGGGCTGATGTCCGATACGCTGGCTGCGGTGCCGACTCGCAGAGAGGACGTACATACGCCGACGATGATCGGTGAAGCGCTGTTTCAACCCTCCCATTTACAAGCCTGCCGCAGCTTAGCGGGCACCGGCCGCACCCCAACTGGTCCGGTTTGGAGAGCAGGATCTCTGGCAGGTAAGATCACGCACAGCACGCAGAGAGGCGCGTTTTACCGCAAACTCGCGTCTATCGTGGTGGTTCAATAGCATCAACGCCACCCCGCGCGCAATTGAGCCGGATCGGCTCTTAATCGGGCGACAACACGCCACCTGTATTGCGTCACAATGCCTCACATTGCCGGGTGTTGAATACCCGGTACAAGACGTATTCGCCTGATCCACAAGGCGTTGCGTTTCCAGAAGGTCATTGGCACGACAGGTGCAATACCTCCTCCAGGAAAACAAAACTCAACCAATCAAACATTATGAAACTCACTCGATTCCATCCTGCTCAACTCGCTCGCGTGTCAGACTTCGATGAATGGTTCCGGCATCCTTTCTCCGGCTTTCCCTCCATCGGACAATTTTTCGGCAATCTGCCGGAGACACTCTCCGCAGAGACCCCGGGCCGGCTGGCTGCTGACATCCACGAGGACAAGGACAACTACTTCGCTCAATTCGAAGTGCCCGGCGTGAAAAAAGAGGACGTGAAGGTCGAACTGAACAATCAGCTCCTCACCGTGACCGTCGAGAAAAAGGAAAAGACCGCTGACGGCGAGCAATCCTATACGCTGACCCGCTCTGTCTCCGTGCCAGATGGCGTGAGGCCTGATGGTATCGCGGCGAAGCTGGAAAGCGGCGTGCTCAGTGTGACGCTGCCAAAGGCCGAGCACCGTAAGCCGAAAAACATCGAGATCGCCTGAGCGCAATCCAACAGAACCACAAACATCCAACTGAAGAACCACCATGACTACTTGCTGCAATCCAACTGAAACCCGAACCGAAACCCGTCAAACGCCTCCAGCCGTGAAGCCGCGCTACTTCGTCGATGGCACAAAGGAAGCCTACGAGGTGCGCGTCGAGGTACCCGGAGTGCCCAAAGACGGCGTGAGCGTGAATCTTGAAGAGAGCGTGCTCACCATTCACGCGAGACGCAAGGCATCTGCTCCAGCGGACTCAAAGCCGCTGCATCGCGAATTGAGCGACCTGGACTTCGTTCTGCGGCTCCGCTTGAACACCGAGGTCGATGAGGAAAAAATGACAGCCGGCCTCGCGGACGGAGTGCTCACGTTGCGCCTGCCCGTGAAGGAAACGGCAAAGCCGCGCCGCATTGAGGTGCAGTGATCTCGCTCTCACTCGGGCTTTGGAACACCCCAGCCCGCAGCCATTCTAAACGGCTGCGGGCACTTTCGTTTCAAGTCTGCGCTGTGGGCCCGTGATCAGCCTGGAGACGAGAATAGATTGGCCGCAAAGCGAGCGTTGCAGCGTGAGGGAAGCGGCCGCTATGCCGCTGACCTCGCACCTCCGTATGCGCGATAAGCGTGTTGACCGCCGTTGGAATGCGTTGTCCGACTCGCCATGCATCCAGCACCGCACGCTTCTCGCCTCTCGTCCTTCACATTCTGCGCGCTAGCCGTCGTGCGTGCAGCGCGGTGTTCGCGCCGATTCACGCGGATGTGGTGCGTGGTCATTCTTGCGGCAGCGCTCTCGTGTGTGGTGCGTGCGGCGCCGCCGGAGAACATCGTCACCCTGAACATTGAGCCGACTGCGGAGCACCCACGCAACTCGGAGGGCTCATTTGCCACACTAGCTTCCGGGCGCATTCTATTTTGCTACTCCCAATTCTACGGTGGAGCAGCGGACGCGAGTCCTGCGCGCATCGTGCGCATTCACTCCGATGACCAAGGCCGCACCTGGAGCGCGCCGCTGACTGTGGTCGAGAACGCCGGACGGCATAATGTAATGAGCGTCTCGCTGCTACGTCTCGCCAGCGGAAAGCTCGCGATGTTTTACTGCATCAAGAACAGTTGGATCGACTGCAGGCCGCACATGCGCGTTTCGAATGATGATGGCGAGACATGGACGCAGCCGTCGCTGGTGCAGCGTGCACCGGGGTATTTCGTGATGAACAACGATCGTGTCATCCAGACCGCCACGGGCCGCATCGTGATCCCGCTGGCCTTTCATCGGTCTCGCGGGACCGATCCGGAGACCAGCAAGTCGTGGGACGCGCGCGCCATCGCGATGTGGATTTACTCCGACGACGATGGAGTATCGTGGCAGGAATCCTCGAGCTGGTGGGCCATGCCGGTGCGCAGCGGCAGCGGACTCCAGGAGCCAGGCGTGGTCGAGCTAGCGGATGGCTCTCTGTTCTCTTGGTGCCGCACGGATCAGGGTGCGCAGCACGGCTTCCGCTCGAAGGACGGCGGCCAGACATTCTCGCCACCGGCGCCTACTGAAATGAAATCGCCGAACGGGCCCGCGAGCATCAAACGCCTGCCCGGCAGCGGCGATCTCCTCGCGATCTACAACGACCACTCGGGCATGTTTCCTTTTCCTCCGAAGAAGAGAAATCCATTCGTCGCCGCCATCTCATCCGACGGCGGGGAAACATGGCCGGCGCGAAAACTCATCGAAAGCGACCCGGACGGCCTGTATCACTACACCGCCATCCATTTCGTGGGTGACGCCATGCTCATCGGTTACTGCGCGGGTGACAGCAAGATCGGCGCGCTCAATCGTCTCCGCATCCGTCGCATCAGCCTCGACTGGCTTCGCAATCCTTGAGCATCACACGATGAACCATCCGCTCGTCTCCCATCCGGTCGATCCAGACACGCCCGTCTCTCATCTGCCCTTCAGCCCCTGCGTCGTCGTCGGAGATCTCATCTTTGTCTCCGGGCAGGCATCCGTGGACAAGTCGGGCAGGATCGTCAGCGACACGTTTGAGGGCGAGTTCCGTCGCTCGCTGGAGAATCTCCGCGCGGTGCTCGTGTCAGCCGGCAGCGACCTCGCGCACGTGGTGCAGACGCGAAACTACGTCCGCGATCCGGCCGACCTGCCGTGCTTCAACCAGCTTTACAGCGAGCACTTCTCCGCGCCCTTTCCCAGCCGCACCACCCTCACCCATTGCCTTCCCGCCACGCTGCGCTTCGAGATCGAAGCCGTGGCGGTGCGCAAAATCTGAATCAAGCCCGAACCCTGCCTTCCATGAGACGCTCCCGAATCCTCGCCAAACTTCGCGCCGGCCAAGTCGCACGCATCTGCTGCACCGGCTCGCCCATCGCGTTTTTCCCGGCCTTGGCGGCGCACCTTCACTTTGACGGCATCTGGCTCGATGGTGAGCATCGCACGTGGAATCCGCGTGAGGTCGAGACCATGCTCGGCCGCCATCACGCCGCCGACATCGACTGCATGTGGCGGCCTCCGACCAAGGAGAAAAACGGCCTCTACCGTCTTCTCGAGGACGGCGCGTCCGGCCTGATGATCCCGCACGTCGGCACGGCAGACGAGGCGCGCGCGCTCGTCAGCGCGATCAAATTTCCACCGCTCGGCGACCGCGGCTTCTGCGGCGGCGGGCGCGATGCGAGCTACTGGTTTGCGAAGCCAGCCGACTACACAGATGCCGCGAACCGCGAGACGTTTCTCACCGTGCAGATCGAAACGCCAGCGGCCTTGGCCAATGCTGAAGCCATCGCCGCCGTGCCTGGAGTGGACATTCTCTTCCTTGGACCGGGCGACATGTCGTTGCGTCTCGGCTGCACGCCCGGCGTCACAGATCCTGTGATGCTCGACGTGCAAAAGCAGATCGCTGCCGCGTGCCGGAAGCACGGCAAAGCCTGGGGCCGCCCTGTCGGCAGCGCCGCCGATGCGCGAACCATCATCGACCTCGGCGCGCAGTTCGTCGTGCATGGCAGCGAGTTCGGCGCCATCTCCGCGCACCTCGCCGCGTGCGCCGCAGATTTTGACGCGATCCTCGGCGATGGCGCGGATGCCGCCACGTTTCCAAAAGGCAAAACGTATTGATCATTCAATGACCACGCTCCGCCTCTGCTTCCTCATGTTTTCATGCTGTGCCGCTCTCTCATTTGCGGAGCAGCCGGCTGACTGGCTCCAGCCCTTCCCCCCTCATCGCATCGCGGGCAATCTCCATTACGTCGGCTCGAAGGATCTAGCCTCTTATCTGATCACCACGCCGGAAGGCCACATCCTCATCAACAGCAGTCTCGAGGAGTCCGTGCCGCTCATCCGTGCCAGCATCGAGAAGCTCGGCTTCAAGTTCAGCGACGTGAAGCTCCTGCTCATCAGCCACGCGCATTCCGACCACTGCGCGGGCAGCGCGGAGATCCTCCGGCAGACGAAGGCGCGGTATTTCGTGATGGAGGAAGATGCCGCGGCCGTTGAAAGCGGCGGGGCGAAAAAGGCCCGGCTCGGGAAGGCCGACTACACGCAGTTCCCGCCGGCAAAAGTGGACCGCAGGCTGAAGGATGGTGACGAGGTGAAACTCGGCGGCTCCACGCTCTTCGCCCGCCTCACGCCGGGTCACACGCGCGGCTGCACGACGTGGACGATGCAGATCGCTGAGGGTGCCAAGAAGCTGAACGCGGTGATCATCGGCAGCCCGAATGTGAACCCCGGCTACGTCTTGGTGAACAACAAAGAGTACCCCGCCATCGCAACCGATTACGAGCGTTGCTTCCGCGCGCTGAAATCGCTCCCCGTCGATGTGTTTCTCGGCGCGCACGGCAGCTATTACGACATGACGCGCAAGCACACGCAATTGCTCGATGCTGGCGACCTGAACCCGTTCATCGATCCCCAAGGCTATCAGCGGTATGTGGAGGATCGCGAGAAGGCATTCCTCGCGGAGCTGGCAAGGCAGCAGGCAAAGTAGGCGCCGCATGATCACCGCTGAACTTCTTCCGCTCCTCCAGGCCGCAGGTCTGATTGCGGGCGATGTGCGCGTGACACCGCTCACAGGCGGTGTGTCGAGCGACATCGTTTTGGTGGAGTCTTCAAAGGCACCCGTCGTGGTGAAGACGGCGCTCGAGAAGCTGCGCGTCAGTGATGACTGGTTCGCGGATGTCTCGAGGAATCATGTGGAGCGCGCGTTCTTTGAGTACGCCGCGCCGATCATGCCGGAGGCGGTGCCGCGCATTCTGGGCGGCGGTGATGGCTGGTTTGCCATGGAGCATCTGGCGGGTATGTCGAACTGGAAAGCCGGCCTGCTCCGTGGGCAGACTGATGTGCATTCAGCCGCTCTTGCCGGCAGCGTTCTTGGCCGGCTTCATGCCGCTTCGTGGCATGATGCAATTGCGAAAGATCGCTTCAGCACGCTGGCAAACTTTCACGCGCTGCGCATCGAGCCCTACCTGCTCACCGCTGCCGCGCGTGTGCCGGAAGCCGCCGGGCTGCTTCGCGCCGAGGCCGCGCGGCTGGCGGAGACGCAGCTCGCGCTCGTGCATGGTGACTTCAGCCCGAAGAATCTTCTCATCGCACCCGGTCGTCTCATCGTGCTCGACGCCGAGTGCGCGTGGTATGGCGATCCGGCCTTCGACACCGCATTCCTGCTCACGCATTTGCATTTGAAGGCTCTGCTGCATCCGCCGGCCATTGAACTCGTGCCCGTGTTCTGGTCCGCATACACCGCCGCCTGTGGCCACGACTTGGAGCAGCGCACGGTGAAGCTGCTGCTCTGCCTGCTGCTCGCCCGCGTGCATGGCAAGTCACCCGTGGAATATTTCTCCGAAGCACAACGCGGCTTCGTCACTCGTTTCGCGCTCGCGCATTTGCCGGAGCCGCCTCCAGACATCGAAACGCTCTCGTCACGATGGATGCCCGGCGGATAGGAGGCGGCAGGGCGCGCAACCTCAAGATCAGCGCTGAGTGATGATCACACCACGCGCGTAGCCGTGTTTCAGAAAAGAGAGCTCAACGAAGCAACTGCCCTGAGTGCTCGGGAAATACAAGTCGTCATCGCCGTCGCCGTTCAAGTCGCCGATGAGCACGCGGGGCTGCATGATCGGTGGGAGCTCTGGCGTGAAGCCGGGCGCAAACGAGGTGTTCTGTCCCAGGAAGACCTGCACCTTGCCGTTGGCCGAGCCGGCGATCACATCCATGCGGCCATCTTGATTCCAGTCGGCGGCGCAGACATTGAGGCGGACGCCGAGATCGCCGATCTAGATGCCGGGCGCGAACACCGGCGCGTCTGTGCTCGCGCGCTGCCCGTGCGGCAGTTGGCGGAAGAAGCGCACTTTGCCGAAGGTGTCACCGACCACGAGATCGCGGAGTTTGTCGGCGTCGAAGTCGCCTGCGGCCACCACGGTGCGCGCGCCTTGCAGCGCGCTGAAGTCTTTGTTCGGATCACCACCGATGGGGCCTACCTTGATCGGCGAGCCGTCGCTCATCGCGAGCTTGATGCCTTCGAGGTCGAAGTCTGGGTTCTCCGAAGTGCCGCGATTGCGGTGCAGCCACACATGGCCGAACCAATCGCCGAAGAGCACGTCGATCACGCCATCGCCGTCGAAGTCGTCGAGCAGCGTGGAGTGCTCCTCGTCACCTCGGCCGGATTTATGCGAGATGGTCACGCCGCGCGGCAGCAGCGGCACCACTTGCGACCAATCCCACGGATTCTTTGCGCCGGTGTTGAGCCGCACGGTGAAGCCATTCACGAGATCGATGCGGCCATCGTGATTCCAGTCGATCAATTGATCCGCATGAACCGGCGCGGGGCCCCACTTCGGCAGGAGCGTCGCGGGCAGCTTGTCGAACTTCGGATGCGTCTTCGTGCCTGTATTCTCCAGCAGCAGCATGTGAGTGCGCACGCTGAGCGCGAGATCGAAGTCGCCATCCGCATCCCAATCGAAGGCGCGCGGCGTGGCGGAGGTGATGGGCCAGAGTTTGCCGGTTTCCAGCTTGCGACTCGTGAGCCTCGGCTCGGTGCGCGTGCCGATGTTTTCAAAATAGCGGATGCCTGCCTTGATCGCCGGGTCGCGCAGCGGCGTGTGGCCGCTGAGTAGATCGAGATCGCCATCCGCATCCAAATCCACCACGCATGGCGAGGAGGACCAGTGCGTGACATTGAGCGCCGCGCCATCCGCTTCCAACGGGCCGCGCGCGACGAGCTTCGGCGGCGCACCGCGTGTCTGGCCGGTGTTCTCATAAAGGAACACGCAGCCCGTGATGTAGCCGCCGGCGAGCAAATCGTTGTCGCCATCGCCATCCCAATCCACGAACTCGAGCACCGGAAAGTAGTCGAGAGTGAAAATCGCCGGCTCGCCGCGCGTGAGCGGTGTCACGGGCAACTCCAGTGGTTTTCCACCGAGCATGATGACGCCGCGATACTTCAGCTTTGGCGTGTCTGCTGGCTTTGCGGCGATGTTCTCAAACCAGATCATCCGATTGCGCTCCGTGCCGATGAGCAAATCGCGATCGCCATCCGCATCCCAGTCCCCAACCTTCGGCACCGCGACGATGCCGACATCGATCGGCTGACCGTCCGCATCCGCGATGATGCGGCAGCACTCGAACTTTGGCGACTGCCGCGTGCCGAGATTCGGCCACCACACGAGATGCCCGAACGACTCGCCGACGATGAGATCGATCAAGCCGTCGCCATTCCAGTCATCGAGATCGACGCGCTGCAGGTCCGACTGCACGGTCTGCGTCGCCTTCTCCGCGCAGCGCGCCTGTCCGTCGCCGATCCAGCCCTGCGGCGCGAGCCGCTGCGGCAGCGTGCCTTTCGGCAACGTCGAAAACTCCACCGCATACCACGCCGCATCTTTGCCCGTCTGCGTATGCATCCACACCAGCCGACCCGCGCGGCCATCGCCCACCGCATTCAAATAATAGCCACCGCGCTCCGACGGCTTCGGCTCCAGCTTGCCCTTTGAGCGGCTGATCGAATCCTGCGTCTCGGGGAACTGATACGGGATCGCCGCATCATACCAGCGCAGCGGCAGTGGCTCGTCATCCACCGGCTTGCCCGCTTCATTCACACGCACGACACGGAGCGTGCTCGGATCGAGGGCAAGGTTGCCGCCACGCTCGATCATGATCTCCGCAGGCAGCTCATCACGAGAACGCGCGCCAAGATCGACCGGATCCACACGCACGATCAGCCGCTCGATCTCCGCGCCAAGGCACGGCGCGGCGAGCAACAGCAGGGCACACGTCAGACGGCGAAGTTTCATGGGCGATGTAGAAAAACGCATTCTCCGTGCGGTTTGTTCACACGCGCAATCATCAGGGCCGCTGGTGACGTTTGCTTCTCGATGTGCGCCATTTTCCCGCAGCCATGAAACTCATCCTGTCCCTGCTCCTCTCGCTGACGCCGCCGGTCACCGCGCAGGAAATCCGCGACACACGCTGGCAAAGCGGCGCGGGCGAATGGACCGACGCGGCGCACTGGACGCAGGGCGTGCCGGATGCCTGGAGCCGTGTGAGCATGAGCGGTGTGCTCGATGCGCGATTGACCTCGCCGCAGCCTGTGGCCGTCGGCGGATTGCGTTTCGGATCGAACCCGGGCGACCGCGCGCGCCTCGTAATCGACGGCGCGGGATTCGTGGCGCGGCGTGACTTCATCAGCGCGGGCGGCCACGATGGCAGCGAGGCGGAGATCATCATTGAAAACGGCGCGCTGCATGGCGTGTCCGCATTTTATCTCGGCGGCAGCGGCGAGCGGACCCTGGCCAGAACGAAAGCGCGGCTCGAGTTGCGCGGCGGCAGCCTGCTCCACCGCATCATCACGCTCGGCTGGGGGCAGGACGCGGATGCGGTGCTGCACATCCGCGGCTCGCGAGTCGAGGCGGCGCATGTGCTGGATTACCTGACGATGGGCGTGCCGGGTGCGGATCTCGTGCCTTCCACGAGCACGCTGGCCTTCACGCTCGATGAGCGCGGCGTGACGCCGGTGACGATCCAGTCGCGCCGCGCTGGATTCAGCATCAGCCGCAAGTCGCCGAACCGCTGCCGGCTCGCCGTGATGCTCAGCGCCGTGCCGCCGCGCGATGAGGTGACGCTTATCGCCGCGCAAGTCCCGACCAAGGGCGCCTTTGATGATCTCCCGGAAGGCGCGGAGGTGCGCGCGCGGCATGATGGGCGCGACTATGCGTGGACGCTGACCTATCGCGGCGGCCAAAGCGGCTGCGATGTATTGCTGACGAAGGTTCGCGGTCATGCCGAGAATGCGCGCGTGACCTCGTGCAGGCCGCGGCCCGCGATTCCGGTGCCGCTTTGGGAAACAATGCCCCCGGAAGCTATCGTGCGCGCGACTGATGCAGCGCCCGCTTTTCCCGATGCGGAAGGATTCGGACGAAACGCACGCGGCGGCCGCGACGGGCTGGTGATCTGGGTCGAAAACCTCCACGACGACGGCCCTGGCAGCTTCCGTGCGGCGATGATGACGCGCGGACCGCGCCGCATCGCGTTTCGCGTCGCAGGCGAGATTGCGCTGAAATCGGTGATGCGCGTGAGCGAGCCTTTCGTCACCGTGGACGGCTCCACCGCGCCTGCGGGCGGCATCACCTTCACCGGAGACGGCTTCATGGTGACGACGCATGACGTGGTGCTGCGCCACTTCCGCATCCGCCCCGGCGATGACGCGGTGGACACGGACGCGCTGAGCTTCAGCGACGCGCGGCGCTGCATCGCGGATCATTTGTCGTTGAGCTGGGGCACGGATGAAGTGTGCTCCATCACCGGCCTCAGCGATGAGATCACCGTGCAGTGGTGCGTCATCAGCGAGGGGCTGAACCGCGAGAACCACGGCTACGCCGGAGTGCTGGGCGGCGAGCGCGTGACGTGGCATCACAACCTCATGGCGCATCACGTCAGCCGCGTGCCGCGCTTTGCCGGCATCGTGCGCGCGGACTTCCGCAACAACGTGCTCTACAACTGGGGCCACACGGCGGGCTACGGCCAGTTTGAGCGCGTGAACTACGTCGCCAACTATCTCAAGCCCGGCCCCTCCACCACGCAGAAGCCTCCGCTGATTCATGCGGGCGTGGATGTCGTGGGAAACGGCACGCTCTTCCTCGAGGGCAATGGAATGCAAGGCGGCGATGCCGTGACCGGTTTTGCGCCAGACGTGATCGCCACGAAGCCCTTCGAGGCGCCGCCCGTGCGCACCGCCAGCGCCCAGACCGCATTTGAACAAGTCCTCGCGCGAAGCGGCGCGCTGCCGGACCGTCGAGACGCCACCGACACGCGCATCATCCGCGAGACGCGCGACGGCACAGGCAGCATCGTCAAACGCAGCGGCGATTGGCAATCGAAGCCGTCCGGCCCATGAATCGATCGAATCCACTCATGAGAATCACCTCACTCGACGCCCTGCAAATCTTCGACAGCCGTGGGAATCCCACCGTGGAAGTCATCGCGACTCTCGAAGACGGCACCTGCGGGCATGGCCTCGTGCCCTCCGGTGCCTCTACCGGTCATCATGAGGCGTTGGAGCTTCGCGATGGCGACAAATCGCGTTTTGGCGGCAAGTCCGTCTTCAAAGCCATCTCGCATGTAAAAGGCGAAATCGCCCGCGAAGTTGTCGGACGCGATGTCTTCGATCAAGCCGGCCTCGACGAACTCATGGTCGTGATGGACGACACGCCCGACAAATCGCGCCTCGGCGCGAATGCCATTCTCGGCACCAGCATGGCCGTCGCGCAGGCTGCGGCTGCGGCGAGACGCATTCCGCTTTTTGAATCGCTCGGTGATGGCAAAGGCACGCTGCTGCCGCTGCCGGAGATTCAAATTTTCGGCGGTGGGAAGCACGCGCAGGGCCGCATCGACATCCAGGACTTCATGATCATGGCGCTCACCGCGCGGTCGTACGAGGAGACACTCGAGGTCACCGCCGCTGTTTTCCATGCGGCCGCCGAGATCATGCGGGAGCGCGGCCTGCTCGCTGGTGTGGCCGACGAGGGTGGCTACTGGCCCATGTTTGACCGCAACGAGGAAGTCTTCGACGCGCTCCTCGCCGCCATCGCGCACGCGGGTTACACGGCAGGGCGTGAGGTGGGCATCTCGCTCGACATCGCCGCCACGGATCTTTACCGCGATGGCAAATACACGCTCGGGCTCGAGAGGCGCAGCTTCACGACGGACGAGTTTGCCGCGCTCATGATCGGCTGGGTGGACCGGTATCCCATCGTCTCTATCGAAGACCCGATGGCGGAGGACGATTGGGAAGGCTGGAAGATCATGCGTCAGGAGATCGGTCACCGCTGCCAGCTCGTCGGCGATGATCATTTCACCACGAACATCACCCGCATCGAGCGCGGCATCGCCGGGCAGACGGCCAACGCGGTGCTCATCAAGCTCAATCAAATCGGCACCGTCACCGAAACGCTCGCGGCAATCCGCCGCACGCAGGAGGCCGGCTGGCTGCCAGTCGTCTCCGCGCGGTCGGGCGAGACGGAGGACGCCTTCATCGCGCATCTGGCCGTGGCGACGAATGCGGGACAGCTCAAGGTCGGATCGTTCAGCCGCAGCGAGCGCATGGCAAAGTGGAACGAAGTGCTCCGCATTCAGCGCAACCTCGGATCGCGCGCGCGTTTCATCGGTGCGGAAATTTTTTCCACAGCGGGGATTCATCTGTCGTGAGCGTGACCTTCCTCACTCCTGCCGCGCTTCCTGTCAGCAAGATCGGGCTCGGCTGCGTCACGTTCGGGCGGGAGATTGATGAGTCCGCATCTTTCGAGCTTCTCGATCACGCTTTTGAAAACGGTGTCCGCCACTTCGACACAGCCGCAGCTTACGGCCAGGGCGCCTCGGAAGTGATCCTCGGAAAGTGGCTCGCCTCGCGACGGCCCGCAGGCATCTCCATCGCCACGAAGATCCTCCCGCCCTACGACCGCATCACCATCGATGGAAGCTTGAAGCGGCTCGGCGTTGAGCAGATCGATCTGCTTTATCTCCATCAGTGGCATGACAGCGCGCTTTCCGCAGGACCTGCGCTCGAAGCGCTCGTCGATGCCGGCAAGGTGAAGGCCCTTGGCGCGAGCAACATCAGCCTGGATCAGCTCAAGGCGGCACCGTCATGCTTCAGCGTCATTCAAAACAATCACAATCTCGCGGTCAGCGATGTCAGCGAGGAACTGCGCGGCTACTGCGCCGCCCGCAGGATCGCGATCATCACTTACAGCCCGCTCGGAGCAGGCTTCCTCACCAGCAAGCATCGCAGCGGCGTGGCTCCAGGCTCGCGCTTCGATCTGGTGCCCGGACACCAGGACGTGTATTTCCACGATGCCGCGCAGCAGCGGCTCGCGACGCTCGAAGCCGTCGCAAGACGCACCGGCATCCCGCAGGCCCGCCTCGCGCTCGCGTGGGCCTTGCGCACGCCGGGCATCGCCTCCGTTCTCGTCGGCGGCCGCACGCGCGCGCATCTGGATCAGGCGCTCGCAGCGCTGGTGTTTGAAGATGAGGCGCTTCCCGCGGAGCTCGGCTAAGGCGCGACCATGCAGCAGGAGTTGAAACCCGGCTGCGCACCTCAGAGACTGTTATTCACGATGACACCACGAAGTAACATCGGCTAACGGCATGGAGCTAACCTTCACAAAACACGATTTACTCCCACACTTCAGCCACTCGTATTTTAGCCGTCCCTATTTTTGCCATTCAAAGCACAAGCCAAGCATCGGGCCGATGGATGCCTCGTCGCAAAAAGAGGGCCGGCCAAATGTGGCGGCCTCGATTCGAGCACTTGTTTTCACAAATTTTGACAACGCGAGTCACCTAAGTTCGCCGAACCCAGCGCGCCATTCGAATTGATGCCCGGCATTTCAAGAGGCAGCCTCGGTCGAAATCGTCATCGGCTCCTCGACTGAAGGCGGCGGCATGCTGGGCAGGGGGGCGATGATGTTGACGGGCCAAGGGCGGAAGCGCTCGAAGATGCCGGGGCCTAGCTCGCGGCTGGTTTCGTAGCCGCGGCGCAGCATCTCGAGCTTGGCGTCGATGTTATCCACGTGATGCAGCGCGATGGCCTCCGGCGTCTTGGGCAGCACGGGGGAGCCGAACTGATACTCACCGTGATGAGATGCCACGAGGTGCAGCAGGTGCAGCCGCACCGCTTCGCTGGCGGGCTCGAGCTGCGTCCACGAGATCGCGGCGGGCTGGTCCATCATCTCGCGCCAGAGCTTGTTCACCAGCTCCAGCCCGAGCGGGATGTGGCCGAGCATCTCGCCGTTGATGTTGAAGGGCATGTTGAAGCCGGTCTCGGGATAGGCGTTCTCCCAAAGCTTTCCGCAGTCGTGAAAAAGCACGCCAACGATCATGAGGTCGCGGTTGAGCTGTGGATAAACGGAGCACACGGCCGCCGCGCAACGCATCATCTGCGCCATGTGCTCGACGAGGCCGCCACGCCGCGCGTGATGATTCTCCCTCGCGGCCGCCGCGCGCCGAAAGCGGTCGCCATGTTTCTCGAGAAAAAGCAGCGCCAGCGTTTTTAGCCGGGGATCAATCACGGCATTGATGAACCGGAGGAGATCGTCGTAGTCCGCGCGCTGTATTGCGGCCAGCTCGCCACTGCCGTTCAGCAGCACAGTCGTTTCGTTTTCCGAGAGCGGCCGCAGAGCGGGCTGCTTTGGCTCCAAGCCGTACTTGCCGGCATCCACCCACTGCGCGGCCAGCTCGATGAAGTCGCCACGCTTCAGCTCGCGCGTCTTTTGAAAGGCGGGGCTGTTGTCGAACACGCGCCAGACGAAGGAGTCCGTCGCGTCCGCGAGCTTGATCTCCCAAAAGGGGCTGCCCTGCGAGGTGGTCTTCTCCGCGCGCGCATCGACCTGCGCGTGGATGCGGTACGGCTGCGGTGTCGCCCCGGCCACCTGCTTGAGCTGGGTGATGGTGAGCTGGTCGATTTCGTGTTCGTCGGGCACGGCGCCAGTGAAAGCGGATTTCCCGATGAAATGCAAGCCTGACAAAGCGCAAACCCAGCGAAGCCATCATTCTACCCCCTCAAATTTTCTCGTCTTCGCCGGGTCCTCTGATGCTGGGAGAGGGCCGCTTGTAAAATGATGGAGGGTAAAATGATGGATGGGATTTTGAGGCGCGCACGGCTCCACCTTGCCGGTGGACGTTCCGATGTGCTCGGCTATGACTTTGCCGGACACATGGGAAACGTCGTCGTCCTCGGCTCACTGAACTATGACTGCCTCGCGGTGGTGGATGAATTTCCAAAGCCCGGGCAGTCGCTCGCGGCAAGATCGCTCGACTTCAATCTCGGCGGCAAGGGCGCGAACCAAGCCGTCGCCGCCGCACGCCAGGGCGCAAATGTGGCGATGATCGGCTGCGTGGGCGACGACAGCGCGGGCGTGGCCTACATCGACTACCTGCGGCGGCGCAAAGTGCAGACGACAGGCATCGTCGTGCGAGAGGAGGCCCACACCGGCACCGCGATGATCTGCGTGCGCAAACGCGATGGCGAGAACACCATCGTCGTCGGTGGCGGCGCAAACAAAACTCTGACACCGGCCGAGGTGACGGCGCAGCGGCCGCTGATCGCCATGGGCCGCATCATGCTGGCGCAGTTCGAGGTGCCCACCGATTGCATCGTCGCCGGTTTGAATCTGGCAAAGCCCATGGGCACGGCCACCTGCCTGAACCCATCGCCGTGGCGCGATGATTTTCCATGGGCCGCTGTGGAGCTGGACTTCGTGATCGTGAATGAGGACGAGTCCGCCGCGCTGCTCGGCCGGCGTGCGCACGGTCTCGCCGATGAGGACTGGGTGCTGGCCAGGCTCGGTGAGCTGCGCATCGACACGCTCATCATCACCCGAGGTGAGTCGTCCACGCTCGCGTTTTCCCGGAGCATGCGGTCGCTCGAGGTGCCGACGATGAAGGTGGTGTCCGTGGACACCGTTGGCGCAGGGGATTGCTTCGCAGGCACCTTCGCCGCGCGCTGGGCGGAGAACCGTGAGTTTGAAAAATCGCTGCGCGCGGCCAATGTCGCCGGCGCGCTGGCCACGACGGAGCGCGGCGCGCAGGAGGCCATCCCGCCGAAGGAGGTGGTGGATGAAGCGCTTGCGAACCTGCCATGACGCGCCGTTGGTTCCGCCCACCGCAATTCAAAGCCCGCCATGCAAATCCACATCGGTCGCAACAACCAGCAGCTAGGCACCTTCACCGTGCCGCAAGTCCTCAGCGGACTGGCGAGCGGACAATTCCTCCCCACCGACAACGCATGGCACGAAGGTCTCGATGACTGGGGGCCGCTCAGCTCTCTCGAGATCCTCTCCGCGCCGCCACCGGCGCCTGCCGTCAGCGCAGCGCCTGCCGCAACCGTAAAGCCCGCGTTCTCGCTGCCGAAGCTTGCGCGGCCCGAGCAGCCGCCTTCAACGATCAAAGCCTGGGCTGTGCGCGTCGCGGTGTTCGCCGTCCTCCTCGCCATCGCCCTTCCCACCGCGCAGTTCATCAAGGGGAAGTCCCTCGAGTCGAAGTCAAAAGCCAACGCTGGCTTGATCATCGGAGCGTGCAAAAAGTTCGCCGCCGCGCATGACGGCAGCTATCCGCCCGACCTCGCCACCTTGGTCACGGACAAGATCATCGCCGATGAGCAGCCGCTGCATTGTCCGCTGCTGCACGACGACACCCGCATCGGCTACGACTACTACGCCGCCGGAGTGAAGCAGACCGATCCGCCGCAGAAGGTCATTGTCATCAGCAAGGCCGCGACGCCTGCCGGCATGCGCGTGGTGGGCTACAACGACGGCTCCGTGAAGATGGAGGCCGTGCCCGAACTTCCCCCGGCGAAATGACGCTGCGGAGCACGCTCCGGTTCAATTCACCCGCGCGTCCTGTTTTCCGTGGCGCGCTCACACCAGCAGGCTACTTTCGCCGCCTCCGAAATGGTTCGACTCATCACACAGCAAGGCCAGCTCATTGACTGGAACGACGAAAAGACGCGGCCGTTTCCTGACAATCTCGTCTTCCTCGACCTGCTGAACCCTTCTCGCGTCGAGGAACTCGAGGCGGAGAAATGGCTCGAGTATCAACTGCCCACGCGGGAGGAAATGCAGGAGATCGAGGAGTCCAGCCGACTCTACACCGACAAGGGCGCGCTGTACATGACGGCGTGGATTCCCGTCGGGCTCGACACGCCGGATCCGGACACCACATCCATCTCGTTCGTCGTCGCGCCTGATTGCCTCACCACCGTGCGCTATGCCGACCCGCTGGCCTTTCGCACGCTCGTGGATCAGGTGCGCCGCCAGTGCAAGACACCGCTCAGCAGCGACGCCGTCTTCCTCCTGCTCTGTGAGCTGATGGTCGCACGCATCGCCGACGCGCTGCAGATTGTGGAGAACGACCTGAAGAAAGTCGGGCGTGATGTCTTCAAGCTCGACCCGCACAAGGCCAGCGCGGGGGTGGAGAAGGATCTCGCCGATGTGGTGAAGCTCCTCGGCCGCCGCAGCGCCTTCGTGGCAAACTTGCGCGAGAGCCTGGTGAGCCTGAACCGCATGTTGCAGTTCTTCCTGAACAATGCGGCCACCTGGATGCACGGCGAGCTCGCGTCGCAGTTCCGCAGCGTCATGCGCGACATCAAATCTCTGGACGACTACACCTCGCAGCAGACGCAGGAGATGACCTTCCTGCTCGAGTCCTGCCTGGGCCTGATCAACATCCAGCAGAACCAGATCATCAAAATCTTCACCATCGCCAGCGTGCTCTTCATGCCGCCGACGCTCATTGCCTCCGTGTACGGCATGAACTTCGAGCACATGCCTGAGCTGAAGTGGATGCTGGGTTATCCGATGGCCATCCTGCTGCTGATCGTGTCCGCCGTGATGCCGATCATTTTCTTCAAGCGGAAGAATCTTCTGTAGCCTCCGACGTGACCGGGCCTTCCTCCGGCTTGGCAGAACCGAACGTGAAGCAGATCTTCCAGCGCATCCTCGCATCGCCCGCGCAGCAGGCCCGCGCGGTGCTCGTGTTCCTCGCGCTCGTTGAGATCATCATCCTCATCGCCGGCCCGGACGCCCATGCGGCGCGCGCGAAAATCAAATCCTTCGCCAGCCACGGGAGCGACACACCTTGGGAGGCCGATGTCGATCTCGGCATTCACCTCGCGGCGTGGATCGATCTCGCGCTGCTCATTCTTCTAGCCGCCCTCGCCCCGCTCTGGACCCGCGCCTTCTCCGATTCGTCATTCGTCATTCGTCATTCATCATTCCCACTCTCCTTCCCGCGGTGGTTCTGGCCCCTCGTCCTCATCGCCATCGCGCTCGGCACCGCAGCCCGCCTGCCGCTCGCCAGCAAAAGTCTTTGGTGGGATGAGACGTGGGTGATCCGGCAGTGCTCGCATGGAAGCTGGAAGCCGGACAAGAAGGACGCGGAGGCCATGCAGTTCACATCCACGACGTGGAAGCGCTGCGCCTTTTATTATCAAAAGCCCACGAACCATGTGCCGATGTCGCTGGCGCAAAAAGCCAGCTTCACGGCGTGGCGTGCGCTCACTGGCGCGCCGCAATCCGAGTTCAGCGACCTGGCAGCGCGCGTGCCGTCGCTCATCGCATCGGTCATGGCCATCGGGTTGCTCGCGTGCTTGCTGCGTCGATGGGGCGCGCCCGGCGCGGGCGTCGTCGCGGCGGTTTTGCTGGCGCTGCATCCATGGCACATCCGTTACGGAGCCGATGCGCGCGCCTACGCGCTCGTCGTGCCGTTGTGCATCTCGGCGCTTTACGCCGCAACGTGCCTCATCGAGACACGCGGCCGTCGGCTCCGGCATTGGGTCTGGCTCGGTGTGAATCAGTTTCTGTGGCTGTGGGCTTTTCCAAACGCGCTCTTCGACGTGATTGTGATGTTCATCGTGCTCGCCTTCTTGTTGTTGAAACAGGAGGCGGACAAGGCCGACCGCTGGACGCTGCTGCTGCGACTGATGGCGGCGCATGTCTTCGCCGCCATGCTGCTCGTGCAGATGTTCCTTCCCAACTTCATGCAGGCACGGCATTGGGCCGGGAAGGAGGCGGATGAGCACAGCCTTGATGCCACGCTAGCCGTGCAGACCTGGCAGCAGATCGCCGTCGGCGTGATTCCGGGTGATCTCGATCTCACCGGCTTCTCCGCAGATGCCGTGAAACACCTGCGTGATTCCCACGAGATGATTCCGGGCATCGCCAGCCGTGCGACCGTGCCGATCACCTTCGTCGCGGCGTTCGGCGTTCTCGTGTTGCTGGTGCGACGGCGGAAACACGGGCTGCTCGTGCTCGGGCTCATCGTGAGCGGCTTCTTGTTCGCCGGCATCACGCTGTTTGCGCAATCCTATTTTTATCCCCGCTTTGCCATCGCGCTGCTCGTGCCTTTCATCATCGGCCTGGCCTGGACGACCACGCAGCTCGGCGCGCGTCCTTGGAACGCGGCCCTTCGCTCGCTCATCATCGTGATCGCACTCGCGGCGTATGTCGTTGTGGCACAGCCGATCCGCAACGTGCTCGGGTCCGCGCCCTATGCGCCATTGCGCGATGTCGCCGGCTTTTTGGAAAAGCAGGCGCTGCCCACGACGGCGCCCGTGCTGTGTTACGGGCTCGGCGGTGAGGCGCTGCCGGTTTACTTTCCGCGTGCGATCAAGGTGAGCAGCGCCGCGGACATCGAGGTGCATCTGCAAAGGGCACGCGCGGAGAAGCGCACGCTGCATCTCGTGCAAGGCTACAACACATTTAACCGCGCAGTCTTCGCCGATGGCTTCCGGCTGATGGATGATCCGAAGGTGTTCAAGGAGATCGCGTGGTTCCCCTCCATCGACCCGGAGTTTTATTTCCGCGTGCTGCGCGCCGAACCCGCCGCCACCCCGGGCGCGACACGGTGATCGTCGCGCGCGATCTGCGGCGGCAGGACTCAGCCGTTTCTCACGCCGGGCTTCGCCGCCGATTGCACGGCGTTGATGATCTGGTTTGTGAGCGAGACCGGATCGAGGCCCGCGCCGAGGATCGTGTGGCACAGCGGACAGGTGAAGACCGCGCCCTCGATGACTTTTCCACCGCGCAGATGAGCAGGGATCACCTCCGCATCGAGCTGGGTGATCGTCTTCTCACACTTCGGACATTTGCACATGGTGGCGGGGATTGGGGTTCGGCAGGATTCTTCGTCCGTGCGGCATGACCGTTCGCACACGAACCCGGCCCGCGCCTCCGCCATTCCAAACAAAACGGCCCGCTCTTTGCAGGGCGGGCCGTGATGAATGCAACGACAGGGCTGCGCAGTTTACGAGGCCTTCTTCTTGCTCTTGGCCTTCGGCTTCTCGTCGTCGGCCTTGGTCGGCGCGGCGGGTGCCTCGCCCTTTGCCCAGCCGACGAGTTCGGCAAAAGTGCCTTCGCCGATGCCCTCGATCTTCAGGAGGTCCAGCACCTCCGCCACGGGCCGTGCCTTCTTGATGGCGGCGGTGCGTGTCTCACCGACTCCCGGCAAGGCATTCAGCTCCTTGTCATCACCTTCATTGATGATCTTTAGCAGCTTTGTCTTCTGCGCTGCGGTGAGGGACTTCGCTTCCGCCTCGGATTTTGCGCTGGGCTTGTCCTCGGCAGGTGCGGCCTTCTTTTCTTCGGCGGCTGGCTTCTTCGCTGGGGATTTCTTTTCGGCAGCCGTCATTGGAATCGTGAGGCTGAGGAGTAACAACAGGGTAAACAGTGTCTTCATAATTGTTTTGGGTTCGTCAACGCCATCGATTTACAGCCGATGGCCGTCGGAACGCTAGCTTTTTCTCCGCTGTTTTGAGTGCGGCGTGATTTTGCGCGCGGTGCTTGCCGGGCGCTGCGTTCGGCGCTTGATATGCACGCGATGAGCGATGCTTCCCCCGATCCTGCGCCGCCTGTGGCCGACACGGCGCGGGCGTTTTCTTTACCCGAATCGAAGAGCGCCGCGAAGACTGTCCGCTCGCTCGGCTGGGAGATTCATCGGTTGCGCCTCGCCGCGCGACTGCTCGCGGCACGGGTGCGGAATGAGACCCTGTCGGAAGCTTTGCTCGCCTTTCTCGAACCGTTAATGCCGGCCATCGACACGCCGCTGCTGCGGCGGGAACCCATGACGCTGCGCCTGTCGATCGAGGGCCGCGCCGTGAGAATCGCCCGCGCTTCTCTTCACGAAAACGATGTGCCGGCGCCGCTGCTCGGGCTGCTTCATCTGCCGGGGCTCCGCGCGTTTTGGGTGCGCGCGCTGAGGCGCAGTCACTACGACCGGCTGCGGCGCGTGCTCCCGCGCGCGTGGTTTGTGACGGACGATCCGCCGCCGGGCGCCGTGGTGCCCGGGCTCGGCATCACGTCATGGGATCACTTGTTGGATGACGCGACGCTGTCGCGCGTGCCGTTTCTCTCAGGCGAGATTGTTCTCGAAGCCGACGAAATGGCGGACGCGCCACAGCTCGTCGCGCACTACGCTGCGATGAACGGGCGGGTCACGCTGCGTGATGCCCCCTGAGCGTCACGCGACCTTCACGGTCGCGCGTTGATCCATGGAGTCCCACACGCCGTTCACCACGCGCATGTAGCGGATGCCCTCGGTGAAGTCCGGCTGCGGCCGTGGCGCGGCCGGATCGCGCACGGCGGCGATGAAGTCGCGCTCCACGGTCCACTCACGCTGCAGTTCCGAGGGGAGCGCCACCAGCGTCGGTGTCTCCCCACGTCTGCCGATGATCACCTCATCCGTGACGAAGTCGTAGCTGAGCGAGCCGTCGGAGCCGTGAAGATGAAACTTGTCCGAAGGCGCGTGCGCCGCCACACCGCTGAACATCATCGTGCCCTCGATGCCGTTGCGAAACTTGCACAGCACATTCACAAAGTCCGGCGTCTCGACCGTGTAGCCGCCGCGCTGCGGAATGAGGACCCGCCCATGCGCGGCCACCTCCGTGATGTCGCCGAGCCACCGCTGCATCACCTCGATGAAAATGCCGAGCGTGAGGATTTGAATGCCGCTGACCTCGACGCGCTGCCGCCAGTGGGCGGGAGCGGACGCGTCCAGCCACGCTCCGGCCATGCTGTGCAGCGTCATCTGATGCGGCGTGCCGATGGCGCCTTCGGCGAGGAGCTTCTTCACCAGCTCGCCGCCCTTCATGCCCTGTGGCGCGGGACAGAGCGCGGAGACGCGGTCAGGAAAACTCATGGATGCCTCCCACATGCGCTCCGCCTCGTGCAGCTCCGCCGCCATGCGCGCCTGACAGAACACATGCTTCCCGCATTGCAGGGAAAAAATCGCCGCGTCGCTATGAAGATAAGGAGGCGCGCCGATCCAGATCACGTCCACGTCCGGGTTGTCCGCCACGTTTTGCCAATGCTCCACCGGCACCGCTTCGGGCGCGTGTTCTTGGCAAAAGGCCGCAGCGCTGGCGAGCGTGGAATTCGCCACGGCAACGATCTCGACGCCGGGAATCGCACGCAATCCCGGCAGGTGCCGCTGCTTCACGATTCCTCCCGCGCCGATGATCCCCACGCGCACTTTTTGATCGTTGCTCATGCCGTGCGATTGTGGGGGCCGGAGCACAAAAGTCCAGAGCGCCGTGGCGATTCTCTGCTAGGGTCGCGCGCGATGGAAATCCTGCACATTTACATTTCTCCAGGGCACAGCTTTGCCGGACGATATGGCAAGACGGCCGCCGACCAGCCGATGCTCGAGGTGCCGAAAATCGAGTGCGTGGCGGGCAGCGGCATCCGGGGCGACCGCTACTTTGATCACAAGCCGAACTACAAAGGGCAGATCACCTTCTTCGCCTTGGAGACTCATGACTGGCTGGCGGAGCAGCTCGGGATTCAAGGAAAGGAGCCCATCGTTTACCGGCGCAACGTCATCACGCTCGGTGTGGACCTGGACACGCTGATCGGCCGCGAGTTTGAAGTGCAAGGCGTGCGCTTTGAAGGCACGGAGGAGGCAAGGCCATGCCTGTGGATGAATCATGCTTTTGGTCCCGGCGCTGAGAAGGCGCTGCGCGGCCGGGGCGGGCTGCGCGCCCGTGTTTTGAGCGATGGCTTCATCGAGAGCAGCGGTGCCGCACAGCCATCGACGACGTGACAATATTTTCCGCAGCACTGCTCGTCGGAGGCCGCTCCACGCGCATGACGCGGGACAAGGCCTTCCTCGACTGGCATGGGCGGCCGCTGTGGCGTGGGCAGCTCGACAAGCTCATCGCGCTACGTCCCGCACGCCTCATGGTGGCGGCGCGGCCTGAGCAAAACTTTGCGGCGCAGCTTCAGGACGACACGACAAATCCACCCCTCGATCTCGTGTGCGATCCCGTCGGCGAGGACTGCGGCCCTCTTGCCGCGATCGCGCGTTGTCTCCGTCGCGCGGACGGCCCCTTGCTGGTGCTGGCGGTGGACATGCCCCTGATGTCGGTAGCGTTTCTGCGCGATTCATTGCTCGCGCAGTCGCGCCCGGAGAAGGGCGTCGTCTTTGAGGGGGCGAATGGTTATGAGGCGCTCGCGGCAGTGTACGCTCCGGCCGCGCTGCCGTTCTTTGAAAACTCCCTCACCGTCGGCCACCATGCCCTTCAGCCTCTGATCGAGGAGATTTCCGTCGCAGGTCATTGCGAGGTGATGCGGATGAAGCCGGAAGACGCGCCGCTCTTTGCAAATGCGAACACTCCGAACGATGCGGCGCGGCTTTTGGGTTTCCAATCGTGAACGCCTTGTGCATAATGGCCGCCCCAAATGCCGCCGCCAAGTCAAGAGAACGATCCGCCTTCCCACCGGAAATCCAGTTGGTGGAATCCCAATCGCGGATCGTGGCGTTCACCTTGGTCGTTGAACGACGACCAGCCGGCTGAAAAGAAGCCGGCGAAATCTCCGCCATCCGCTCCGAAGAAGCCCTCAGCCACGCGTGGCGAGACGCAAATCCTCGACGCGATCCTCCGGCAGCCCACGCCCTCCATCGCTCCGAAATCGCAGCCGCAGATCGAGCCCCGCAAAACGGTCGCGGCTGTGGCGGAGCCGGCCGCAAAAGTCGTCGTGCAACTGCCGGAGAAGCCGCCGCCTTCGACCATCTCCAATACAAAGGCGGCCGTGCCGGAAGCAAGCAGCGCTCCAGTCGCGCCCTCGCTGCCGCCTTCACCAGTTGCGGTCGAAGGGAGCGCCCCACCGGGCAGACACGATATTCCCATCGCTGGATGGCATGAGGCGTCGCAGGGATTGGTATTGCCGCCGGTCACGGATGACGCCCCGCAGTTGCGCACGAGATTACCAGGGGGCCTCGTCGCGCAGTTCGCCGCACCGGCGCCGCCACTTGCCAAGGTCGATACGGCTGCTGTTCCCGAGGTGCCGCGTGTGATGCCGGCTCCCATGGAGAAGCCGCAAACTCCTATCGCGCTGACGGTTCCGCCGTTGATTGCCGAGGAGCGCGAACTTGAGCCGCGCCACGAGTCCAATGGCAGCGGGGAGCCCGCGCGCATGACGCCCTTTTCTGCGGTGGAATCGCGCGCGCCAGAAGCCACGCAAGTCGTCGCTGGCGGAAACGGGCCGTCTTCAGCGTTGAGTCCGCTTGGCGAGACGGCAGTGGAAGCGGATGTACCGGCGACGCCATCACCCGTTCCGGTGTTCCGGCCACGCCGCGTGCAGCCGCCCAAAGCACAGCCGCCACCCGAATCTTCACGCGCGGCCCCTGCCCCGCAGCCGACGACCGCACGCGAGCCGGCGCGGCAGACACGCCCGATGGCAAACCCGCCCCCCGGCGAAGTCATTGTCATCGAGCCGGAGCATCAGCCCGTTTCATTGCGGGACGCAGGACCCGCTCCGCGCGTCAAAGAGCAGCGCACACCTGAGGCGGCCCCTGATATCCCATCGCAGATCGGTGAGTGGCCGCCGAGACGTCCGCGCACGACTCACTCCCATGCATGGGGCAGGCTGCTGACGTTCTCACTGGTCGTGTTTGTGTTCACGGTGCTGACCTGGATCTACTGGCAGGACGAAAATCCGCCCTCTGAAGAGACGCTGCAATTGAAGCGCGACTTCGACGACACCCAGCGTGCGACGGCCTTGAACCGTATGCGCACGCTGCTCACATCGGTCGCTCCGGTGCAGAGCGCAGCGCAGGTCGGCGTGCCCCCGTGGCACTGGCCGCAGCCAGATCTGGCGCGCATGGTCGAGGCCAACGGAGTGGCGCGGGAAAATCTGCGTGACCTGCTGGAGGAGCCGGACTGGCATCCGCGCAGCAAAGCGTGGTTCGAGGAGGACATCGGCATCCACGGGGCATGGACCACGCTCGCCATTCTCAAGCAGGCCGAGGCCGCGTATCTCATGCGGCGCGGCGAGGAGGAAGCGGCATTCACCGCCGCCATCGATCTCGCGGAGGTGGCCCGCTCCCTCCAGGAGCTCCATGCCTGGCCGTCGTACTATGACCGCTCCCTCCAGATCTTCGAGCGCTCGTCCCAGACGTTGGCTGACTTATTGAAAACCACGAAGCTCGACGCGGTTCGGCTCGGCGTGTTTCAGGAGGAGTATCTCCGGTGCAAGCCTTCGGACGAGGTACTCCGTGCCGCGATGAGCGCCTGGTTTCTCTTTGAGAAGAAGCTCATGCTCGGCGCGGAGAGCCGTGAGCCTGATGACTCGCTTCCGGGCGGCGTGTTTTTTCAGCGGCCCGGCCGTCTCTTCTTCAAACCGAACCGCACACTGAAGCTCTTCGCGCTCAGCTTTCATGACCTGCGTGATGAGGCGGAAAATTCGCCACACTCGCGGTCCAGCCAGATCAATCTCCGGCTGGGCCGGATGGGCTCGACTGTGGGCCTCCCGAACTCTGCGGGCGAGGCGTACTTTGCCTCGCGCATCGCGCCGTATGTGTCACTACCCGACCGGCAGAGCATCGCGCACGCGCAGCACGCGGTCGTCAGCACCCTCTTCGCCATCCGGCGGCACCGTGCGGACTCTGGGCTGCATCGTCTCCCACCGAAGTTGCTGAACCTGCGCCCCGATTACCTCACCGATCTGCCGGTCGATCCATTTTCCGGTGAGGCGCTGAAGTATGATTTCGCCAATGGTGTGGTGACCTCCGTCGGCACAAATTTCACGCTCGACGGAGGCCGGCCCGCCGATCCGCCGCTCTCCGATCCGCGGGAGATCTCGGCGCAGGCTGGCATGGATCCGTGAGCCGTCGTCGAACGGTGCCTGGAAAAATCCAGCGTTTGCATCTCAGCGACGCTTGCCCATCATGCGCTCATGAACCGCAGCCGCACCGCCCTCACCTTCCTTGTCACACTCTCCTCGCTGACCTGGCTCTCCGCCCAGCAGCCTGATCAGGTCAAACTGGTGCGTGTGCATGAAAAGCTGGAGACGAAGTGGCCCGTCGCCCTCGTGGTGCGGCCGGACGGTAGCGGGCGCGAGTTCCTCGTGCTGCAGCGCGGGCAGGTGATGATTCTCCCAAAGCAGGAAGGCGGCGATGCGAAGCTGTTTCTGGATTTAAGCGGGCGTGGAATGGAAGCCACGGATGGGAAATTCGAAGAGGGCGTGAACGGATTTGCCTTCCATCCGAAGTTCAAGGACAACGGCCTGTTCTATCTCTGCCACACGCAGCAGAAACCGAAGCGCCTCATCGTCTCCGAGATGAAGACGTCAGCCGGTGATGCTGACAAGGCGGACCCGGCCTCAGAGCGCGTGATCATGGAGTTCCCGCTCGTGAACTGGAATCACCACGGCGGCAATCTGGTGTTCGGGCCGGATGGCTTCCTGTATTTTGGCGTGGGCGACACCTCAAAGAAGAACGACGAGCTGCGGCTCGCGCAGAATCTAGCGTCACCCAACGGCAAGATCCTGCGCATCGACGTGGACTCGCGGGAGTATCACAGCGCGTATGGCATCCCGGCGGACAACCCATACGCCAGCGGTGTGAACGCGCTCCCCCAGATCTACGCCAGCGGCATTCGCAATCCGTGGGGTCTGAGCTTCGACGAGAAAGGCCGCCTCTGGTGTGCTGACGTGGGCCAGGATCTGTATGAGGAGATCAACTGGATCGTGAAAGGCGGGAACTACGGCTGGAGCCACCGTGAAGGCGGGCACGATTTTGTCCTGCGCACGGATCCGGCGCCTGCGGAGGTGAAGTTCATCGAGCCGGTGTTCGACTACAACCATGGTGAGGGCCTCAGCATCACCGGCGGCATCGTTTACCGGGGGGAGAAGCTGCCCGAACTCAAAGGCGCGTATCTTTACGGCGACTTCGTCATCGGCAAGCTCTGGGCGCTGCGTGTCGGCGATGACGGCAAGGTGCAAAAAAACACACTGCTCTACACCAGCCCGCAGACACCGGCGGCCAATGCGAAGAAAAAGCCCGCCGTGCTCGTGAAGCCTACCGCCATCTGCGAGGATGCGAACAAGGAGATCCTTGTGTTGGACTGGAACGGCGCGGTTTATCGGATGCAATAGGCGCGGGAGTGCGTGTTTTTCGGCGGGCTTGATGAAGCTGCGCCGGGCGCGAAAATCGCCCGGAAAAACTCCGGCTTTGCGATTGAGGGCCGGGCATTCTTGTCTAGTGTCCCGGCCCCTATGTCCAAGCTAAAAATCCTCGTCGCTGATCCCATTTCCGAAAAAGGCATCGAACTGCTCAAGGCGGTGCCGTCCTTTGAGGTGGAGGTGAAGCTGGGGCTGAAGAACGAGGCTGATTTTGCCGCCGCCGCCAAAGATGCCAGCGCCATCATCGTGCGCAGCGGCGTGAAGGTGACGGCAAAGGTCATCGAAGCCGC
>JANOBO010000211.1:0-20320 GCA_031411695.1 Verrucomicrobiaceae bacterium
GGCCCGCCGACGCGGATGCAATGGGTGGGCAATCCACGCTGGAGCCGGCACCACGACCGCATGTCCTCGGTGAGCGCGAAGGTCAGCGCCGGAGGGCGCATCTTTTACATCATCGACGAAGGCAGCCGTATCTCGATCCTGATGCCGGCAAAGTTTGCCATCATCGCGCGTGATGCCTTCAACGGCACCGTGCTCTGGAAGAAGCCCATCGCGGAGTGGAGCACGCATCTCTGGCCGCTGAAATCCGGCCCCACGCAGCTCGCGCGCAGGCTGGTGGCCGACGGTGACAAGGTCTATGTCACCCTCGGCATCAGCGCGCCCATCGTGTGCCTCGACGGTGGCACGGGCGCGGTGATCCGCGAGTATCCGCAGACGGCGGGCGCGGAGGAGTTCCTCATGCGGAACGGCACGATCTACGCGTTGGTGAACAAGGAGCATTGGCGTCTGAACGATGAGTTCGCGGTGAAGCAGCAGAGCGACCAGCAGCGCGTGACGACGGAATTCAACTGGGACGGGAAGCCGCGCCACCTGATGGCGGTGAACGCGAGCAATGGTGAAACGCTCTGGCAGCAGGAGGACCGCGTGGCGCCCATCACGTTGGCCATCGATGACAAACGCATCATTTATTACAACGGCGACGGCCTCGCCTGCCGCGATGCAAAGACGGGCGAGGTAAAGTTCACCACTGATCCCACCAAGCGCCGGCCGCTTTACGAGTTCAACTTCGCACCGCGCATCATCGTGAACAATGACGTGATCCTCTACGCCGGTGGGGACGGCGTGATGAAGGGCGTGAACGCTGACACCGGGAAGGACCTGTGGACCGCGCCGCATGAGAAGAGCGGCTACCGCAGCCTGGAGGATGTGATCGTGGCGCAGGGCCTCGTCTGGAATGCAGGCACCACCAGCGGCAATCAATCCGGAGAGTATCGTGGCTTTGATCCTATGACCGGCGAGCTGAAGAAGAGCTTTTTCCCCGACGTGCCGGAGGGGACGTACTGGTTTCACCACCGCTGCTACATGGCGAAGGCGACTGAGAAGTACCTCATCCCATCCCGCACAGGCATCGAGTACGTGGACATGGACAAGCAGCATTGGGATCTGAACCACTGGGTGCGCGGCGCGTGCCTCTACGGCGTGCTGCCGAGCAACGGCCTCACCTACGCCGGACCGCATAACTGCGCCTGCTATCCAGAGGCCAAGCTCGACGGCATGGCTGCGATGGCATCCGCACCGCGCTATCCCCTGCCACCTGACACTGCCGATGACGCGCGCCTGACGAAGGGCGCGGCGTACGCGGACTCGATCAGCGACATCCCCGCCGACGCAAAGGACTGGCCGACGTATCGCGGCGACAATGCGCGGAGTGGATTCTCAAACCAAGACTTGAAAAAGGATCTCGGCATGGCGTGGGAGCTGAAACTGACGCCACCGCTGAGCACCACCACGACCGCCGCAGGGCTCACCTTTGTCTCGGAGGTGGATAAGCACACGCTGCATGCGGTCGATGCCGCCACGGGCAAGGAAGCCTGGCACTTCATCGCCGGCGGCCGGATCGACTCACCGCCCACGTATTGGAACGGCCGCGTTTTTTTCGGCGGCAAAGACGGCCACGTTTATTGCCTCCGCGCAAAGGACGGGGCGCTGGTGTGGAAGTTCCAGGCCGCGCCGGGAAAGCTGAGCCACGGCGCGTGGGAGATGATGGAGAGTGTGTGGCCGGTACACGGCAGCGTGCTCGTCGAAAACGGAGTCGTGAGCTGTGTCGCGGGCCGTTCGTGTTTCCTCGACGGCGGCCTGTGGTTTTACCGACTCGATGCGAAAACCGGCGAGATGAAGTTCCGCGAGAATTACAATGACCGCGATCCCGAGACAGGCGGCGATTTGAACGACCGCCACAAGACGCTGCAGATGCCCGTGGCCCTCAACGACATTCTCAGCAGCGACGGCAAGTGGACTTTCCTCCGCACGCAAAAGATCGCCCCCGACGGAAAGCGCGTGGAGATCGGTCCGATTTCAGGCGATTTTGACAAGCAGGCCGGCACGCACAAGGGAGAGGGCGCGCACCTGTTCGCGCCGATGGGCTTTCTCGATGACTCAAACTTCCATCGCAGCTACTGGGTCTATGGCAAGAGCTTCGCTGGCGGTCACGGCGGCTACTTTCAGGCGGGCAAGTATGCGCCGGCGGGCCGCATCCTCGTGCATGACGACAAGAACGTCTATTCCTACGGACGTGAGGCGCAGTACTACAAGTGGACGACGACGATGGAGTACACCCTCTACGCGACGCCGAAGGCGCCCATCGAGGAATCCTTCGACCTAGAGACCGCGACCACGCCGAAAAAGGGCAACAGCGTGGTGCTAGGCCCCGACAAGCAACCTCTGGTTGTGCAGCCCACGAAGGAAACGCAAGTCGGCCACAGCGAGACTTTGAAGGCGCAGGCCGATGCGAAGAAGAAAGGCAAAGGCAAAAACAAGGCGAACGCGAAAGCCACGGCAGCAGACACGAAAAACAACAAAGGCGCGCCCATCCCCGGGAGTGTGAAGTTCCCTGATGTCGATGTGCTGGATCCGACGAAGACGCCGATCAGCATCGAGGCGTGGGTTTTCCCGGACACGGCGAGCGGCACCGTCGTGAACCATGGCGGTCCTCGGCAAGGCGTGGCGCTCGACATCCGCGAGAAAAAGCCCGGCTTTCACATCCGCAGCGACTCGAAGGTCACTAGCATCGTTTCCTCCGAAGCGCTGACGGACGGCTGGCACCATCTCGCCGGCACTCTGGCGGAGGATAAAAAGATGTGTCTCTACCTAGATGGCAAACTCGTCGCCCAAGGCATCGCCAGCGATCTCGTCACCGGCAAGCCCGCGAATGCTCTGATCGTGGGCAATGGCAATGGAGTGGCCGAAGGGAACGCTGGCGGATACAGCGGCCTGCTGGATCAATTTGCCGTGTATCACAAGGCGCTGAGCGCTGCGGAAGTCGAGACGCGGTTCGGCGCGCCCGACGAGCCGCCAGTCGGCGCGGCGGTCGTTTGCAATTTCGACAACGGTGACTCGCGCGACAGCTCCGGAAACAACGCGCACGGCGTCGGCGCCGCAGTGGAGACGGGCAAGGGCAAGGTGGGCGGCGCGCTTTGGTTCAAGGGAAGTGCCGGAGGCGGCAAGGCGGGTGGAAAGGCTGGCAGTTTTGTGAAGCATACCTGGGATCGCTTCGTGCCCATCGTCGCGCGCAGCATGGCTTTGGCAGGCAAGACCGTGCTGGTGAGCGGCCCCCCTGACACCATCGACGAGGAGTATGCCTTCGAGCGCCTCGCGGCGAAGGACCCTGCGATCCTCAAGGAACTCGCGGAGCAAAACGAGGCGTTGGAGGGGAATCGCGGCGCAAAGATGTGGGCCGTGAATGTGGAGACGGGCGAGCAAAGCTCCGGACTGGATCTCACCAGCCCGCCCGTGTGGGATGGCATCACCATCGCGCAAGGCCGGGTTTACATCGCCACCATGGACGGCCGCCTGCAGTGCTTTGGCAAATGACGCGGAGCACCTCGCTGCGCCGCCCCCCCTGCCGCGTGCGCGCTGCCGGGCGACGTGCCATGGCAACGCGCATGTGATGGCGCAGAAGATTAATCTTGGAGCGCGTGTGGTGCTTCACTATTCTCGGCGCATGAAATCCTGGAAAAAACAAACCGTCGTCATCCAAGCAATAGGCGTGACGGCATTGCTTTTTCTCAGCGCATGCTCCGCTCCCGCGCCCAAGCCCAAGCCGCCCGCGACAGTCATCATGCCGCGCGCCACGCGGTGGAAGGCGTATCAAAGCGGCATTGCCTCTTGGTACAACGACCGCCGCACCGCCAGCGGGGAGCGGTTCATCGCCTCGAATTTTTCCGCGGCCCATCGGAAGCTGCCTTTCGGCACGCTGGTGCGTGTGACCACCGTGCGCACGGGCAGATCATGCGTCGTGCGCGTGAACGACCGTGGCCCTTATGTTCGCGGACGGATCATCGACGTGAGTCCCGCCGCAGCGAAGATGCTCGGCCTGAACACCAGCGGCATCGCGAAGGTGAACATCGAGATCGAGGTCAAGTGAGCGATCCTACGCCAGCCACTTTGTGACTTGGCCCATCGAGCGTTCACTGGGTGACCGGATTGTTTTCAGCCTGCCGGAGATTGCTTCAGGCACGCGGCAACACCTCGACGACATCCGCGAGCACACGCCCATCGCCGCAGCGCAGTTCGTTGCATCGCCCGTAAAGCACCTGGCCGGCCGTGGCACCTAGCAGTTCCGCCAGGCGTGAATCCACTGCGATGCGGAAGAAGCCGCGCGGATGACTGCTGAACGAAACGCTCTCCCGCTCAAGAATGCCGCCGAGCGGCACGAGTCCCTCGACAACAAGCTTTTGCGCTGCCTCCGGGAGCACCTCGACATGAATGCCGATGGCGCCGAACTCGACGGGGATGCCGTCACGACGCCTGTTCAGCACAGAGGCGCGCACGAGATAATCTCCAACGCGCTGCTTGGCATGCACATCGAGGTCGATCTCGCTTTGGTGGAACTCGCGCAGGCGCGACGTCATGTCGCCATCGTGCGCGAGCAGCCAGCGCTCATCGTCAGGAAGCTGCTCGGCAGGGATGAAGGTGGCGCGTGGCCGCGCGCTGCCCAGCCCGTAGAAGAAGACCAGCGGCGCGAGGTGATCAGCCGCCGTTTGGTCAGGTGTAGCGGGCATACTGGCGGTGCTCGGGAAGAAAGAACTCGTGCAGCAGCCGGTCCACTTGCAGCAGGCCTTCGCGCGTGAGGCGGATCTCGTCGTCATGCAGCGTGAGGAAGCCCTCGCTCCGCATGTGGCTGAGCTGCGGCGCGAACCGCACGAGCACATCCTCGCCAAACTTTTGCTTGTAGTAGGAGGGCCTCGACGAGCCGAGCTTTAACTTGAGGATGAACTCGCGCACAAACCGCTCGTCGGCGTTCGATTGGTACGCCCGGTAGATCGCAGGCAGGCCGGCGTCGATGGCCTGCATGTAAGGGCCTACATCCGCCTGATTCTGGTAATGCACGCCACCGAGATGTCCGAACGATGCGACTCCGCACGAGAGCAAGTCCGCACCATCCCAGAGTGAGTCGCGATAGACGAACTTGATGCGCTGCGGGTCCTTCACGACGGTGTAGGCGCTCGTCACGGTGTAGCCAGCTTTGACGAACTCCTCAAAGCAGTAGTCAACCCAAGCGCGCTTGGTCGGCCAATCAGCCACAGGCGCGGTGACTTTCCCCTCAGCTTTCATCTGCTGGTAGATGCCGGTGTTGTAGGGCACCTCCATTTGATAAACCGTCACCGCATCCGGCCCCAGCGCGACGGCCTTGGCCACGGCGTCCTTCCACTTTTCCTCCGTGTCATTCATCATGCCGGCGATCAAGTCGATGTTGATGTGCTCAAAGCCAAGGCTGCGTGCGAAGCGATACGCGCGGTCTACCTCACCGCTGCGATGCGCGCGGCCGTTCGACTCGAGGATGTGATCGTCGAAATGCTCCACGCCGAGGCTAAGCCGCGTGACGCCGATCTCGCGTATGCATTCGAGCTTCTTCTCGTTCAGCGTTCCGGGCTCGGCCTCGAAGGCGACTTCCTCGGCCTCGTCCCACGGGATCAGCTCCTTCATCCGGTTCGTCAGCTCCTGAAGCTGCGGCACCGAGAGGTAGGATGGAGTGCCCCCGCCGAAGTAAACGAAGTGCGCCTTCCGCCCGGCGAGGTAGGGCTTCGCCGCAAAGTTCGCCATCTCGCGCATCCCGGCGTTGATGTAGCCGCGGATCTCCGAGGCGTTCTTGTCCGTGTACACCTTGAAGTAACAGAAGTGGCACCGCTTCCGGCAGAACGGAATGTGAAAGTACACGCCGAGCGGCACATCCTTCGGCGCCGGCTTTTCCAGCACGGCGTCGATGGCGGCAACCTGATCCTGTTTCCAGAATGAGAACGGCGGATAGTTCGAGACGAAGTAATTGCCAGCCTCAGTTGCCTCGGGCTTGGGTGTTGTCGTGGGGGGCTCGGGGGCGATGACCATGTGGATGGGAAAAAGTGAGTGCAGCCCGGTTGTTTTGAGCCGGAGAAACTACCTTGAGATAACGTGTGCGACGATCACTTCGTTGCGGTGGATGCAGCCTGTCCGGCACCCGGCCCGCTATTCGCGATACACATCAGCGAGATCGATCGTGAGGTCGATGGACTGGAGCGTGAAGGAACCCTTCTTGTGAACCTCCGCAGGTTTGAGGCCGCTGGCAGGACGGAAAATCGTGACGCTCGGCTTCTTTGCATCGGGCCAGACAACGACGTATTCCTTCAGCCCCGGGATAGGCAGGAACGCCGCCAGCTTCTCGTAGTAGTCGCGCTTCCAGTCACGGGAGGCCACTTCGATGATCAGCGAAGGTTTCTCCTTGAAGATCGTGTTCTTGTCCCGCTTGTCGCAGACGACCATGATATCCGGGTAGTAAAACAAGATCTTGTCGTCGTCGTCGGACTCCACGCGGAGCTTCATGTCGGACTTGAAAACGCGGCAGCGTTTACCGCGCAAGTGGCCGTGGATGAGTGCAAAAAGATTCCCAGAGACGACCTCATGCCGCTCCTCCGCTCCGGCCATGGCCGTGATCACCCCATTGGAGTACTCGTGCTTCGTCTCGCTCCTCCGTTCGAACGTGAGGTAGCTTGTTTCGCTGAGGTGGCCGGGATACACCTCACCTTCCTTGAGGTCGCGCAATGCTGCTGTCATGCGATGACGATACACGCGAGGCGCCTGTCCGCAATTTACTGCTGCGTGCTGCGATCACCGCCAGATGCCGCCTTGAGTCGCATCGCCCGGGACATCGAGCACCATGATCTGGTTGATGTCCTTGAAGTGCGCGTGGTCGTCGAACTGCCAGACCACCTTTTTGTCTTTCGTCACCTCGAAGAACTGCGGCTGCTCGCCGAGATGACCGTGGCCGAGGTAATTGCAGAAGACGGTGTTCCCGTTCGGGAGACGATGGCAGCCGGCCATGAGCCGAAGCGTGTTTCCAGGAAGATCGGTTTCATTCAGCTCCCACACCGCTTGTCCGTCGGCGTCGAACTCGATGACCTTGTGCCCGTCACCGCACGTCACAATGAGGTGCCCGTCCGGCAGCGTGACTGCGCCGTGAGGGTCGCCGGGGACGGAAAGGGATCTCAGCACTTTTCCATCGGCATCGAGATCGACGATCTTGCCTTCGCCCTTGAAGCAAACGCGGTAAGTGCCGTTGGCGAGCTTGCGCGTGCCGCGGAACTGGTTGTGCAGCTTGATCTCGGGTGCCGTGGCAAGCTTGATCTCCTTCGCGATCTTACCATCCCGCCCCACCTCGATGATGCGGCTGCTGCCGCACTCGACGATCATCACCTTCCCGTCCGGCAGTGGCTGGCAGGCGTGGACCTCCACCTTCTCCGGCGCCTTGTATTCCCAGACGATCTTTTTGTCGGCTGTCACTTCCAGCGCGCCGCTGACGAAACAGAAGAGGATGTTTCCATTCGGCAGCTTCCAGCAGTCCTGCGGATGCTTGCAGTCATACTGCCACTCGATCACTCCAGCGGCAGAGACGATGCAAACTTTGTCGCCTCCGTAATCGCAGCAGAGAAAGGGATGAGCCGCGCGGACGGCGGCTGGCATCAGGCAGATGAGCGCGAGGAGAATGCTTTTCATGATCTCGGTGGATGTCTAACGGATCGGCGGCCCAAACCATACATAGCACATGAGATAGACGATGATTCCCGTCACGGAGACGTAGATCCAGACGGGCACCGTCCATTTCGCGATGCGCTTGTGTTTGTCATACCGCTCGCGCACCGCAGGGATGACGGTGAGGATGACCATCGGCACATTCAAGATGGCGAGCGGGATGTGGGTGAAGAGAATGGCGAAATAAACCGGGCGCGACATGCCCTGCCCCGCGAACTTCACATGCCCGGCGTGGTAGTGATAGTAGAGGTAACAGCCGAGGAACGCGGTGGAGAACAACAGCGCGATGGTCATGCTGGCAATGTGCGGCTTCCGAAGGCCGGCCTTGATGGTGATGAGGCCGATGATGATGTGGATGAGCGCGAAGGCATTGAACAGCGTGTAAAGCTTGGGTAGTTCGGCGACGGTCATGGGCGGGGGAGGTTTGCGGTGATTAGCAGTTGTTTGCAGTCGTTGGCGATGGATGAGCTTCAAGCCAACAACTGCAAACTCATCTCCCCGTTTTTTGCTCAGCGAGGATGACCTTGATATCCCGGCGGATTCTCTCCGCCCAGAACTTCTCATACTCGGGATCGACATTCGCGATGTCGTAGTGCCCCCGGATGTTTCCCTTGTGATCAACAATGGCGACCTTCATGTCGTGGATGAACTTGTCATCGGGATTGAAGCGCTCCGCCAGCGGGACGTCCTTCACGCCGGAAAACTTGAACTGGAAGGTCAGGTAGTTCCGCACAGCGTCTTTCGGCCCGTTCACAAACCACCAGTTGTCTTTGGTGATGGCGTAACGCGTGGCGAACTCCGACAGGATCTCGGGCGTGTCCTCCGGATCGACTGTGAAGGAAAGAAACTGCACGCCGGGCTCGGCGCCGACCTCGTCGTAGAGCTTCTTCATCTTCGCCACCACCAGGGCGCAGCCGCGCGGGCACCGCGTGTACACATATCCGGCCAGGATGATCTTCCCCTTCAGGTCGTTGAGATGCACGGTCTTGCCGCTGCGCTCCACGAGTTCGAGGTCTTTCTCCAGCCGTCCTAAAAATGGCGGGCGATCCTTGTCACGCTTCAAGGTCTGCTGGACGAGGTAATTGTAAAAGACCACGCCGCCGAGCATCACCATGATGATCGGAATCCAGATGGTCCAGGGGCTGACGGTTTTTTGTGGGGGTGATTCTTGAGTCATGGGATTGGAGGAAGGTGTCATCGCCACGCGATGACGGTGAGGATCAAAACAACCGGCAGATACAGCAACGTGCAGAAAAAAAGCCTCCGCGCATGAGCGCGCTCGCGATGCACGCGGAACTTCCACGCGAGCCAGCAAAGCCAGCCGGCCAGCAGCAGCGCACCTGCAAGAAACCAAGGGCGTGCGATGCCCATGAACACAGGATAAAACATGAGCAGCAACGTGGCGACGGCGTAACCGAGCGCGTGAAAACTGGTGCGGCTGCCTCCTTCATCCTCGTTTGCAAGCATCACGAATCCGCCCTCGCGATACTGGTCGCGATACATCCAGTTGATCGCGAGGAAGTGCGGGAGCTGCCAGAGGAACAACAACGCAAAGAGATAGACCGCGCCGGGCTCCACCAACAACTGCCAGCGGAAGTACGGCGCGTCCCCGACGGGCGGGCCCGCCGCGCCGGCCCAGCCGATCAGCGGCGGCAGTGCTCCGGACACGGCGCCGACCAGCGTGTTCGTCGCGGACTGCTGCTTGAGCGGCGTGTAGATGAAAAGGTAAACGGCCAGCGTGAGCGCCGTGAGCGCCGCCGCCTCAATGTTCACCATGTGGGACAGATGGATGAGGGCGAACGCGCTGAGCAGCCATCCGAGACCAAACGCAGCGGACGGCGAGACTCGGCCCGATGGGAGCGGCCGGTCCGCAGTGCGCTCCATCTTTGAGTCGGGCCCGATCTCCATGAGCTGGTTAAACACGGCGGCCCCGAACGCGGCAAGCGTGCTGCCGATGATGGTGTGGACGAGCAGCCGCACATTCACCGCCCCTTTGCTGCCGAGCCAAAAACCCACGAACGTGGTGACGATCACCAGCGCGCTCAGCCGGAACTTCGTGAGCACCATGAGGTCATTCAGGGTGGACGGCCGGGGGGGCGGAATGTCGGTGGATTCTGACATGCGGGGCGGATACTAGCGCACAGCGGCGCTTGTGCGAGCGCTGCCAAGCAACCAAAGGAAAAGCGCGCTGACGAGCAGCGATGAGAGGCCGATGTGAAGCACCTGCGCCCCGCGCACGATGCCGACTTGGGAAAGGATGACGCCTAGGACCATCTGCGCGGCGATCAGACTGAAGATGGACTTTTCCAGCCAGCGGAGGCGACCGCACGCCGCCCGCGCAACACGCAAGAAGGCCACGCCGAAAAACAGGATCAGCCAGGAGAAACTGCGATGCGCGAGATAGACGGCGCTCCCCTCCAGCTCTGAAACCCACGCGGACCGTAACTGGCCGGCATGCGTGTGCGCGAGGGTGTCCGTCAGCTCGCGCACCTGGCTGCCCATGATGCCCTCCACCACAATGAGGATGAACAACGCGGGCGGAACCCACATGACACGCGGTGCGCTCACGAAAGGAAGACGCCAGGGCGCGGCTGTGCCCCGCCATGCGGTGAACACGAGCACGCACAGCAGCAGGATGGCCAGCGCCATGTGCAGCGTGATCGTGCCAGGCTTCAATCCACTGAACACCACGCGGGCCCCGAGCCAGGCATTGATGCCCACGAGCAAAAATGACAAGATGCTGCCGGTGATCACCGCCCCGCGTCGCTGCCAGAATGAGGCGATCAGCAGCGCGGTCACGCTGAGGCCGACGGGGAGGCTGGTCAGCCGGTTGACATACTCGATCCACGTCGCCACAGGGTCGAATTCAGCGCGCAGCACCTCGGGCGTGATGGTCGTCGGGTCGCGCCCATGCCGCGCGGCGCGCGCCTTGAATTTTTCCATGTTCAGCTTCGTGAAGTCGATCTGATCCGCGCTCGTCGGCGGGATCATGCGGCCGTAGCAATACGGCCAGTCCGGACAGCCGAGCCCCGAGCCAGTGGCACGCACGACCGCGCCGACGAAGATCAGCAGCTCCACACAGATGAAGGCGGTGAGCGCAAGTTTTTGGAAGCGGGTCATCGGCAAGATGCGTGGATGGATGGCCGAAAGGAACGGAAAAAGAGAGAGAAACTGAGTGCGAGTCGAGTGAGACTGGCGTCACCCCGACTTTTCCTGTCCTCGCTTTTCTCTGCGCGCTCAGCCACCAACAAAAACCCCGGCGCATCGGGCACCGGGGTGTTGGTGAGGTTCATGGTGTCAGCTCAAGCGCCGCATCGGAGCGACGCATGGATCCAGCTAGTGAGCAGCGGCGGTGGCGGCAGGCGCGGCTGCGGATTTTTTCGCGGCACCATCCGACTGGCCTTTGGACCATTCGTCGAATTCCTTTTGCGGCATGACTTCGAGCACCGCCTTCATTTGTGCGTGTCCCGGACCGCAGAGCTGCCCGCAGATGATGTCCCATGTCCCGGTCTTCACGGGCTTGAACCACATGTGGGACTTCACGCCGGGCGTGGCGTCCTGCGCGGCTCGCATGGAGACCAAGGCGAGGTTGTGAATCACGTCCTTGCTGGCGACGTCAATGATCACCGGCCGGTCAACCGGCAGCCGGAGCGTCGGGCTCACATAGTCATCCCTGCCGTTTGGATCATGCGCGTCGATGCCGACCGGATTACCGGCGTTGGGATTGATGTACTTGGGATCGTTCACACCAAGCATCGTGTCGTTGCCGGGATACTGGAAGTTCCAAAGAAACTTCTCGCCCAAGGCGCGCATCTTCACCACGTCGGGGCCCACTGGATAATCGTCCGATTGGCGCGACCAAAGAGGGAACGCGAATCCGAGCAGCAGAATGGCCTCGACAATGACGACCCCGATCTCGATGTGGGTCGTGGCATGGCCCCGCACGCCGACGTAGTCCGCCTTCGGGGTCTTCTTCTCGCGAAACCGATAGAACACGACGAACAGGTAAGCCGTCCAGCCGATGAAGAGAACGGCCATGAACCAATGTACGAAGCCGAGCATGTGGTCGAGGAGCTCGCCGTGCTCGGAGGCGACAGCGGGGATGCCAAACCATTCGTTGATTTTTGAAATCATGTGGGGTGCGTGAGGGGGATGAATTAAAGGTGACCGACGTCACCAAGGCCGTCTGTGGCCTGGCTTGAAAGGACGCGCCGCTGCCTGCGGGCAAAGCTGAACATGGTGTAAACAATCGTGGCCAGCACGCAGGCGAGCAGGACGAGCATGAAGAGAATGGCATTCCCCTGCGCCTGGGAAACCCTGCTGCCGGCATCGGGCATGCAGGTGGCGCAGGCGAGAAGGTTTGGGAGGATGCAAAGCGACGGGCTCATGACGGGACGATGATGGTCTTGCACTTCTTGATCACATACCAGAGACCGTAGGCGATGAGGCCGAGGGCCACCCACCCGCTGAAAGCTCCAAGCCCGCCCGCACCCATGCGCTCGGCCTGTTCAGGCTCGAACCGCGTCCATAGATAGAATCCACCATCGCAAAGAATCGCGAAGACGATGAAGACGATGTGGAAGTGCTTGAGGGACATGGCGGATCAATGGCCGGAGGTGTAGCCGTCGAAATCCTTGAACACGAGCGGATGCTCGTGGCTGTAATAGGTGAGGACAAAGAGCCCGATGACGAACACCAACGTGAATACGAGCACCTTGTAGATCAGGCTGCGCTCGTGGTTCAAATGCATGAAAATCAGGCCCACCAGGGATGCCTTGAACGCAGCGACGATCATGCCGACGATGATGTTCAACCCGTGAGTCGGAAGCTCCCAGAAAGAGAGCGCCACGGTGATGACCGTAAAGATGGCGAGCAACCACCCGATCTTTTTGTACTTTTGGACGTGTTGCTGAAGGTCCTCGTGGTTGTCGGCTGACATGATGAGCGGCGGGCTGTGGGATTAAAGGAGGTAGAGAAGCGGGAAGAGGAAGATCCAGACAAGATCGACGAAGTGCCAGAACAGGCCGCCAACCTCAATGCGATTGGCCAAGTGCTCAGGGTCTTCCTTGAGTCGCTTCCCATCAAACAGAAGGAAGTAGGCTAGCACCAACGCACCGGCGACGACGTGCAGGCCGTGCAGGCCAGTGAGCGTGAAATAGATGGCGTAATAGTTGTTCCACTTCGGAGTGAAGCTCGACCAGAAGCCGATGTCCTTACGCTCAAGGACGACTTCAGGATAGTGGCTGCCATGTCCTTCAGCACCATGCGCGCCCTCAGCCGGGGCGTGAGTCTCGGCGGAGTGCTTCGCTCCTCCGTGCTTGGCATTGTGCTCAGCGACCGTTGGCGCATGGATTTCCATCTGCTTCACATGGCGGAGAAAGCGTTCGTCATTTTTGTCGAACGACTTGTGCTTCTCAGCCTCCTCGGTGCCGTGCTCTTCGAAGGCTTTCTTCCATTCATCCCCGAGGTAATGCCAGGCGAGTGACTTCTCCTCATCGAGCGCGGCGCGCACATCCACTTTGTCCACCTGCAAGGTCATCTTGTCCTCGACAGCCCGGCCCTCCACGATCGTGCCGTCGCGGAAGGTGATGGTTTTTCCAGTGTGGCCAAAGGTCTTGGATTCCTTGGCCACAATCGTCAGCGGCGTGACGGCGGTGAGCTCGACGCTGGTCTTCTTGGCCTCGGCCATCGTGCGCTTCAATTGCCCGAAGGAACTCTTGTCCCAGTCACCCGGAAGAAACACGTCGAGCAGCGACATGACCGAGCCCTGTTGGTCGAGGAGGACATCTTCACCCGCCGCGTTCTTGAACTTGGGATTTTCGGTGGTGACCCACTTGAGGAAATAGGACGGGTCGCCAGTCTTGAGGTTGATGGTGACCTTGGTTCCCTCCTCCAGCTTCACGCGATAGCCGCCTTCAGGAAAGTGGCCGGTGAGGATGGTCCCGTCCGTGAGCTTCACGCCGATGTGGTTGAACTTGCCGTAGTACTCGTACGCCTTCAGGCACATGAACACCCCGGCGCAGAGGATCGTGATCCACATGCAGAGCTTGTACTGCGCGATTTTGCGCATCTTCAGGTTCGCCCATGCCATGACGACGGTGACCGACGAGAGGATGAGCACGAGCGTGTTGATGAAGCCCGGGAGCACCTGAAGCTCGTGCACGGGCCAATGGAAGTCGGCTCCGATGCGGAGGAAAATGTACGAGGAGAACAGTCCGCCGAAGAGCATCACCTCGGAGGCGAGGAAGAGCCAGATGCCGATCTTGGCATTGTAGAGCCCGGTGTCGGGGCGGTTGGTTGTCGTGTAAGGGATGTCCATGTTCGTTCGCTCGTGAAATACTAAAAGTGCGCCTGGCTGGATGGGACGGCCGGCACTGGCGTGGTGGCCTCAAGTTCAAACTGCGGCAGGTAATCGCGTTCCATGCCAGGCACGCTGTACTCATAAGGCCCACGATAGGCCACCGGCTCGGTGATGAAGTTGCCATGCGGCGGAAGGTTCGGCGCAGCCCATTCGATGGTGGTGGCCCCCCATGGGTTGTCGCTGGTGCATTTCTTCCCGCCCTTGATGCTGAGAAAGACATTCAAGATGAAAGGAACCTGCGAAAGGGCGAGGCCCCACGCGCCAAAGGAGATCAGCTCATTCGTCCAGAGATGGCCGCTGGTGATCTGCTCAAAATATTTTCCGCCGTCATACCAGCGGCGATGAAAGCCGATCATGCCTTGGTAGAGCATGGGCCCGAAGATCATGTTCATGAAAATGAGCGACGGCCAGAAGTGAATTTTGCCCAGCAGGTCGCTCATGTAGCGGCCTGTGATCTTCGGATACCAGTGATACACGCCGGCAAAGAGCGCGAAGATGGTGCCTGGCGCGACGACGTAGTGGAAGTGGCCGATGACGTAGTAGGTGTCGTGCAGGAAGAGGTCGATGAAGTTGAAGGCCAGCGGCAGACCGGTCAGGCCGCCGATGCCGAACATCGGGAGGAACGCCGTGGCAAAGAGCATCTGCGCGTTGAAGCGGATCGACCCGCCCCAGAGCGTGATCATCAAACATGTGAGCAGGATCACTGACGGAATGGAGATCAACACCGTGGTGATCTGGAAGAACGTGGACATCATCGTGCCCATGCCGGTCAGGTACATGTGATGCGCCCAGACGATGAAGCTGAGAAACGCCAGCGTGAGCAGCGCATAAACCATCGCCTTGTAGCCCCAGAGCGGGCGGCGGGCGTTGCACGGGATCACGTCAGAGACGATGGCGAACGCTGGAAGGATCAAAACGTACACCTCCGGATGAGCGAGGAACCAGAAGAGATGCTGATAAAGCAGCGGATTGCCGCCACCAGCGATGTCCAGCTTGGCACCACCTTCCATCAATCCGGTGGGCAGATAAAAGCTGGAGCCGAAGACGCGGTCGCCGAGCTGGAGAAGCGCGGCGACTTCGAGCGGCGGGAATGCGAGCAGAAGGAGGAAGCTGATGACCATCATGGCCCACGTGAAGAACGGCAGACGGAACCACGTGAGGCCTTTGGCACGCAGATTGATGGCGGTGGTGATGAAATTCACCGAGCCGAGCAGCGAGGCGGAGATGTTGAACACCATCGCCAGCAGCCACCAGGTGTGACCGTGCATCCAGACGTTCTTCACGCCCATCTGATCCGTCTCGGCCAGCGGCGAGTACATCGTCCAGCCAGTCTGCACGGCGCCAGTTGGAAGCAAGAAGCTGCCGAACATGATGACGCCGCTGATGAAGAAAAACCAGTAGCTGAGCATGTTCAGGCGCGGGAACGCCATGTCGATGGTGCCGATCTGCAGTGGCATCACGAAATTGCCGAATGCGGCGAAGCCCAGCGGCACGATGCCGAAGAACACCATGATCGTGCCGTGCATGGCGCCAAACATGTTGTAGAGCGCGGGGCTGACGATGCCGCCGGGCGCCCACTGATCCACCCATTCGGTGAAAAATCCGCCGACGAGAGGCAGGTTACCCAGCGCCACCATGCCGGGCATGGGCACCCCTGGATACGCGATGGTCCAGCGCATGACCATCATCAGGAAGAACCCGAAGAGCAGGAACACCAGACCGCTCAGGCCGTATTGGATGCCGATGGTCTTGTGGTCGGTCGAAAAGATGTACTTCCGCCAGAAACCGATCTCGTGATGGTCGTGGCTGTGATCGTGGGCGTGCTCGCCGTGGTGATCGTGGGTAGCTGTTGCTGCACTCATGGGGGGGTCTTCGTTAAGGTTGTCGTCCGGTTTTCACGCCGGTGTCGGAATGCCGCTGAAAGGGAGGGCTCAGGTGAGGGAAAAATTAGGTGCTACTTTGCGGCTGGCGGCGCGTCGCCGGGGACATCAGCAGTGGCGTGCTTCTCAAGCTCGGCCATCGTCCAGGGAGTCACCCGCGCCTTCTCGGCCTCGCGGACTTTCTGCACCATCTCCTTGGTGACGAGAGGGCCTTTGTTGCCCCAACTGTTGCGCACGAAAGTCAGCACGTTGGCGATGTCGGCGTCGGAGAGCACGGCACCTTGTGGCGGCATCGCGTTCGGCGTCACAAAATCCGCGCCCTTCACCTTGATGGGTCCGCTGAGGCCATTGAGCACCACTCGAATGGACCGCTCGGTTCCACCGAGCGCCCAATCTGAACCGGCCAGGGGAGGAAACTGCCCTGGCACTCCGATCCCGCTGCCCTGATGACAGCCGCCGCACAGGGCGTAAGTCGCGGAGCCTTTTTTCATCGCGAGCTGGAGCGGATCGAGCGTCGCTCCGACATCCGCGTTGCCGGGCCGCGGATCAGGGATGCGGGCGCCTGCCATCGGATTGCTTGTCTCAAAAGCAAAGCCGCCTGTGTTCACACCGAGCTGGCCCCCGGCGATGATCGCCGCGATCAGGCCGAGGAAGATGACCCACATCGGCGCGGGATCCGTACCGGGCGCGAGGTCGGCCTTTTCACGTTTCACCGCCGGATGGAGGCGATCGAGGTCGGTGGAGTCTGGATTGAAGGATGATGGATTTGCACTCATGGATGGCAATGTCGTCGGCAGGCCTACTTCTTCTTGGCGTCGGCCACTGCCGGGGCCATTCCGGGCACAGGATAATCTTTTTTGAGCGACAAGATGTAATCGACCAGCGCCTCGGCCTCCGCAGTCGGCACGACCTCGTATCCCTTGGCCGGCTGGAACTTGCCGGATAGATCGAGCGCCTTCTTCGACTTCGGCCCCTGCGCTTTCCGCACCACATACAGATGCTTGTAGGATGGCATCGTTGACCATTCATTCACCGACCTCGGCGCGTAGAGTGACTGATGCAGCTTCATGCGGTCAGGGAAACGCCAGCCAGCGTTCGCGAGGTCGGGCCCGGTGCGCTGGATGCCGAGAAATGCCACGGGCTCGCTGAGGTAGTCACGCAAGGTGTTCGACCGGATCGGCTCCGGCGCACGCTCGGCCTGCTCCTGGCCCCAGCCTTTTCTCCACGCATCAAGACCCAGATGGGCGGCTCGAATCATCTGCGTGTGGCATTGCACACAGCCTTCACGCGCATACACGAGCTGGCCCTGGCGATGAATCACCGCCGTCGGGTAGAAGCCTTCCATGCCATCCTTCTCCTTGTCGTAGGCGATGGGGCTGAGGTGCTGATATTTCAACACAGGCACCACGATGAGCAGCAGCCACGGAAGGCCGAAGAGAACACCGATGAGAAAAACAAATTTCCTGAAGTCACTCATGCTCGGGCGGGTGGATTGGATTGGATCGCTGGCGTGTTGATCTGCATGGGCACCTCATGGTCGTAGTCAGGCAAAAGCGTCGGCGCGGTGCTGCGGCGGCCGAGGCCCGCGACCATGAGCATCAAATGAATGAGGAACCAGACGTTGGACCAGGTGATGAGCGCCCACGCGATGGCGCGCGCGACAATGTAACCACGCATGTTTTCCACCACGTTCGAGAAAGACAGATTCCATTTTTCGGGATCATTGATGTCACTCCCCTGCTGCATGCCGCAGACGAGGCTGGCCACGACAATGGTGCCGATGCCGTACACCGAGAACCAAAAGTGATTGCGGATCAGCCGCACGGAAAGCCATTCGCAACCGGCAAGCCGCGGCACGATGTAGTAGATCGCCCCGAAGATGCACATGCTGAAGAAGCCATAGATCGTGACGATCTGGAAGCCGTACCATGCGTGGGTGAACTGGAGATGCGCGCCCGTCCAGTAGTTCGAAAGCAACGCGAACATCAACGCCGAGATCGGATACACGAGCGCGCCGATGAACGTGAAGCGCAGCGAGGGGCTGGTCTGCACGAGGCTATGCTTGCCCAAGGTGGTGAGGTGATAATTCCATGCCACGACGCCCACAGGGATGAGCATCAGCACTCCCGTCGCCGCGCCGACCGCAGGCATCCACGCGGGAAGCGGTCCGCCCATGTAACGCTGCATGCCCGACCATCCGCCGAGGGCTGCCAGCAGCCAAAAGCCGAGCTTCGCAAGCTGATAGCTGGCAATGGGCTGACCGGTCACCTTCGGAATGAAATAGTAAGCTGATCCAATCCCGACCGGAGCGAAGAAGAGCAGCATCACCGCGTGCACATACCACGCGCTGATGCCCGCGCCGAGGGCTCCGAGGCTGGGCAGGCAGTGCAGACAAACATTTGCAGTGATGAACACCCACGGAAACCAAAAGCACGCGCCGAGCATGTACCACGCGCTGATCATGAATCCCTCGGGATGCCGCGCGCGGGCAAACATGCCGACCATTGGCCAGGCGAAGACAAGAAAGCAGATGAGCAGCACCGGCCATACATAAGCGGGCATCTCAAGCCACTCGATCGAGGTGCTGCCGCCGAATAGAATGCCGAGAATGCCGAGCGTGACGGCGATGTTCCAAAACACACCGGCCGCGATCAGCGCTGTGTGGCCGCGCTTCAACTCCTGACCCGTGCGCCGCGCCATGATCCACAGCGCCACGCCGAGGCCGGCCTGGATGCCCCAGCCATACACGAGCGCGGTGATGTGCGCCGGCTGAAGGCGGCCGTATTGCAGAAACCAAAGCCACGGCTCATCGAGGAAGTAAGGAAACACATGCTTCACCGACGCCAGCAGGCCGACGATGGTGGATGCCATGAGCCAGAAGGCCCCGTTGGTGAACAGGAACAGCACAGGCCCCTTGACCGAGCGGTCAATGGCCGCGCGGCGGAGACTGTCGCTGTCAATGTCGGTTTCGACGGGTAATGCCATGATGGGTGTCAGGTTTCGGGGTAAGGAATGAGTTCACTTCGCGGCTGGTGTCGCCACGGGGACCGCAGGTGCTGCTCCGGAAGCGGGAGCAGGCGCGGCAGGCGGCGCCATCTTCAATTGCGTTGGCGATCCCGGCACCACCGTCTTACTGGCGGCAGGCGCCTTCGACTTAAGCGCTCCTGCGGTCTTGGCGAACAATTCCGTCGCCTTCGCCTTGTCGCTGATGCCCATCTTGCCGAGCAACTCGTTTTGTGCCTTCCGGATCTCCGCAGCGTAGGCGATGCGGTCGGCCGCACGCGGATCGTCCGGCGTCTGACGGCGCGTTGCCTGAGCGAGCGCGAGTAAAACCGCGAAGAACGCGAACGCGCCGAGCACAAAGGTGAAAGTGGCGCCTTTGCCCGGGGTGTTGGATGGGGTGGTCTCCATGGTTGGTGGCATGACGGTTCAATTCACCACGTTCGCGGACTCGAGCAGTCGCGGATCGCGGCAGGGGTAGAGGCTGTACTTGTTGAGCGAGCGGAGGAAGAAATAGCCCATCAGACTGAAGACCGTGACGATTGCCACGATGTCGCCGATCCAGGCACCGGGAGCCAGCACGCCGAGACCGAGGGATGGGCCGCGCTCAGGAATGATGTTCCAGTATAAGTCCACCATATGCATGAAGAGTACCCACACAGCGGTGGCGCAGATGACGACTGGCCTTTTCTTCAAGCCCTGCTGCAGGAGCACGACGAACGGCGCGATGAAGTGTCCGATCACCAGGAAGATGCTGACCGCACGCCAGCCGCCGGTGTTGCGTGTGAGATACCAGCGCGTCTCCTCGGTGATGTTGGCATACCAAATCAGGAAATACTGGCTGAAGGCGATGTAGGCCCAGAAGACCGTGAAGGCAAAGAGCAGCTTCCCCATGAGGTGGTAGTGCTCGTCAGACACCACCTTTTGCAAATAGCCCAGGCTGCGGAGGTAGGTGACGACAAGAATCATCAGCGACATCGAAGACCACGCGCAGCCGGCGAAGATGTAGACGCCCCACATCGTGGAGAACCAGTTGTAATCGATGCCCATCACCCAGTCGATGGCGGCGAATGTGGCGGTCAGCGCATAGAACAACAGCCAGCGGCACGCGAAGGCACGCGCGGCGATGGTGTGCTTGATGTCGCCGTCCGCGTCCTGCTTGAGGGACTTTCCGCGCAGCGTGCGCGCGATGTGCCACAGGACGAGGAAGTAGAGGATGAAGCGAATGTACCAGAAGGGCTTGTTCAGGTAACCGTACTTCGCGACGAGCGTATGCAAGTGCGGGTCGGCCTCGGCCGCGTGATGCAGCGCTTCATAGGTGTCCCCACCGTGGGCGGCGGCGGCCTGATGATGCACCATC
>JANOBO010000212.1:0-4307 GCA_031411695.1 Verrucomicrobiaceae bacterium
GGTCCCGTGTCGAAGTCTGATCGCAAACGAGTCAACGCAGTCGTCTATGAATTGATGGGAATAACGCAGTCAGAGCGATGCCTGATCGAGGATTTTGTTCAGGTCCAAGCGCTGATGATCAAGGGTAAGGTCGAGAAGGATGCCGTTCGCAGTCCCGAAGAGGAGGAAGTCTCGGCGTATCTCGAGACTCTGCGTGGCCAACTTGATGATTACATGGAGGATGCGGCCCAGCCTGCCAGCCACCAGATCACTGCGGTTTGTGACCATCGAACGGCGATGATTGAAATCGTTCTCTGTGAAGGAAAGCCCGCTGAACCCGTGGTCAGAAAAGCGAATAAAACCGAGGCGGACGAATTGAAAAAGACTCGGGCACGCCTGCTCAAGAAACATCGCCAGTGGATCTACTTCGACCGCAACCTCAGGCTCTATAACAAGGGGCGGCTCTACCTCTTCAAGCCATTGCAACGCATCCAATGGACAAGACGGCAAGCCATCCTGGATGCCGATGAACTCATCGCCGAAGCGCTCGGCTCTTCTGTCGATTAACCCATGAGCCGCGAACTCGATATCCGACAGCGAGCGTTGGCCCAACTTCGCAAGCACTCCCACCAAATCCTGGCTGGTGGGTATGCCCGCATGACGCCAGCCAAGTATTTCAACTGCAAGGAGCCCGACATCACCGGTGATCTCTGCAAGGCGATGACTGAGTTCATGGCTTCTGATGCGGCTCCGAGCTGGCAGGCTCTTTATTCAGTCCGCGATGACCCCAAACTGAACATTGCCGGTAAGCAGGGCGAATCTCGACCTCGGATCGACATTGAGGTTGAACGAGCACAGGGAGGCAAACGGCCCCTTTTCCGCTTCGAAGCCAAGCGGCTTGGCCCCAATCATCCGGTGAGCAAATACATCGGCAGCGAAGGCCTTGGCGCCTTCCTGAGTGGCTACTACCCACTCACCCACCCTGAAGCAGCGATGTTGGGTTATGTTCAGGTGAAGGATGTTCGCCACTGGCATGGCAAGCTTCTCGCCGAATTCCGGCAAACAAAGCCCTTGGAACTGAGCAAGACCGGACTCGAAGCGGATCGCCTGGCCGCAGGTCTCGATACTTGGCGCTCTGTCCATAAAACCACCGAGCATCCCACGCTCACCATATGGCACACGCTCCTTCAATTCTGCTAGGCATCCACGTCAACGACACCACCCGCTGGAAGGACGTGCCCGAAGCCGTCTGGAACTACACCCTCGGCGGCTACCAAGTCCTCAAGAAGTGGCTCAGCTACCGCGAGTCCGCCTTGCTCGGCCGCCCCCTCACCAGCGACGAAGCCCAATCCTTCACCCACCACGTCCGCCGCATCACCGCCATCCTCGCGCTGCATGAGAGGCTAGATGCGCACGATGGGTCGAGTGTTTGACGGATAGAAAAGACAACTGGCCAATTTGGACTCTGTGATAGAATCACCTTATGACAGCCAGCTTTGACTCCATCCGCGATGCCGTGCTCCACATGCCCAAAGGAGATCAAATGCGCATCCTCAAAATTGTCGCGCTAGAGGTGGCGGATGCACACGCTGGCATTGATTTCCAAGAACATGTCTGCGGCGGGTCCGCACGAATCATCCGTACCCGCATTCCAGTGTGGTTGCTCGAATCCCTTCGTCGTGGTGGCAAGACAGACGCAGAACTGCTGGCTGCCTATCCTTCGCTCAATGCCGAGGACCTTGCCAACGCCTGGAACTACGCGCGTTCGCATCGTGCGGAAATGGACCGGGAGATCGCAGCGAATGGAGATGACTCATGAGGGCCCGCCTGTATTCCAACGAGAACTTCCCGCTCCCAGTGGTCGAGGCCCTGCGTCTGAAAGGACATGATGTCCTGACCACACAAGAAGTGGGCAAGGCCAATAGCGGCATCCCTGACGAGGAGGTGCTGAGCTATGCCGTGGAGAACAGAAGGGCTGTCATCACGCATAACCGCCAAGACTTCATCCGCCTGCACCGACTCAGCCCTGAGCACGCAGGGATCATTGTCTGCACCGACAATCCCGACTTTTCAGCTCTGGCGGACAAAGTTCATGCGCAACTGCAAGCAGTGGACACTCTCAAAGGGCTGCTGATTCGAGTCAACCGAGGTCAATAACCACTCCATGCCCATCCCACCCGTCACCCACTTCCGCGTGCCGCTGCGTCGGCGTCTCGACCCGCGAGACGGATGTGCTCAAACGTGCGGACGAGGATTACTTCGCGGAGGGATGAAAAGAACACACTGCCATGCCAGACCCCTCTGAAATCCCGGAATCCAAGCTGTGGGAACTTGATGCCCTGATGAAGGACTTGCAGGACCACGTTGCGCGGAATGATCTCGTGTATGATGCGGTGGAGAAGGCGCTGGGGGAGATCGCGCGGCGGTTCTATCCCGGCATCGCCAACTGGCAGCCGGAGGACCTAAACCGGCTGGCGGATCGCATCTCGCGCGCTGCGCATAACTACTGTGTGGAGTTGGGCGACATGGATTACCGCTCGACGAAGGATGAAAAGAGCGGGGCATGAACGATCTACGCAATTTCGTCGGCGCGCTCTCCGCGCACAAGTCCCGGCACAGGGCGGCAGAACAAGAGGATCACGGAGGGGAGGAAGTTCCTGGATGATTGCTCCCGGCACGTCCTCACTTCCCCTTGGTGGCTTCCTTCGACCAACTATCTTTGAGGCTGACGGTGCGATTGAACACTGGCGCGCCGGGTTTGCTGTCGATGGGATCGGCGAAGAAGTAGCCGACGCGCTCGAACTGATAGTGGCTGCCGGCTTTGGCGTCCTTGAGGCTGGGTTCGAGCTTGGCGTGGGTGATGACTTCCAGTGACTGCGGGTTTAAGTTTTGCAGAAAGTCGGCGTCGCCCGCTTCGGGTTCCTCGCTGGTGAAGAGACGGTCGTAGAGACGCACTTCGGCGTCGATCGTGTGCTGCGCGCTGACCCAGTGGATGATGCCCTTCGGCTTGGTGCGGCCTTCGGGCTTCTTGCCGTGGCGCGTGGCGTCGTCGTAGGTGCAGCGGAGTTCGGTGATGTTCCCCGCAGCGTCTTTGATGACCTCTTTGCAGATGATGCAGAAGGCAAATTTCAAGCGCACCTCACCGCCGGGGAACAGACGATGAAATCCTGGCGAGGGGCTCTCCATGAAGTCATCGCTATCGATGAAGACTTCGCGGCAGAGCGGAATCTGGCGCGTGCCGGCGTCGGGGTTCTCGGGGTTGTTTGGCGACTCGAGGTGCTCGACTTGTCCTTCGGGATAGTTTTCGATGACGACCTTGATCGGACGCAGCACGGCGTAGGCGCGCAGGGCTTTCTTGTTCAAGTCCTCGCGGATCGCGTGCTAGAGCAGCGCGACATCTGTGAGCGATTTGAATTTGGTGAGGCCGACGGTGTGGCAGAAGTTCCGGATCGAAGCGGACGTGAAGCCGCGACGACGAAAACCGGAGATCGTCGGCATGCGTGGATCGTCCCAGCCGCTGACGTGGCCGTCCTTCACGAGGAGCAGCAGCTTGCGCTTGCTCATCACGGTGTAGGTCAGGTTCAGCCGCGCAAACTCGCGCTGATACGGCGCGCCGGGCAGGCCATCGACGTTGTTGATGAGCCACTCGTAGAGCGGCCGGTGATGCTCGAACTCCAACGTGCAAAGCGAGTGCGTGATGCGCTCCAGCGCATCGCTGAGCGGATGTGCGTAATCGTACATCGGGTAGATGCACCACGCATCTCCGGTGCGGTGATGGTGGGCGCGCAGGATGCGATACAGGGCCGGATCACGGAGGTTCATGTTCGGGCTGGCCATGTCGATCTTCGCGCGCAAAATCCGCGCGCCATCCGGGAACTCGCCCGCTCTCATGCGCCGGAAGAGATCGAGATTCTCCGCGACGGTGCGGTCGCGGTGCGGGCTGTTCCGGCCCGGCTCGGTGAGCGTGCCGCGATACTCGCGCATCTGCTCCGAGGTGAGATCATCAACGTAGGCGAGGCCCTTGGTGATGAGCTGCTCGGCGAAAGCGTAGAGCTTCTCAAAGTAGTCGCTGGCAAAATACAAATGCCCGCCCCAGTCGAAGCCGAGCCACTTCACGTCTTCCTTGATCGACTCGACGTACTCGACTTCCTCCTTCGCCGGATTTGTGTCGTCAAAGCGCAGATGGCAGCGTGCGTGCGGCGCGTTCTCCTCGGCGAGACCGAAGTTCAGGCAGATGCTCTTCGCGTGGCCGATGTGCAGATAGCCGTTTGGTTCCGGCGGAAAGCGCGTGACCACCCAGCCCTCGTTGCGGCCTTCCGCGACATCGG
>JANOBO010000213.1:0-21578 GCA_031411695.1 Verrucomicrobiaceae bacterium
GGCGCCACCTTTGGACTGCTGCACATCGCCTATGCCGTGGCGGTGAGCTTGCGAAAGCCGGCCTCGCAGACTATTGAGGCATGATCGACTTCAACCAACTGGACAAGGTCATCCACGAGAAGGCCCGCCTGTCCATCATGACCTTGCTAGCCGGGAGGGATGACTGGAGCTTCCAGGATCTCAAGGCGGAGCTGAGCATGAGCGATGGAAACCTGATCACGCATCTGCGCATCCTGACCGGCGCCGGATTCGTGGAGGAAGATCGCGACGAATCGGGGAGCCGACCGCGCACGACGTATGAACTGACAAAGACGGGGCGCAAGGCTTTCAAGGAGTACATCGACGTGCTCGAAGCCATCGTCCGCGCCACAAAGCCGCAATAGCCGGCTCTTTCTACCTTAAAACTTTGCAATACAAAGCTTAACCCAACAACCCACCCATGAACATCACCACGGCAAAACATCACGGCATGTGTTTCGGCGTGCGCGACGCCCTGCGCGCCACGCACTCGCTTGCGACAATCAAACCGGTCACAGTGCTCGGACAGCTCGTGCACAACCCTGAGGCGGACCGCCACTTAAAGGCGCTGGGTGCGAAGCATGGCACCCTGGACGACGTCGCCTCCGCTGGGACTTCTGACGTGGTGATCACGGCGCACGGAGCGTCAGACGCTGCGAGGCAGCGATGGAGCGCGGCTGGATTTCGCATCACGGACACGACGTGCCCGCTGGTGCGGAAGGCGCACGATGCTCTCGCCGCGCTTGTGTCCGAGGGCTACTTTCCCGTCGTGATCGGTCAGGCCGCGCACGTCGAGGTGCGCGGCTTGACGGGCGACTTCCCCGCTGCCGTGGTCGTGGAAACCGAAGCTGAGATCGCAGCGATGCCGTATCACCCGAAGGTGGGCGTCGTCTCCCAGACCACGCAGCCGCTGGAGATCGTGCTCGGGCTTGTCGGGCATTTGAAGCGCACGCACCCGCAGTCGGAGGTGCGTTTCATCGACACGGTCTGCCATCCGACGAAGCAGCGGCAGGATGCTCTCACCGACCTGTGCCGCGAGAACGAGCTGATCGTGGTGATCGGTGGTCGGAACAGCAACAACACGCGGCAGCTCGTGGAGAAAGCGCGCCGCCTCGGACGCCATGCGATCCAGATCGAGAGCGCCGACGACCTGCGCGCGGCCTGGTTTCGTGGCGTGATAAAAGTCGGCGTCACCGCCGGCACATCCACGCTGGATGAGACCGTGGACGCAGTCGTGTCAGCACTGCGGCGCATCGCCGGGGAGATGCGTCGTGACCCCGCACACGAGTTCCTTCGCATGGCGGCGCGGCTTGCGTGATTTCAGTTTTGTTGATTGCCGCGCGGTGTCTGGCGTGAAATCCAGATGAGCTGGGGGTGGCGACGACACGCCAGTCCTACGACACGGCGCTTCGCACTCATTGTTCGGTGGACGGTGAGGCTCTTTGATCACAAACTAGGCGTCTGCGAAGGACAGCACGCCGATAATGAATCCCACGACCGCCGCCACGACCACCCGCCGACGTTTTCTCGGAGAGGCAAACTGCGCGGCGGTGAGCAGCATCCCGATCCTGAACATGCTGCTCAATTTAAAAATGGCCGGCCATGCGGCGGCACAGGGCGCACCGACGGATCGGAAGACGCTGGTGTGCTTGTTCCTGAATGGTGGCATGGACTCCTTTAACCTGCTGGTGCCGCGTGATGCGCGGCACGCGACATACTCGACCTCGCGCGGCAACCTGGCCCTGGCGCAAGGCGCGCTTTTGCCTCTGAGCCAAGCGGCGGGCGGTGATGGGCAGCTCTACGGCATGCACCCGAGCTGCGCGGGCATGGCGGAGCTGTTCAATGGTCTGGGCGGGGACGCTGCGAAGCGTCGCCTCTCTTTCGTCACCAATGTCGGCACGTTGATCCAGCCGGCCACGAAGGCGCAGTACCTCGCCGAGAGCGTGCCGCTGCCGCGCGCGCTGTTTTCGCACAGCGATCAGATCGACCAATGGCAGACATCGGTGCCGCAGGGCATGAGCCAGCTCAGCGGCTGGGGCGGGCGCGCGGCGGATGTGCTGCACCCGACGGCGAACACGGGCCAGACATCGATGAGCATCTCGATGAGCGGGAACAATCTCTTCGGCGTGGGGAACAGCTCGGAGCAGTTCGTGGTGACGCCGGGCGGCGCGCTGACCTTCACCGCGCCGCAACCGGGGCAGCCGGCGACGAATCCGCTGGCGGTGAAGAACGCGGCGCAGCGCAGCGTGATCCAGCAGCACTACACGAACCTGATGCACGAGTCCTTTGCGAAGCTGACCAAGGGCAGCCTGGATCTACAGGAGTATTTTCAGACGCAGTTCAGCGCCTTCAACGAAAGCCGCATCTCGACGCCGTTCCCGGCGAACAATTATCTCGGGTCCACGCTGCGCAGTGTGGCGAAGACCATCGCGCTGCGCCCCGAGTTGGGACTGCGCCGGCAGACGATCTTTCTCAGCGTGGGCGGGTGGGATCACCACGGGGAGCTCCTGAACACGCAGGCCGGGATGCTGAGCGGCGTGAGCGCGGCGCTGCTCGCCTATCAAAAGGCGCTGGAGGAACTCGGCGTGCAGGATGAGGTGATCACCTTCACGTGCTCCGACTTCGGGCGCACGCTGCGCAGCAACGGCCGCGGCACAGATCACGCGTGGGGCGGAAACGCGGTGGTGATGGGCGGCGCGGTGCAGGGTGGCCGCATCGCGGGCACCTTTCCCGATCTCGCGCTGGAGAGCACGAACGACGTGGGCCACGGCGGGCGCCTGCTGCCGACGACGTCGGTGGATCAATTCGTAGCGGAACTGCTGCGCTGGTTCGGAGTCAGTGCCGCCAGCATGAGCTACGTGCTGCCGAACATCGCGAACTTCTACAATCCGAGCTCGCCGACTTTGCCGGTTGGTTTCCTGAAGCCAGGCATGTGGTCTTGACGTGAGCGTCTCGAAATGATGAGCCGTGATGATGCACCCTATCGCCTTCTGCGCATCGCTGCGATGCTGTTCACGGGCGTCGGCGTGCTGGTCGCGTTGCTTTGCTTCCATGTCATCAGAAAGGTCGGCGAAGCACCCAAGGCTGTGGCGAAAACCTCGGGACGCGCGGTGACAGAAGCAGTCCGGCCTGTAGAGCCATTGATAGGCCCCACCATCCTCAAGCGCTACGCCGACCCCGCAGCCAAGCCGGAGGACGACCTGACCTCGATGTCGCACGCGCTCGACAACTTCGCGCTTCTCGTCAAAGGCGCCGACCCGCTCCCGCTCGGTGCCAATGAAGACATCGCCGAGGCGCTGCGTGGGAAGAACAAGGCGCATCTCCGCTTTCTACCCGACGACTCCCCGGTCTTCGACACACAGGGCCGCATCATCGACCGCTGGCGCACGCCGCTGTATTTCCATGCCAGCGCGCGGGACCGGCTGGAGATTCGCAGCGCGGGCCCGGACCGTGAAATGTGGACTGCGGATGATCTCCACCGCCGCCCGGACGGCAGCTTCATCCGCGGCGAAGCTTTGCTGGCGCCGAGCGTGTTTGACCCCGACGCATTGCTTGCCCCGCGCCGCTGAGTGTGCCACCCATCGCGCCATGTTCTCCCAAACAAATCGCGCACTGCTCGCAGCGTTGGCAGCTGTCCTGGCATCCGGCTGCGCCTCCCCTGCCCCCGCGCGCCGGAGCGCGAGTCGAACGCCGACGAACTCGCTGGGCATGAAGTTCGTGAGCGTGCCGGTCGCAGGCCGGGACCTGTGGGTGTGCGCGCATGAGACGCGCGTGCGGGACTACGCCGTCTTTGCGAAGGCCACGGGGCGGCAGGTAATCAAGCCGGACTTTCATCAGAGCGGCAGTCATCCCGTGGTGAATGTGAACTGGGACGATGCGCGCGCGTTTTGCGCATGGCTCGGCAAGAAGGAAAAGCGCGCGTGCCGTCTGCCGACGGATCACGAGTGGAGCGTGCTCGCCGGCATCGGAGCAATGGAGGACCCGAAGATCGCGCCGAACAAGCAGCCACAAATCGCCGGCGTGCATCCGTGGGGCATCGGCCGGATCACGCGGGGGGCTGGCAACTACTGCGACGAGTCATTTGGAAAACAATACGGCGACGGCTACCAGGCCGCGTGGCTGACCGGCTACGACGACGGCTTTGCCGCGACTTCGCCGGTGGGCAGCCACAGGAGCGACGCGCACGGCATCCAGGATCTCGGCGGCAATGTGTGGGAGTGGTGTGAGGATTGGTATGATCCGCCAGCCCACACGGTCCGCGTCGTGCGTGGCGGATCCTGGCGCACGGGATTCGAGAACCGCATGGTCACATCCTTCCGCGGCCCTGACCCGCCCTCGCTGCGGATCGACAGCATCGGCTTCCGCGTGGTGATGGATTCGGCGGCGGGTGAGTGAAGCAGGGGAGGGTGAGCCGAAATAAGCGAAAAAAGCAAAAGGGTGGAGGCACGTCCGCCGCTGCGTCGCACCCACCGTGAATGTCGCGAGAGACTGATACAAGAGTCGCACCTCTGCCAATCGACAAAGAGCGCGGCATTGGATCAAAGGCGAATGCCAGCCTACAACACCTTCAAACCTTCGAGCTTCGCCAGCTTTGAAGCGCGCTTGTCGAAGCTCCAGAACGCGCGGCACTTCAACAGCAGGGCCGAGGCGACGTGCAGGATGTCGTAAGTGCGAAAGCCATGCCGCGCCGTGTGGCGCAATGAAATCTCCTCGAACAAACGGGTCAGCGCGTGCAGGGGAATCTCCGTCGTCTTCACGAACACCCCCGCCTTCAGATCATCGCGAAGCTGCTGCTGGCACGCGGCGGCAAGCTCAGAGCTGACCCGCGCGCGGCTCTCGCCGTGGCCGGTGAGCACGGACTGCTCGAAGGCGTTTAGCAGCTCGATGCGCAGCAGCCAGGTGATGGGGAATTGCGGGTACTCGCGTTTGACCATGGCCTCTGCGTGACCCGAACCAGGGTCCTCCAGATAAAGGTACGTGAAGAAGTTGGTGTCGGCGTATGTGCTCATTCGCCGGCAATCATTTTGTCCAGCATGTCACGCTGCTTTTTTGTCATCATCGGCATCCCCAGCGCGCGGCGGCGCGCTGCAAAGTCGGGATAGGCTGGCTTCGTCTCCTTGGCGGGTTTCTCAGCCTGCTGGGCGCGCAGCTCGTAAGTCTGGCCTTTGCGACTGCGGATGCGGATCATCCCCAGCCGGTCGCAAGCCTCCAACACGCGGGCGAGCTGGCGGTTGAGGTCACGCACGGTGAATTCGGCTGGGGCGCTCTTGATCATGTCGGACATTGCAGGATTCGATGTCAGTCGTCAAGATGCCCTCCTCATTTCTCCACCTTCACATCCGTCCGGCTTTCAAAAAAAGCGGGGTACGGTTTTGGTCAGACAGACAGCTGCCGCCCTGCTTCCGCGTGAGGGTCACCGCCCTATAAGAGACTGCGGCGCAGGAGAAGAATGATCTTTTCTTCGGCCGGCCGTTCTGGCACCCTTGCACCTGCATTGAGCCGATCTGGTTCTGCTTTCTCTTCCGACCCGCCATGAACAAGAAACTCGCACTGCTTCTGACTGCCAGCCTCGGGCTGGCGGCTTTGTTTTGGATTTTATCCGGGAGGCAGGATGCGCACCGGACGGCGGAGGTGAGGGTGATGGGCAGTGATGTGAGGAATGGAAAGGATGCGCCGATTGAGAGGGAGGCCGAAGCTACCGAAGTTGTCGCTGCTCCGGTGATCGCGGCTGATGCGCCTGCGCCAGTGAAGGGTTTTCGCGAATGGGCGGTGAGTTATTTCAAAGCCCAGCCGCAACAGCGTGCGGCGATGGAGTCGCAAGGCCGTGCGCTGGCGGCGGAACACACTCGCGAGATCGCGAAGTTGATCCGCAGCGATCCCCAGGCGGCCATCGCGAATGCGGTGCCGATGGTGTTGCGGCAGGATTTGCCACCGCAGATCGTGATGGTGCTGGAGCAGCGCATCCGCACGAAGGGCGCGCTGGAAGTGTTCGGCAACGTGCCGCTAAATGTGGGGCAAGCTTCCAGCTTGCCCGAGTCTCCAAAAATCGAGCCCTACACCCGCACCGTCACCGCCGCCGACGGCACGCGCTTCAACGCCTTCGTCTTCGGCAAACGCGCGGCGCAGCGCACGATCAGCACGGCGCAGCTCAATGGCATCGCGGTCGGGAAGGACATGGCGGTGAATGACTCGACGCTGCGTGCGCTCGAAGTCGGCGAGCGGCCTGTGGCGGAGGGGCGCGAGGTGGTGGAGGCGTGTCCGATCTCAGGCATCGAGACGCCGGTTGAAGAGACGCCGGACGGAGAGCTGCCGGCGATCACGCAGACGACGCCAGCTTTTGAGACGGCGGAGCGCATCGTCTATGTGTGCAGCGGCGGGCACATCCAGCAGGTGGCGGAGAAGTTTGCGAGCCAGGAGGAATATGAGCACTGGCAGTCGCTCGGTGTGGAGCTGAACTCCGGCGCGGGCAGTGGTCCGGCGCATGGGGCGGTGCTGGGAACGATCCCGGGCAGTTGGACAACGGGGAACCGCACCTTCCTCTACATCCGCGCGGCGTTCCCGGACAATCCGGTCGATCCGCAGAACGAGCAGGAGTGCCACGACATGCTCAAGACGATGAGCGACTACGTTTTGCAGACGAGCTACGGTCGCTGCTACTTTACCTATGCGGTGCCGCCTCTCGTCATCCTGCCCTACCCGCTGGCGTGGTATGCGAAATACGACACCGATGTCGGAGGCGGTGATTACTTGATACAGAATCACGCGATCCAGATCGCGAAGACGATGGGCTACAACAATGGCAGCTTCAATCTCTGGGCAGTGCGCTGGAGCGGCGGGCCGGGTGCGTATGGCGGCAGCGCGTCGGTGGGCGGCGCGGGCATGAGAATGAAGACGAGCAGCGCGGGCACCTTCATCCACGAGCTGGGGCACAACCTCGGCGTGTGGCACGCGAACTTCTGGCGCACCACGCCGCCCAGCATCACGGGACCGGGGAACAACCTCGAATACGGCAACACCTTTGACGTGATGGGCGGCAGCGGCAGCGTCGGGCAGTACACGTCCAGCTTCAAAAACACGCTGTCGTGGATGCCGCAGGAGCAGTTTTGGAATGTGACGGCGAGCGGGCTGTACCGCATCGCGCAGACCGATGCCTCGACGGCGGATCCCAGCCAGCGCTATGCCATGCGCATCAAGCGCGACTCGGAGCGCGATTACTGGGCGGAGTTCCGCCTCCAACACCCGACCAATCCTGGCTTCACAAACGGTCTCTTCATGACGTGGGATCGCTGGGGCCTCAGCGGCATCGGCGGCAGCGGCGGCGCGCCTTTGAACGGCAGCAACGCGGGCGCGCAATTGCTGGACATGACACCGGGTTCGTTCGGGAACGGCATCACGGACACACGCAACGACTCGGCGCTGTGGCTGGGCCGCACCTACAGCGATCCCGATTTCAACATCCACCTCACGCCCATCGCGAAGAACAGCGGCACCACGCCGCCCTCGATGGATGTGCAGGTGCAGATCGGCGATGCGGCGGGAAACAGCGCGCCTACGCTCTCGATCAGCGCCAGCAGCACCACGCCTGCGGTCAACGGCAGCATCACGCTCACAGCGACGGCTGGCGATGTTGACAGTGACCCACTGGCTTACGCATGGGTGTTCGGCGATGGGAGCTACTCGCTGAACAACAACGCGGTGCAGACGAAGTCATGGAGCACGGCGGGTCACTACCAAGTGCTCTGCACGGCCAGTGACATGAAAGGAAAGCGCACGACGAGGAGCGTGCTCATCACCGTCGGCACGCCCACGACGTTCACCGTGAGCGGCAACATCACCGGCCTGGACGCATTGCCGCTCGAAGGCGTCTACGTCGCAAACTTCGCGCCTTCAAACACCACCTCGCACACAAACAGCGCGACCTTCCGCGGCACATGGACGGACAGCGATGGAAACTACACGCTCACCGGCCTCGCGGCGGGCAGCTTTACCATCACGCCGGGCCTTTATCCGCTGACCTTCAGCGCGAGCGGCTTCAGCAATCCGGTGGCGGTCGGCCCAAACGCGACGGGGAAAAACTTCACCTGCGCCAGCCTGCCCGCGATCACGATCTCCTATCCTGACGACACGGCGAATGAAGCCGCAGTGCCGGGAACCGCGACGATCCGCCTCACGCGCGATGGCCCGACGACGGCGGCGGTTTCTGTGCAGATCTACAATTCCAACACAGGCTCCGCGACCCGGAACACCGATTACACACTCACACCCGCGCCCACCGCAGCCACCAGCCCCGACGGCGGCAGCGGCACGTCAGAGTATGTCATTGCGGCCGCCAGCAGCTTTCTCGACATCACGGTGACCCCGGTGAACGACGCCACAGCCGAGGGCATCGAGTATGCATCACTCGACTTCGTGAACACCGCCGCCGGCTATAGCATGACGGGCAGAGCCAAGGCCGTGGTGCCCATCATCGATGACGAGAGCGCGCTGCCTGTGGTGAAGATCACGGCGGTGGATGACACCGGGAACGAGGCGGGCGGCGACACGCTCACGCTGCGGGTGGAGCGCAATGTCGTGACGGCTAGCGCGCTCAATGTGATCGTCAGCCATGGCGGCACGGCCACCAATGTGACCGACTACTCCGCGCCTGCATCGGCCAGCATCCCTGCCAACGCCGCGAGCACGACCTTCGTGATCACGCCGGTGAATGACACCGCCATCGAGACGACGGAGACGATCATCACGACGATCTCGACCAACGCGGCCTACAATCGCGACGGCACCGCGCAATCGGTGACGAGCACATTGAATGACGACGACATGCCGGTGGTGACCCTCGCCGCCACGGATGCGACGGCTAGCGAGACCGGCGCCGACAAAGGTGTGTTTACGCTCACCCGCACGGGTGCGACGACTGCTGCGCTGACGGTGGACTACAGCGTGGGCGGCCGCGCGGTGCTGGGGACGGACTACCGGAGGCTCGATGGCCGCGCCGTGATGCCTGCTGGCAGCTCGACGGTCACGGTGGAAATCGTGCCGTTTGACGACGCGATGGATGAAGGCACGCAGGATGTGATCCTGCAGCTCCGCACGACGCAGAATTACTTCATCGGCGGCACGGGCCTGGCGACGGTGACGATCACGGACAACGAACTCACCCAAGTCTATGTCGAGCTGAACACAGGCAACGGCGTCGAGCCCGCGAGCGCCAGCGCCAACGGTCCCGTGTTTCAAATCACGCGGCCTGCAACGGGCACGGCGATCACGGTGAACTACACGATCAGCGGCACCGCCACCAGCGGCACAGACTACACCGCGCTGCCGGGCACGATCTCCTTTGCCACTGGCGATGGAAACAAGACGATCACCGTTTCGATGCTGGCCGACGCGCAGTTTGAAGACGCTGAGACGGTGACTCTCACTTTGCAAAACGGCGCGGGCTACACGCTGATGCCTGGCCAGGCCTCAAGCATGACCGCGTTCATTTATGATGCGGATCAAGAAGTGGTGGATGTGAACGTGGCGGACAACACCAGCTCACTCACCGTGCCGTTCACCGAGACGAGCACGGCGACTGGCGAGGACTTTTTCATCTCACGCCGCGTCAGCACCGCGAGCGATCTCGTCGTGAGCTACACGATCAGCGGCACGGCGACCAGCGGCGATGATTTCACCGCACTGAGCGGCACGGCGACGATCCTGGCGAACACGACGAGCGTGTATGTGAATGTGATTCCGGTGAATGACACGATCCCCGAGGGCATGGAGTCGATCATCCTGACGATCACGCCGGTGAGCGGCAGCTATGGTGTGCGTCAGGGCACGGCGACGTTGTTGCTGGGCGACAATGACAGCTTCCCCAGTGGCACTGTCGGCTTTGCGGGCTCGACGGCGACGACGACCGAGGCCATCGGCACCTACAACATGCCGGTGAACATCACAGGCACGCCGCCTGGAGACGTGAGCGTGTTCTACCGAGTGAACGGCGGCACTGCGGCAGGCAACGGCATCGACTTCACACTCACGGAAGGCGTGCTGAATTTCCCCTCCGGCACGACGACGGTGAACGTCCCGATCACGATCACGCCCGATGTTTTGCCTGAGCCGGCAGAGACCATCGTGGTGCAATTGCTGAATCAAACCGGCGCGAACCTCGGCACCAGCACGCAGACAATCACGCTGAACAACGTCTCGATGCCGGAGGCGTTCACCGACACCGCGACGAGCATCGTGGGCAACGGCGCGACGCTGAACGGCCGCGTGATGCCAGGCGGGCTGGCGACGAATTACTGGTTCGAGTACGGGCCGACGACGAGCTATGGCAGCGTCACTACCACCACGTCGGCTGGCAGCGGCACGACGTTCGGTAATGCGACCTTCGCGCTTAGCGGCATCGCGTTCACGACATGCCACTTCCGGCTCATCGCGCAAAACTCAGCAGGTTCCACTTTCGGCATCGATCAGGTCTTCACGTTGAGCAATGCGCCGAGCGCCGTGACGCTCGCAGCGACGAACCTGACCGGCACGAGCGCCACCCTGAACGGCACGGCGAACAGCAATGGTATCACCGGCAGCGCGTGGTTTGAATGGGGGCTGACCGCGAGCTACGGCAACACGACCGCGCCGCAAAACCTGCCCGCCGCCGTCGCAAACGTGCCTATGTTGGCCAGCCTCACGGGGCTGACGGACTCGACGACCTACCACTGTCGTGCGGTGATCCAAAGCGCGGTCGGCACCGCCTACGGTGATGGCATGACGTTTAACACGCCCGCGCCCACCATCGTGCGCACGGGATCGTTCGCTGGCGTCGGGCAGACGGGCTTCTCCATCGATGGCGTGATCAATCCGGGCGGCGACATGACGGACTACTATTTCGAGTGGGGAGATGACACGAGCTACGGAGCGCAGACGGCGACGCAGAGCGCGGGCAATGGCGCGGCAAATGTAATCGCGCGCACCGCGCTGCAAAACCTCACGCCGGGCGGGACGTACCACATCCGCCTCGTGGCCACGAACACCTTCGGCACCACGGTGGGGGATGACCAGGAGATCACGCTGCTGCCCAATACGAGCGACATGATCGAGCCCGAATTTCTGTATCGCGACACCGGCACCACGCCGCTCGGCGCGCTGATCTCCGGCAGCGACGGCTTTCTCTACGGCACCACAAACGTCGGCGGCACCTTCAATGCGGGCAGCGTGTTCCGCGTGAGCACGGGCGGTACGGCGACGACGCTGGCAAGCTTTTACGGCAACGCGAACTCCGGCAGCGGCGGCTCGAATCCGCAGAGCAATCTCACGCAGGCAGCGGACGGGAATTTTTACGGCATGACCAATGGCGGCGGCACGAACGGCAACGGAACGATCTTCCGCATCACGCCCGACGGTGTGCTCACAACGCTGGTGAGCTTCACCAATGCGAGCGGCCCCGCGCTGGGAAACACGCCGGTCACCGGGCTCACGCTGGGCGCGGATGGCGCGCTCTACGGCGTGACGCAAACCGGCGGCATCAGCAGCCTGGGCACGATCTTCAAAGTGACCACGAACGGCGTGCTCACCACGCTCGTCAGCTTCTCGGGCACGACCGGATCATTCCTCGGATCTTCCCCGCGCGGTAATCTGCTCTTGGCCAGCGACGGCAACTTTTACGGCACCACGGCAACAGGCGGCAGTGGCGGAGGCTTCGGCACCGTCTTCAAATACGCGCCGGGCACGAGCACGTTCACAACGCTGGTGAATCTCACCGGCACCGTCGCAGGTAATCTCGGCGCGACGCCGACGAGCGGACTGGTGCAGGGCACGGACGGCAATTTCTACGGAGCCACGAGCGCCGGCGGCAATGTCGGAGCTGGCCTCGGCACCGTCTTCATGATGACGCCGGCTGGCGCGCTGACCACGCTGGTGAACTTCGGCGGCCTCGTCGCACCGCTGGGATCGAGCCCGAAAGGCACGCTTGTTTTCGGAAGCGACGGTCAGCTCTACGGCACGACGCAGACGGGCGGCACAGTGAGCACCGGCCTCGGCACGGTCTTCAAATGCACGACCGCCGGCGTGCTGACGACGCTCGTGAACTTCTCCGGCAGCACGGGCGTGGCGCTCGGTCAGTCGCCGAATGGCGGGCTCGTGGCGCACGCCGACGGAGGCTTTTATGGCACGACGAGCACCGGCGGCGTGAACAATGTCGGCACGATTTTCCGCATCTCCGCCAGCGGCGAACTCAGCACGCTAGTGAACCTCACTGCCGCGCCGACACTGGCGAAACTGAAGCAGGCGAGCGACGGAAATTTTTACGGCACGACGACGGGCGCAGGCGGCTCGCTCGGACACGGCACCGTGCTCAAAGGTCCGCCAGGCGGAGCGATGAGCGTGGTGACGACCCTCGTGCCGACGGTGGGCACGACGGCGTGGGCATCGCGCGGCGGATTCATGCAGGCGGCGAACGGCGACATGTGGGCGACGAGCGCGGCGGGCGGCATCGCCGCGGGAAACAGCGGCGCGGTTTTCAAGATCAGTCCGGCGGGTGTGATGACGACGGTGACCGGCTTCGGCGGCACGGTATCGCCGTTTGGATCAAGCCCGCAGTCGGAGCTGATCCTCGGCGCGGACGGACAGCACTGGGGCACGACGAGCACCGGCGGCAGCACCGTGAGCCTTGGCACCATTTTCAAAGTGAACACCGCAGGCACACTCACGACGGTGCTGAGCTTCAGCGGCACGACCGCGCCGAATCTCGGATCGAGTCCGCAGTCGCCGCTCACGCTCGGGGTGGATGGCAACTACTACGGCATGACGAGCGCAGGAGGAAACGTGAGCACGGGTTTCGGCACCCTCTATAAAGTCACGCCCGCCGGTGTGCAGACGACGCTGGTGAACTTCACCGGCCCCAGCGGCGCAAATCCGGGCGCGAGTCCGCAAGGTGCGATGGTGCAGGCGACGGATGGGAATTTCTACGGCACCACGAACAGCGGCGGCGTGCGGAATCTCGGCACGGTTTTCAGAATGACGCCGGCCGGTATGATGACGAGCCTCGCGAGCTTTGGCGGCAACAACATCGGCGAGTTGCGCGGACAGAATCCGATCGCGGGACTCGTGGCCGGTCCCGGAGGCGCGATGTATGGCGTGACGAACACGGGCGGCATCTACAACCAGGGCACACTCTTCCGTGTGACGGTCGATGGCTCGGTGACCTCGCTCTACTCGTTCAGCGGCCGCGATGCAGGTGTGCGTCCCGATCACGGACTCGCGCTCGCCAGCGACGGCTCGCTGCGCGGCGTGACGAGCATGGGCATTTACAAATTCAACGCGCCGCCGGTGCCGGTCACGCTGGCGGCGACGAGTGTCACAGGAACAAGCGCGACGCTGAACGGCACCGTCACACCAGGCGCGCTGGGCGGCACGATGTGGCTGGAGCATGGAGTTGGCTCTTCATTCACCAGCAGCACCACGCCGCAGAGCTTCAGCGCGGGCACGTCGGCGCTGCCGGTGAATGTGGCGGTCACCGGATTGCAGCCCTTCCTCACTTATCAGGTGCGCGCGGTCGCGAGTTGCAGCCTCGGCGTGTTTTACGGAGGCAATGTCGCCCTCGTCACGAGCAGCAACGCCACGTTCAATGCGGCGACGGACGTCCCCGTGAGCATCGATGGTTTCACCGCCAGCGGCATCACGCCCGCGCTCGCGCTCGCCTACGCACCTGCGGCTGGCACGGTGCTCACACTCGTGAGCAACACGGGCTTCCTTCCCGTGAGCGGCACGTTCAACGGTCTCCCCGATGGCGCGGGGCTCACGGTGATGTTTGGAGCCTCTCCGTATCTCTTCCAGATCAGCTACTCCGGCGGCGATGGCAATGACATCACGCTCACGCGCGTCGATCAGCTCATCACCTTCCCATCGATCCCGACGAAGTATGTCGGCGACGCCGCGTTCAATCTCACCGCGACATCGACAAGCGGTCTGCTGGTTTCCTACCAAATCGTCGCGGGCGCGACGAGCGCGAGCGTCACTGGCAGCACGGTCACGCTCACAGCGACGACCGGCACGATCACCGTGAAAGCCACGCAACCAGGAGACGGCGGCAGCATCGGCGCTGCGATTCCGGTTTACCAAACCTTCAGCCTCGCCGCTGCGAGCACGGGCTTCACGGTCGTGACGGCGAGCAAGGGAACCGACTTCGCGCTCGGCATCCGCGCAAACGGAACGCTCTGGGCATGGGGCATCAACGCGAGCGGTCAGCTCGGTGACGCGAGCACCTCGACGCGGCGGACACCTGTGCAGGTGGGCACCGCCACAAACTGGCGCACGGTGAGCGCGGGCACATCGCACGTCGTCGCCACGCGCACGGATGGCAGCATGTGGGCGTGGGGATTGAACACGAGCAGCCAGGTGGGCGACAACACCGTGGTGCAAAAGACCGCGCCCGCACAGATCGGCACAACCTCTGACTGGGCCAACGCAGTGGCAGGCGCGACGCATTGTGTCGCAGTGAAGACCGACGGCACGCTGTGGGCCTGGGGTGGCAACACCAACGGTCAGTGCGGACAGGGCAACGTCACGACCACAATCTACGCCGTGCCCACGCAGATCGGTGCCGGCACGACTTGGCGGCAGGTCATCGGCATGGTGAGCGCGGGCGGTGATTTCACGCTTGCCTTACAAACCGACGGCACGCTTTGGGCGTGGGGTTTGAACACCAGCAGCCAACTCGGCGATGGCACCGCCGTCTTGCGCAGCGCGCCGGTGCAGATCGGCACGGCCACGAATTGGAGCCGTGTCGCGCCGGGCACGGCATTTTCCGCCGCGATCAAAACAGACGGCACACTTTGGACCTGGGGTCTGAACTCGAGCGGCCAAAATGGAGATGGGTCGCTGACCAATCGCAGCGCTCCGGCACAAGTCGGCGCGGCCACAGACTGGCAGGGCATCGTCGCAGGAGGAGCGCACGTCATCGCAAAGAAATCCGGCGGGGCCATCTGGACCTGGGGCGCGAATCCGAGCGGCCAGCTCGGCCAGGGAATTGCCGACACGCTCGTGCGGCCCAACGCGCCGATGCAGATGAATGCGGTGACAGATTGGGGATCGCTGGCAGGGGGCACTAATTTTTCCGTCGCCACCCGCGCCGACGGAACGTTGTGGGCGTGGGGCTCGAATGCGAACGGCCAGCTTGGTTATTTCCCTCGCACGGCTTTGCCGGTGAGCGCGCAGTTCGGCCAGATCACCAGTGCGTCCGGCGGTGCGAATCACACGGTGCTCATCCGGCCTGATGGCAGCTTGTGGGGTTTTGGTTTGAACAGCAGCGGCCAGCTCGGCCTGGGATTCATTGACACCGCGATGCATCAGGTGCCTGTGAAAATTGGTGGCAGTTTTTCATGGAGCACAGCGTCAGCGGGGAGTGCTCACACCATGGCAATTCGTGCTGACGGAACACTGTGGGGCTGCGGAGCAAACGGCAGCGGACAGCTTGGCGATGGCAACGTGCTCACGCGAAGCGCTTTTGTGCAAATCGGCGGTGACACGAACTGGCGCAGTGTCGTCGCCGCGAACACTCACACCCTCGCGCTGAAAACCGACGGCTCCATCTGGGCCTGGGGTTCAAATGCGAGCGGCCAGCTAGGTGACGGCACTCTCGTCACGCGGCTCACGCCGAAGCAGGTCGGCATCGCGACGGATTGGAACGCGATCTGGGCGGGTAATGGTGGATTTTCAATGGCGATGAAAAGCGATGGCACGCTCTGGACGTGGGGCGAGGGCACCGGAGGACAGCTCGGAAACGGCGGCACGGCGGACACCACAGCACCCGCGCAGGTCGGCATCGCGGGTGAATGGAAAGCGATCAGCGCGGGAGCAAATCATGTTCTCGCGGTGAAGGCGAACGGCACGCTGTGGGCCTGGGGTGTGAACTCCAGCAACCAGCTCGGTGACGGCACCACGACGCAGCGCAACATTCCCACGCAAATCGGCGCAGTGACGACATGGGCCGCAGTGAGTGGTGCCGCGTTTAATTCACTCGCCACGCGCACCGACGGCACGCTCTGGACATGGGGCGCGAACACCACCGGCTATCTCGGCACCGGCAACCACACCGTACGCTCCGCGCCAGGACAAGTCGGCACGTCCACCGGCTGGAGCAGCCTGCCGCCGTTGCAGTCTTCCGCGCACTCGCTTGCCATCGCCGCCGATTCCACGCTGTGGGCCTTCGGTTTTGCCACGAGCGGCCAGTGCGCGCTCGCGTGGCGGAACCAGCTCGTGCCCGATCTCGTGCTTCCCGCGATCAGCCCGGTGCAAAGCATCACGTTCACCGCACCGCCTGCGAGCGTGGCGGTTGGAAACACGATCACGCTTTCCACCACGACCGGCAGCGGCCTGCCCGCAGGCTTCATCGTCACCGGCCCCGCCACGCGGCAGCGTGATCAGCTCACCATCACCGGACCCGGTCTCGTGAGTGTGACGGCCTATCAGCCGGGCGATAGTTTCTGGCAGTCATCCGACATGGTGCAGCGCTTCATCAACATCCCCGCGCCGAGCGTTACCACGCTCGCCGCCACATCCGTGGGCACCACAACTGCGACGATCAACGCCACGATCAATCCGAACGGCAGCGCGACCACCGCACAATTCCAACGCGGCACTACGACCGGCTACGGCACGAACTCAGCGATCACCTTGTCGCCCAACAACGGCACCATCCCGCAAAATGTCGCGCTTAACCTCACCGGCCTCACGTCCGGCACGACGTATCATTTCCGCTCCACCGCGACGAACACGGGCGGCACCACCAATGGCGAGGATGTCGTCTTCACCACGATCAGCAACAACGCCAACCTCTCGGCACTAGCCGTCAGCGCTGGCACACTATCGCCCGCGTTTGCCAGTGCGACGATCAGCTACACAGCCGCCGTTCCGAACACCACCAGCACCCTCACGCTCACACCGACGGCGGCGAACAGCTTCGCGACCATCACGGTGAAGAACACGCCCGTCTCCTCGGGAGCCGCCAGCGGCGCGATCACGCTCAACGTCGGCGCAAACGTCATCAGCACCGTCGTCACCGCGCAGGATGGCACGCCGAAGACATACACCATCACCGTCACGCGGCGCTCCGCGTACGAAGACTGGGCGGCCGCCTCTGGCGTGATCGGCGGGAGCTCGGGGATGATGGGTGATTTCGATTTCGACGGCATCCTCAACACACTCGAGTGGGCTTTCGGAACGGATCCTTCAACAGGCACGCATGGCGCGATCACCGTGAGCGCCGGCGTGGTGACGGCGCGCGGCGGCCCCGCCACCATCGGGCCGGAGGGCGCACGGCTCGCGTTGTTCGCGCGCCGCCTGAGCCACGTTGCCGATGGCCTGGAGTATGTCGTCGAGTTCAGCGCCGATCTCGATGTCTGGGAGGAGAGCCTCGATGACGCCACACCTATCGGCGATGACGGAGTGATCGAAGCGGTCACCGTGCCCTATCCTGCCGAGGTGAATGGCCAGCCGCCACAGTTCTTCCGCGTGAAGGTCACGGCGCAGTGATGGATTGCGTTCGACCCACTGCGAACCGCGTGCGTAAGCTGTGACTGACATGATTGATCCCGCTCCCCGCCGCCTCCCCTTGTTTCCGCTCATCTCCGCCGCGCTGATTGCCGGCGTCTTGCTGTGGATGTTCGCCACCGGGCACGTCGCACGGTCGTTCGGCGCCGTCATCCTGATCTTGGTCTGGCTCGTCCTCACCGGAGTGTGGTGGGCGCTGCGGCGAAAGGGGCGGAGACTCGTTCGCCTCGCCACGTTGGTCGTCTCCATCGCGGCTATTTTCGGCGCGCTCAAATTCATGGTGCGCTATGAGGGCTCTGCAGACGGGTCAGCCATGCCGAGGCTGGCCTGGAAATGGAGCAAGGCGCGCGAGATGAAGGCCATCGCGCGCACCGCGCAGCCGGTCGCTGATCTGTCAGCGCTGCCCGCCGGGCTGGCGGACTCGCCGCGCTTCATGGGGCCGGCCGGAGATGGCCTGCTCCCGCCGGTGCCGTTTGAAACCGACTGGAAGACTCATCCCCCGCGCGAGGTGTGGCGCCAGGAGATCGGCCTCGGCTGGTCGGGATTCTCCGTCGTGGGACGACGCGCCATCACACAGGAGCAGCGTGGAGAAAACGAATGCGTGACGTGCTATGACATCACCAGCGGCGCGCTCCTTTGGGCCCATGAGGATCGCGCGCGTTTCACCGAGGCCATGGGCGGCGAGGGACCGCGCGCCACGCCGACGATTGAGCCGCAGAGCAGGCGTGTCTTCACATACGGAGCCACCGGCATCCTCAATTGTCTCGATCTCGAGACGGGCGCGAAGCTATGGAGCCACAACGTCCTCACCGAATTCAACTCGGGCAATCTCACCTGGGGCAAGAGTTCCGCCCCGCTGCTGCACGGGGACCATGTGATCGTCAGCGGTGGCGTGAGGAAGCCCACGCTCATCGCGTTCCGTCGCGACACCGGAGCCGTCGTCTGGCAGAGCGGCACGGAAGGGGCCAGCTACAGCTCTCCGGTGCTGCGCACACTCGCCGGCAAGGAACAGATCGTCAGCGTGAACCAGAAGTCCGTCACCGGTCACGATCCCGTCGGCGGCGATGTGCTTTGGTCATTCGAGTGGCCCGGAGATTTTCCAAAAGTGTCCCAGCCCATTCCAGCGGGCCAGGATCGCATCCTCGTCACCTCGAGCTACGGAGTGAAGAGCCACCTGCTCGAAATCAAGGCTGGAGCGGACGGCAAGTTTTCCTGCGCCTCCGTCTGGGAGAGCAAGTCGCCGCGCACGAAGTTCAGCAGCGTGTCCGTGTTCGATGGCTTCGCGCTCGGCATGGATGAGGGGATGCTCGCCTGCATCGACCTCGCCACCGGAGAGCGCCTGTGGCGCGACGGCCGCTACGGATTCGGCCAGCATGCGGTGGCGGGCGGATTGATGCTCATTCAGGCCGAGCCCGGATTCATCGCGCTGGTGAAGCCAAACCGCGAGCGGCTTGAGGAACTCGGCCGCCTCCCCGCGCTGACCTCGATGACGTGGAATCCGCCGACGCTGGCAGGAAGATGGCTGCTGGCGCGCAATGATCGCGAGGCCGTGTGTTTTGAGCTGGGCCCAAAGCAGTCCAGTCACTCCGTGACTGGAGCCTCTCAACCTAACAATCTCACTGAAAAAAGGACGATGACCCTTCGGCCAGACTCCAGTCACGGAGTGACTGGACTACTTTAAGGTCTGCAGCCACACCACGAGATCCACCAAACCCTGCGGTCCGATGCCAGCCGCCAAGCCCGGAGGCATGAGCGAGAGCTTCATCTCCTCCCGTTTCGTGATCTCGTTCTTCCGCACCGGTTGCTGCGCGCCACCGGCGATCTTCAGCACGAGTTCATCCGCTGTGTCGCTGATGATGTAGCCAACGATCTGCGCGCCGGCCTTGGTCGAGATCGTCACGCCATTGAAACTGTGCTCGATGCCCGCGCTTGGATACAAGATGGCGGTGAACATCGCGTCCTTGCTGAGCTTGCTGCCGATGAGGCTGAGGTCGGGGCCGAAGTTGATGAACTGACCCTTCACCTGATGACAGCCGATGCAGCCTGCGGTCATGAAGGCAGTCTGCCCTTTCGCAGCATCGCCTTTCATCGTCATCAGCTCGGCCAGCGGCGGAAACTTCTCCGCACCCAGCGCGGCAGGCACAGGGAGTTCCTCCGAGGCCTGATCGCGCAAACCACCGTCTGTGCTGCGACTCAGCGCCAGCGCGGCTCCGGCCTTCAAGTCCTCGGGCAGCTTGCCTTCCTTGTTCCATTTCAAAATCGCCCGACCCCCTTCCCCGCTCAGCGCCAAGGAATCGAGCATCGTCGCACGCACGCCGTGGTCCTTCACCTTCCAGAACGCAGTGTTCAGCACCGCCACGCTCGCGCGATCGCTCACACGCCCCAGCACGCTGGCCAGCGCCGTCGCATCCTTGGCCTCCGACTTCGCGAGCAAGTCCGCCGTTCCATCGCGATTCGCCGCGATGAGCTTCGCTGCGGTGATGGCCGCGTCGGTGTTTGGATTCGCGAGAACATAATCGAGCAGCTCCTTCTCGAAGCCCGTGAGGCTGAGACGCTGCACGAGGTTCACAAACTCGGCTTTGCCGATGACGGGTTGAAGAAGCGAATCAAGCCGCGCCTTGGCTTCGGGTGATGAAGCGATTGCCTTGCGGTCGAGCAACGCCGTGGCGGCGAGCGAGGTCTCGCTGTCGGCCTTCAGGAAAATGTCCATCGCGGCTTTTGCGACGCCTGCGTCATTGGAGGCGGGTTGGAGTTGAAGGGCTCGGAGGAGAGCGATGGAGACCCTTTGAGGTTTGCTGGCTTGGCCTCTTGCTATGATCTCTCCGCAAATCCAATCCGGCGCTCGTCGCGTGCGTGAACTCCACAGTAAGAACGTTCCGCCGCGTTTCGCGTCGTCGTTCTTGTCAGTCAATGGACTTTCAGTCAGTCGGTCAGCCCAATGAAGCTGAGCCCCAATTCCTGCCGCCGCGTTTCCGAATTGCCATTCCTTACTCAGATCAAGCGCCAGTTTTTGCCAGAGTTTTGTTGCTGAATCAGTGGAATCAAACCGCAACGCAATCGCTGCCTCACGTCGAACCGCAGCCGACTTATCCGTTACCACCTTCGCGATCACCTCCCGCACTTGCTCCGGCTGTGACTGCTGCCAGAGCTGACGGCCCACGCGGATGGCGGCGACTCGGATGTTCGGTTCAGTGTCGCTGAGCGCGGCGGCAAGAGTACTCTCGGGCTTTAGCCCGCCTGACTCCCGTCCACGAATTGGATGCTCAGTGGGAGTGATGGCGGGCTGAAGCCCGGGACTACTCGCTTTTAGCGACGCGAGCAGCCACAGTGCCCGCGCCCGATGCTGCGGCTCGGCTTTCTTGTCTTCGAACATCGCCTTCAGTGCAGGCTCGGCTTTTGCACCGAATTTCTTGAGCGCAGTCCACGCGAGATAACGCGCCGATTCATTCGGCGACTTCAGCGCGGCCACTGCACCGTCCACCGTTCCGACATTCGTCATTCGGCATCCGTAATTCGTCATTACCTTCGTCGTCACGCGGAACAATCGCCCGCGCGTCACATCTCCCATCGCGTGACCACCGACACCCGGATCATACCAGTCAGCCACGATCAAGCTGCCATCGGGTGCCACGCAGACATCGCTGGGGCGGAACCACTTGTCCTTCGTGCCTTCGATGATGTTCACGATCTCGGCCTTGTATCCCGCGCCTGCGGGCTGGGTGATGTAGCCGCGCACGACGTTCGGGCCGGCGTCGCAGTGGATGGGCTGGCCTTTGAAGATGCTCGGCAGCAAGTCACCTTCATAGACCTGCATCCCGGTCGGAGAGCCCGCGCCGGTGATGAGAACGTTCGGCACCACGCCGGGATCGTTTTGATGCCAGTGGCGCTGCGGGATCTCCTGCTCCATGCCGATACGCGGGGTCTGCCAGCCGGCGCCGGTCTTCTCGTCCTTGTAGCCGTAGTTGCCGAACTCCATGACGTAGTTGATGCGCACGCCCTTGTTGCCGTCGTCGTCGTTGTCGCTCTGCCAC
>JANOBO010000214.1:0-21166 GCA_031411695.1 Verrucomicrobiaceae bacterium
GCATCAACGGCACCGGCATCAGCAACGGCGGCGCACTCGTCAACAGCGGCACCAGCACGCTCGCAGGACAAGTCACCGCCGCCACCAACGCCAGCATCCACGCAGGCGGCGGCACCTTGACCCTCACCGGCGGCCTCGTGAAGAACGGTACCACCGCCACCATCATGGGCGGCGGCCGCGTGAACATCTCCGGCACCGGCATCAGCGGTGCCAGCGCCAGCAGCGACCTCGTGGTGGATGGCACCACGCTCGTCGTCAGCGCCGCCAGCAATTACAACGGCCCCACGACCGTGCAGAACAGCGGCACCTTCGTGGCCAATGCCGCCATTACCACCACCGCCGTGACCGTGAGCAGCAACAGCACGCTGAGTGGCACCGGCAGCATCCAGAACGGCGCGGGCCTTATCACCATGAACGGCGCGCTCATCGTGGGCGACAGCACTCTCGGCTCACCGGTTGCTTCGCAGTTCACCATCGGCGGCACCGGCAACACCATCCTCGGACCGAGCGCTCAGGTGAAGTTTGATCTCTTCAGCGGCGCAGGTCTCGGCGACAGCACCGCCATCGCCGCCGCAGCCGACCGCCTGAAACTCTTCGGCACCCTTGACGCGACACTTGGCGGCACCCTCGTCCTCGGCAATCCATCCTCCCTGACCGGCTTCCTCTACGGCGACAAATGGCTGCTCGCTGATCTATCCAGCGGCGGCAGCATCACCGGCACGTTCACGTTGGACTACACCTCCCTTGGTCTCGGTGGCGGCCTCATCGCCAGCTTCGACAACGGCACCGGCGTGCTCAGTATCGTCCCCGAACCCAGCCGCGCGCTGCTGCTGATGCTCGGGCTGATGGGCGTGGTGGTGCGGAGACGGCGGAGGATGGGCTTCCAGCCTGACAATGGATCGAGGCTTTCAGCCTAAAGCCATTCCGAGCCGCCGATGCTGTTGATCGCATGACTTTCCTATCGTCTCGCGGGTCTCAGCGCCATCGGCTGCGAGTGATCGAGGTGCTCGGTGCAGATCGCGAAGAAATCGGCGCGTGACGTCGAACGGCGGATCGCGTTGAGGAAGGCATCACTCTGCTCCAGGCCCGCGCCGATGAAGTTCATGTAGCGCTTCATCTTCGTCACGTTGGCGACCTCGCGGACGGTTGGATCGCACACGGCTTCGTAGAGGGTGTGGATGTATTCGAGGACATCGCGCCCGGTCGGCGTCGGGTAGCTCTCGCCTCGCAAGTGAGCGTGGATTTGCTGGAAGAGCCACGGATTGCGGATCGCGCCGCGGCCGATCATGAGGCCGCGCACGCCGGTTTCACGGAGCACAATCGCAGCGTCCTCGGGCGTGGAGATGTTACCATTCGCGAGCACGGGGCACTTCATGAAGCGCGCGGCTTCGGCGATGAGATCGTAGCGCACGCCGTCGCGATACATCTGGAGAACGGTGCGGCCATGCACGGTGAGGAGGTCGAGCGAGTGCCTCGCAAAGATCGGCAGCAATGCGTCGACTGTGCGCTCGTCATCGAAACCGATGCGTGTCTTCACGGTGAAGCGGCCGGGGATCGCATCGCGCAACGCGCCGAGGATGGAATCGACCAGCGGCAGATCACGCAGCAGTCCACCACCGGCGCATTTGCGATACACGACTGGCGCGGGGCAGCCGAGATTGAGATCGATGGCGGCCACTGGATGCTGCAAGAGATCGCGCACGGTGCGCACCAGAGACGGAATGTGATTACCGATCATCTGCGCGATGATAGGTCGGCCCGTTGGATTTTGCGTGATGGACGAGAGGATCGTCTTGTTCAAACACGAGTCGGCGTGAACGCGGAAGTACTCGGTGTAATACAGGTCCGCGCCGCCGTAGTGCCGCATGATGCGCATGAACGGCAGATCAGTCACATCTTGCATCGGCGCGAGCGCGAGGATCGGGGCGGGCTGGGCGAGCAGCGTGTCGAATGACGATGAATCAGCACCAATCATGGTTTGTGTCCGCTCGTGCCCGTCACGCGAAATTGATGTTCGCAGTGATGTGACGGTACGACGCTGCGGTGGACATGCGAGAATTGTAACCCTGTGAACCTAGACTCGCAAAGAAGAGTTCGTTCACCATCCCTGCGTGCGTGAAGCTGCCGATGCCTTCACCGCTACTCATGCCGGGGATAGCGTCCTGTGAGTTGTGTGCGCACGGCGGGATAGCTCTCTTTCCAGAAGCGGCCGAGATCGCCGGTCGTCTGGATCGGACGTTGTGCGGGCGAGAGAAGATGTACGATGACGGTGGTGCGACCGGCGGCGACTTTGGATTCAACCGCCCGCCTTTTCGATGCGAATGATCTTCAAATCGCGATCTGCAAAATCGTCCCAGAAATACACGGCGTAAGGCCCGAAGACATGGACTTCCAGGCGCCGGTTGTCCGGCTCATAGTGCGGGTAATCGGAATACATGCCGGGTTCTGCGAGCATCGTCACAAAACGCGAGCGCATCCGCTGCCGGATGTTTTTGGGCAGCTTTTCGAGATACTCGATGGCCTCAAGCGAGATGAGCAGGCGGTAGCTCATGCGGGATCTGGCAGCCAGTCGAGACGCTGGTCAGCCTCCTCAATGGTGAGCCACTGGCCTTGTCGTTGATCGTCCAGCACATCACCAAGGCTGCGCACTCGCGGGTCTGATGACTGCTGGCGGTTCAGTTGTACAAGGTAGGCTACCAGCTCTCGCCGGTCGTCAGCACTGAGCTTGGTAAGCTCAGACTTGATGGTTTGCACGCTCATGGCTGGAAGGTGCAGCCTGGCATTGGTTCTTCAAGTCCGAGCACCATAGCTTCGCGTCACCGCCACTCATGCCGGGGATAGCGGCCTTTCAGTTGGGTCCGCACCGCCGGATAGCTCTCCTTCCAGAAGCGACCCAGATCGCCTGTGGTCTGGATCGGTCGTTGCGCGGGCGAGAGCAGATGCACGACGACGGTGACGCGGCCTGCTGCGACTTTGGGGTTCTCGTTCACGTCGTAGAGTTGTTGCAGCACGACGGACACGCTGGGCTGCTGCTTCTCGTCATACACGATCTTCGCGGTCTTGCCGTTCTTCAGTGCAAGCCGCTCGGGTGCATAACGCTCCAGCAACTCGCGCTGCATCGCGTTCAGCCATTCGTGAAGCGTGGGGAAAACTTCCTTGTCCTTGAGCTGTCGATACGCGGTGGCTCCGTGGCAGACTTGCTCGATGATCAGACGGCGATCTTCACTGGTGAGCGCGGGAATCTCCAGCTCGGGCATCCATTTGGAGAGGCAGTTCACGCGCGTGATCCATTGCTCGACGCGCTCGTTCCAATTGGTGAGAGTGAGCCGTCCGGAGACGACTTCATCAGCGAGCAACGACGCGGCGATTGCTTCATCGGGCTCGCCGCGTTCGCGTGAAGTGAGGACGAGATCGCGGAAGCGTGTCTCCTCGACATTCACGACCCGGCGGTTGATTGCGTCGTAAAAAGCGCGCTTGCCGGTTGCGATGTCGTCGGGAAAAAGCTCGCGCAGCCATTCCTCTTCGATGCGCGTGACGTTGCCGAGCTGCACTTGCATCGCCTTGCCTTGGATCTCGGTGATCTCGGAGGCGACGAGCAAACGCGGCGGTTTGATGTGCGCGTCTTTGGCGAGATGGCCGCGATTTCCTCCCGTGAGATTGTACACCCGCGAGCCTGCGCTGGTCTCGCAACCGACGTGATCGGAAAAGCCCGCGAGGATGGTTTTGGCGAGCGCTTCATGGCGGGGCAAGCTTCCAGCTTGCCCGTCCTCTGGATGCAAGCTGGAAGCTTGCACCACTTTCCTTGCGAGCCTGAGAAACTGATCCGCACTCCGCGCCGCCTCGCGCGAGGCCAGAGCGTGGATGCCGTGCTGCGCGCAGGCGTTTGTGTCAAAGTTCAGCGCCTCGGCTTTGTGAAACGCGCGGAGCAGCGCTTGGAATTCGCTGAGGTCGGTGTTGTCCCAGAAGTCTTCGTTTTTGCGGTTCGTGTTGTCTTTGGTAGCGAGCAAAATCTCGCGGCCCTGAGCGATGGCGGCGCAGATCGCGGCGTCTTCAAGGCAGCCTTGATCGGCGGCGGCCAAAAGCATACGCGAGAAGCGGGGATGCAACGGGAAGCCGGCCATCTTGCGGCCGATCGGCGTGACTTTGTTCTCGTGATCGAGCGCGCCGAGATCGTGCAGCAATCGCGAAGCACGTTGAAGCGAGGCTTCGGTCGGCTTTTGAAACCACTCGATGTCAAGCGCGGCCTTGTCGGATGCCGTGCGCAAGGCGAGCACGGCCTCGGACAGATCGAGCCGCGCGATCTCTGGTGCCTCGCTCTCCGCGCGGTGCAGATGCTCGCGCTCAGGCCAGAGGCGGATGCAGATGCCGGGACCCATTCGCCCCGCACGTCCCGCACGCTGTTCGGCAGAGGCGCGGCTAATTTTTTGAATCGTGAGCGTGTTGATGCCGCGCCGCGGATCATAAGCGGCGATGCGCGCGAGGCCGCAATCAACGACGGCGCGCACACCCTCAATGGTGAGCGATGTCTCCGCCACGTTCGTCGAGACGATGATCTTCCTTTGATCGCTCGGCGCGACGGCGGCATCCTGGTCCTGCGGCGTGAGCTCTCCATGCAGCGGCATGATGCGGTAGTTCTTCGCGAATGAGCGTCCGTTGAGCGCAGCCATGGTTTTGCGGATTTCGTAGCCGCCGGGCATGAAGACAAGGATGTCGCCATCGAAACCCGGTGAAGAGAGCAGCGACTCACATCCGCGCGCGGCCTGATCCCACACGGCCTCGTCGTAGCCGAGCTTGTTTTTCTGCGGTGGCTGGTAGCGCGTCTCGACGGGGAAGGTGCGGCCAGCCGACTCGAGCATCTTGCACGGCGCTAGAAACTCATGCAGCGGCCCCGGCACGAGCGTGGCGGACATGACGATGATTTTCAAATCAGGCCGTCGCGTTTTCTGCATCGCGTGCGCCCAGGCCAGACAAAGATCGCCATCGAGATGCCGCTCATGGAATTCGTCGATCACCAGGCAGCCGACCTTGGAGAGTTGCGGATCATCCAGGAGATGCCGCAGCATCACGCCTTCAGTCACATACATGAGCCGCGTGTCCTTGCCGCTCACGTTTTCAAATCGCACCTGATAGCCGACCTCATCGCCCAGCCGACCACCGCGCTCCTTCGCCACGCGCGCTGCGAGCATTCGCGCGGCGATGCGGCGTGGCTGCAGCACCATCACGCGCTTGTCACCGAGAATGCCTGCGTCGAGCACGAACTTTGGCACCTGGGTCGATTTGCCGGAGCCAGTCGGCGCCTTGATCAGAAGATTCGGCAGCGCCGGATCACGCAACGCCTCCATCAGCGCATTGCGGATTTCATGGATGGGAAGCTGGTCGGGCGAGGGCATGGGGCAGCGGGCGCGCATTGTGACCGCGATTGCGCCTTTCTCATGGCGAATCTCGCGCCGACGATCAAGAATGCGCGCGATGATTGGCATTGGCCTTGGAACGACGAACAGCCTGGTGGCGATGATGGATAATGGTGTGCCGGTGACGCTTGCGAACGAGCAAACTCAACGACGTCTTTGAGCAATGCCCCGGCACGATGAGCCGTGAGCAGTTCGGCGAGGCGCGCTTGGCGGCGTGATCGCCCCGCTGCCTGTCCATGACAAAAAATCCTGGCTCGGACATCTGCGCGGCGCTGCGGCGGATTGCATCTGGGGCGGCGTGGCCTCGCGGCAGATGCTCGTCGATCTGCTGCGCCATTGACCCCGCTGGAGCGAATTTGCGATTCTCCATCACGTCAACTCACCGGAAAAATGGACCGAGTTTGAGCAGGCGACGAATGCCTTGCTGCGGTGAGGTGCAAGGCGGTGATGTGTTTCCGCGTTCACGCGGGCACCATGAACACACCCACCCCTGCCGCATCTTCAAATTGGTCCCGTCGTCGCCTGCTCCGCACGGCTTTTTGCTCGAGCACATTGCTCGGCCTGAACATCGGACGCGGCGCGGTGAATGCGGGGGATGCGGCTGAGGAGGGCGATCTTCACTGGCTGGCGCTGGGCGACTTCGGCAGCATGGAGCCGGCGCAGGAAGCGGTGGCGAAAGGGATGCGGAAGTATGCGGCGGATCTGAATTTGAAAACGGAAGGCCTGCTGCTGCTCGGCGACAATTTCTACAAGCCGATGCCAGGCGGACTCGACGCGCCACGCTGGAAGTCGGGCTTCGAGGATATGTATCCCGCGAGCGCATTCCCGGGCCCGTGCCATGTGGTGCTCGGCAATCATGACTATCACGACAACCGCGGCGGCGAGCAGGTGCAGATCGCGTACTCAAAGACACCGGGCACGCGCTGGTCGCTACCCTCGAAGTGGTATCGCGTCGATTCCGCGTGGGTGACGTTTCTTTTCATCGACACCAACTTTCGCGCGCTCAGCGGCTTGAAGGATGCGAAGACGGGCAAGATCAAGCCGTCGCTGACTGCGGAGGAGGAAAATGAGCAGATGGCGTGGCTCAAGGCAGAGCTGGCAAAGCCGCGCTCACCTTGGACCATCGTCGTCGGCCACCATCCGGTGTACTCGAACGGCGGCGCGCATGGTGATTCGAAGTCGCTGGTGAAGGATCTCGCGCCGCTGCTACAGGAGCACGGCGTGCAGATGTATTTGTGCGGACACGACCACGACATGCAGCATTTGGAACTGGAAGGACAGAAGACCTCCTTCGTCCTTTCCGGCGGTGGCGGCGCGCGCATCCGGCCGACGAAGAATCTGCCGCGTGGGCCTTTCTCAAAGGACTTGTATGGCTTCACGCATCTGCAAATTGGCAAGGAGCGCATGGTCGTGCGGCACATCGATCCGAACGGAAAGCAGCTTCACGCCTTCGAGAAAGCGCCCGACGGCAGCTTCAAGGTGCTCGCGTGAAGCCCATCAGCGTGCTGTGCTCAAAACTTGGCGGAGCGGATCACGCGCACGTCGGACTCAAAGGCAATCATGCCGTAGCGGGGGAAGAGTTCCTTCTCGACCCGCTCCAGCACTGCCTGTGCCGGCTCTGGCTGGAGGACGACCTCGATCTGCACGTTGGCAAACTCCTTCGTCTCACCCGCGCGCTCACCCCCGGCACCCGCGCCTTCGACGGGAAAGTGGGTCCATCCGTGCGCGCCGGCGTCGCGGAGCAGGGACTTCACGGACTCGAGGGCGTAGGCCTCGCAGACGATGGTGATGAGTTTCATTGCTTGGATGTTTCTGTTCTCAACGGTAAACGTAACGCGCCATCTCGAGATAGATCGGGATGCCGAGCGTGATGTTGAAGGGGAAGGTGATGGCGAGCGATGCGGTGAGATACAGGGTGGGATTTGCCTCCGGCAACGAGATGCGGATGGCGGCGGGCGCGGCGATGTAGGAGGCGCTGGCGGAGAGGACGCCGAGCAATGTGGCGCCGCCGAGTTCGAGGCCGGCGAATCTGCCAAGCAGGACGCCGAGCGCTCCGTTCACGAGAGGAACGAGCACGCCGAAACCGAGAAGGAAGGCGCCCACCTTCCGCAGATCGCCCACGCGGCGGCCAGCCACGACGCCCATCTCGAGAAGGAAAAGCGCAAGAACTCCTTGAAAGGGTGTGACAAAAAAGGGCTCCACTTTCTTCATGCCTCCCTCGCCGCTGAGGGCGCCGACGATGAGCGCGCCGATCAGAAGGAAGATGCTGCGGCCGAAGAGAGCCTCATGCATGGCAGTCTTCAATGAGGCGCCGGAGGCTTCGTTGTTCTTCTTCATCGCGAGCTTGCCGAGCACGACGCCGACGAGGATCGCGGGCGATTCCATCACGGCGAGAAAGGCCGTGGCGTAGCTCTCGAACGGAACCTCGATGGCCTTCAGATAATTCGTCGCGGCGATGAACGTCACCGCGCTGACGGATCCGTAGTGCGCGGCGATGGCGGCGGCGTCCACGCCGGGCAGCTTGCCGCCCAGACGCAGCACGGGATACGTCCAGAGCGGGATGATGGCACCGAGCACGATGGCCGCGACCGCAGGCAGCCACACCCGCGCCAATCCCGCGTCGGAGATGGCGACGCCGCCTTTGAATCCGATGGCGACGAGCAGGTAGATCGTCATGCCGACATAGAGCGGCTCGGGGAATTTCAGATCGCTCTTGGTCAGCGCGGCGATCACGCCGAGGACGAAAAAGAGGACGGCGGGCGAGAGCAGGTTGGCCTGAATGGCCTCGACGATTTCCATGATCAGATGAGTGGACGGCCCCGCGTTTCAGAGCGCAGCTTACGATCCTTCGCCTTCGACTCAGTGGCGAGGCGAGATTGAAACGCCACCATCTTTTTCTGCATCGCCATATCCGTGGCTGCGAGGATTCGAATGGCCAGCAGGCCTGCATTCCGTCCGCCGCCGATGGCGACGGTGGCGACAGGGACTCCGCCCGGCATCTGCACGATGGAGAGCAGGGAATCCAGGCCTTTCAGGGACTTGCTCTCGACAGGAACGCCGATGACCGGCAGCGGCGTGAGACTGGCCACCATGCCCGGAAGATGCGCCGCTCCTCCGGCACCGGCGACGATGACACGCAGGCCGCGCGTGTGGGCGGTGCGGGCAAAGCGTACCATGTCCAGCGGCGTGCGGTGCGCGGAGACGACGCGCAACTCACACGCGACGCCGAATTCGGCGCAGGCATCCGCAGCGGGTTTCATTGTGGGCCAGTCGGAGTCGCTGCCCATGATGATGGCGACGACAGGTTGGGTGGATTGGGTTTTGCTCATGAAAAATTGCCGAAGTGGAGCGGCGCGGCCGCGCGCGTCGCGATGTTGAGCGCCTCATCCACCGTGCTGCCGAGAGCAGTGATGTGGCCCATCTTGCGGCCGGGCCTGGAGCGCGCCTTTCCATAGAGGTGAAGGTGCGCGCCCGCAACGGCGAGGCAGTCTGCGATGCCTTGCGGCTGGCCGGGGCCTTCCGCGTGACCCAGCAGGTTCACCATCGCGGCGGCCGGCGCGCGCATCGCGGTGCTGCCGAGCGGCCAGCCCATGATGGCGCGCACATGATTTTCAAACTGCGAGCAGACGCAGGCCTCGATCGTGTAGTGGCCGGAGTTATGAACCCGTGGCGCCAGCTCGTTCACGAGCACGGACCCGTCCTCGGTGAGGAACATCTCGACGCCGAAGCTGCCCGCTCCCCCCACTGCCTCGACAGCGCGCCGCGCGATGTCGCCAGCCGTGCGTGCCACCGCATCAGAGATGGATGCGGGGGCCGCGACGGTGTGGCAGATGTGGTCCCGCTGCACCGTCTCGACGAGTGGATAGGAGACGGAACTTCCGTCGCGCGAAGATGTGACGATGGTCGCCAGCTCCTTTTGGAAGGAGCAAAACGCCTCGACGTAAAGCGCATGGCGATACCCATCCAGCCGCTCCCAGGCTGCATCGATGTCCTCTGCCGAATGCAAGGTGGCATTGCCTTTGCCATCGTAACCATCGCGTCTTTTCTTCAAGACAAGCGGCCACCCGAGCCGCTCCCCGGCCGAGATAAGCTCGGCCCTGCTGTCCACCGCGGCGAACGGGGGGACCTGAAGCCCGGCCGTCATCAGCGCGGTTTTTTGCACAAACTTGTCCTGCACGATCCGCATCGTGGCGGCGGAGGGCAGCACACAATGACCGCGCTCCTCGAGTTCTGCGAGCAGGGCGGCATCCACGAACTCGTTCTCGAGGGCCACGACATCGGCGGCCTGCGCCAGCTCGCACAAGGCGGCGGGATCATTCGCGGACTTGCGGATCCACCGCGCCGCGGGCGTGGATGCGGGGGCATCGGCGTCGTCATCGAGAATCACGACATCACAGCCGAGTGACAGCGCGCTCTGCGCCGTCATGCGCGCGAGCTGGCCGCCGCCGATGATGCCGAGGGTGGGCCGCTTGCGTGAATGCGCGGGCGCGGGCGGGCGGGTTTCGAGTGAGGGGTTTTCGAGCGCGGAGGGGAGCTGGATCATTTGATTGCGGGAACGCACCATTAACGATCACGGCACGCCTTTCATCAACGTGCTGATGTCGGCGTTTTGAAACTGCTGGCTCTGCCGGGCTATCTCGGCGGAGTATTTTTGGGCGAGCGCCTTCCCATCTTCGAGGAGGGGAAGGTATGTGGATTTCAAGGATGCGATGCTGAGACTGCGGCCGCCCTCATAGAACAGCCGGGCGAGATGGCCGAGAGCGTAGGTGGACGCGAACGACATGGCCACGCCACCGGCCGCGTCCCCGATCTGCCCGCCGATGCGGCCTCCGACATTCTTGCCGATTCCCCGGCTGAGGCGGCGTGCAAAGCTCTCAAACACCTGCGATGCGAGGCCGAGACCGACGGCGGCCATGAACTCGGCGACGGATTTTTGATCAAGCTCGAAGCCGTGCTTCTTGCTCAGACGATAGACCATCTTCGTCTGTAGCGGCACGATCGCGAGCGTGGCCATGGTCTGCGGCAGCAGCTCGAGCGCACCGCCGACGATGGCGTAGCGAAGAATCATCGCATTCGTTTCCTCCGGCTCTGCGGACGACCAAGGCGTGATGGCCACGTTTGTGATCGCCGCCGAAGCGCTGTCCGCAGACTCCGCGGTGGCGGCGGGCAGCGAGAGAGCGCGGCTTAGCTCCTTCAGGAAGGCCCGCTCCGGCTCGTTGCGCACCTCGTCGGCATCACAGACGCACACGGCCATCTCGTAGGCGAGCAGGCGCGCCTTAGGGTTCTCGAGGCGGGCCGCGATCACGGCCGTGTCCGGCTTGTTCAGCAGCACCTCCTGGCACAGCGCAGCGACGTCCAGCTCCTCGGAGGCGAGCGAGTCGGCGATGTTGCGGATCTGCCTCCCCTCGCGCTCGTGTTTCTCGCCGTCTGCAAACGACGCCATGAGGCAGAGGGTGAGGATGGATTCAGTTTCCGTTCGTGTGAGTGCGATCATGATGGGGTCAGCGGTGTGGGCTTGAATGCGGGGAGGGGTTTCCGGATGTCTCCCGCGAAGGGTGTTTGTTTTCACGAGGCGGAGGACTCCAGTTTCACCTGCTGCTTTGGCCACACGAGCGAGGCCACGATGGAGGCGGTGAGGATGGCGAGGATCACGCCCAGCGAGAGATGCGTGTCGATCTTCCATTCGGAGTGGCCGAGGAGCATCTTCACGCCGACGAAGGAAAGCACGACGCCGAGGCCGATCTTGAGGTAGTGGAACTTATCCAGCACGCCGGAAAGGGCGAAGTAGAGGGAGCGCAGGCCCAGGATGGCGAACACGTTCGAGGTATAGACGATGAAGGGATCCTGCGTGACGGCGAAGATGGCGGGGATGGAATCCACCGCGAAAATCACGTCGGAAATTTCCACCAACAGCAGCACCACAAACAACGGTGTGGCCATGAGCACGCCGTTCTCACGGACGAAGAAGCTCCTGCCGCGGAAGTCCGGCGTCACCGGCATGAAGCGCTTGAACCACCGCACCACGGGATTGCGTTCCGGATGGATCTCCTCATCCTTTTTCACGATCATCTTGATGCCGGTGAGGATGAGGAATGCGCCGAAGACATAGATGATCCACGAGAACTTCGTGATGAGCGCCGTGCCTGCGATGATCATGAGGGCGCGCATGACCAGGGCGCCCAGGATGCCCCAGAACAGCACGCGATGCTGGAGGTGGGGCGGCACGGCAAAATAGGAGAACAGCAGCGCGAAGACGAAGATGTTGTCCACGCTGAGGGAGTACTCGATCACATAGCCCGTGAGAAACTCGACCGCTTTCTCGGGCCCTTGGTAATGGGCGATCCCAAGGTTGAAGACCATGGCCAGAGCCACCCACACGACCGTCCATGCGACGGCCTCCTTGAAGCTGATCACATGGTCCTTGCGGTTAAAGACCCCGAGATCGAGGGCAAGCATCAGGAGAACGAAGACGTTGAAGCCAATCCAGGGCCAGAGTGTGTCAATCATGGGGGTGCGGGCGGGGAAGGGGTGGGTGCGGCGCTGCGGCCGCGTGTTGGGTTTCGTGGGATGGAGCGGCCACCGGCGGCACTTGCGCGCTCCCGGCCTCCAGCTCCTTATGCATCTCAGACATGCTGTTCATGATGACTCCGATGAACAGGTTGAGCATGATCATGGTGCCGAGCAGGATGAATGTGATGAAGTAAACCGCCGTGAGAAGGGGTGATGCGATCTTCACGGCATGGAAGACATCGCTCCAGTTGTCGAGGGTGATGATCTGAAAAAGCGTGAAGGAGGCGAGCGACAGGCTGCCGAAATGTTGCGGCGTGTCCTTGCCAAAGAGATGCACACCCAAGATGGCGTAAATGTAGAACATCAAGCCGAGCAGCAGCCCGACATACCCCATGGAGCTGAAGCTCTTGAACAGGGCGCCCACGAGCAACTGCAGCTTTGGGAGCGCGGTGACGAGCCGCAGCAGGCGGAGCACACGCGCCAGGCGCAGCACCGCAGCGAAGGCGCCGCCGATCGGCAGCAGGCAGACGACCACGATGGCGAAGTCGAACGTATTCCAGCCGTCGCGGAAGTAGTCCAGCGGACGCCGACCGTGCGACATGAGCTTCAGCGCGATCTCGACGATGAAGATGGCCAGCACGAGCCCGTCCAGCACGTGCAAAAGCGGCCCGTGCCGCGCGACGATCTCGGCGCTCGTCTCCAGGCCCACCACCACGCCGGCAAACAGGATGACGGCGATGATGGCTCCCTGGAACCATCTTGAATCAACGATTTGCTTGGCGAGACGAGTCATGAATGTCCAATGTCGAGGGCGGTCGGTGGGTGTGACGGCGTGTCGAACTCACAACGTGGGCGTGTCAAACTTCAGGGGTTTCTTCGGCCACACGAGCGAGGCGACCACGGAGGCGGTGAGCACCATCACAATGACGGCGAGAGAGACGTGGGTGTCGATTTTCCAAGGTGAGTGACCGAGGAGCATCTTCACGCCGACAAATGTGAGCACTACGCCGAGCCCGACCTTCAGGTAGTGGAACTTGTCCATCACACCCGCGAGCGCGAAGTAGAGCGACCTCAGGCCAAGGATGGCAAAGACGTTTGAGGTGTACACGATGAAGGGATCGCCGGTGACGGCGAAGATGGCCGGGATGGAATCCACGGCGAAGATCAGGTCTGTGAACTCGACGAGCAGCAGCACGATGAACAGCGGCGTGGCGAAGAGCACGCCCTCCTTGCGGATGAAGAACTTCTCCCCGTGATACTCGGGTGTGACGGGCATGAAGCGCTTGAAGAGGCGCACCACGGGGTTGCGCTCCGGGTGGATTTCCTCCTCGCGTTTCACGATCATCTTGATGCCGGTGAGGATGAGGAAGGCGCCGAAGACGTAGATGATCCAGGTGTACTCCGAGATGAGCCTGGCACCCAGGGCGATCATGATGGCGCGCATGACGAGCGCGCCGATGATGCCCCAGAAGAGAACCTTGTGCTGGTAGAGCGCCGGCACCGCGAAGTAACTGAACAGCAGCGCGAAGACGAAGACGTTATCCACGCTGAGGGACTTCTCGATCACATAGCCGGTGAGAAACTCCATGCCCTTGTCAGGTCCGCCATAGTGCGCCACGCCGAGATTGAAAAGCATGGCCAGCGCCACCCACACCAATGTCCATGAGATGGACTCCTTGAAGGTGACGACGTGCGCCTTGCGGTGAAACACGCCCAGATCAAGGGCGAGCATCAGGAGGACGAAAACGTTGAAGCCGATCCATAGCCAGAGGTTGTCAGTCATGAGTGATTGTGATGATATCGAGTGTGGATGTGGACGATTGGATCAGGGCGCGTGATGCTGGGCGGGTCGTGCAGGGAGACGTGTGGCGGCTCAGGAGGAGCGAAGGACTGGTGATGGGTTCTTCCGCCGTTTTTGCTTTCGGGTGGCGCGGACGCCGATCTTGTTCCGAAGGCTGGTCATGAGCTTGTTCACTGCGGCGCGCAGGGTGTGATCGCAACCTTCGGCGAGAACATCAGGGCCGGGGGTGACGAGATGGGCCTTTGCCTGGAAGGCCGGGCTGGCGGCGAAGTCGCGCGTCAGGCAGATGTTTGCCTCATCGATCTGAAGCACGGGCTGGAGGGCGATGATCTGCTCCTCCACCCACGAGTCCAGTTCGTTGGTGGAGCGCACATTCTTGTGTTGCAGGGTGAGTTTCATTTGGGATGGGTCCTCGCTTGAGTTTGATGGGGACGGATGGGGATGAAGTCATTCGCGTGAGCGTCCGCCGGTGAGCAGCGGAAGCAGATGCCAGAGGAAGTAGCCGAGGGAGGTGATGAAGGCCGCCACATAGGTCCAGGCGGCGGCATCGAGCACTTTGCGCACGCCGTCGGCCTCAGCGCCTGGCGCGATGAATCCCGTCTCGGCCAGCACGAGCTTCGCGCGTCTGGATGCGTCGAATTCAACAGGAAGCGTCACGAGATTGAAGAGCATGATCACACCCCAGGCCACGGCCATGAACAGCGCGCCTGTGAGCGGCTGGATGAAGCCGGTGAACATGCCGATCAGCGGCAGCCACATCACGACTTGGTTCGCATAGGTGGTGACGCCGACGGAGGCCATGCGCCATGTCAGCGGCGCGTAGGCTTGCGCGTGCTGGATAGCGTGTCCGCACTCATGCGCAGCGACGCCGAGCGCGGCGGGGGTGCTGCCGAAGTAATTCGCCTCGGAGAGCACGAGCCGCTTGTGCGAGGGATCGTAGTGATCTCCCAGCATCTCATCGTGATGCGTGATCTCGACGTCGATGATGCCCGCCCTCTGCAGGATGCGCGCTGCGGCCTCGCCGCCGGTGATGCCCGAGCGCACCGAGCCTTGGTTGTGCCGGTTGTAGATGGTTTTGACCCGCGCCGCAGCCCAGAGGGACAGCGCCATCGTTGAGATAAAGAGGATCCAGAATGTCATGTTGATGAGGTGTGTTGAGGTTTGTCTTGTCGCGTTTTCTTTCCGACGGCTGAGAGTGACCTCACCTGTGATTGACGACCAGTATGCAGTTCCGAATGGACGCATAGGTTTGACCGAATAGTCTGCCACCACATGGACTGGCTGAACTATCATCACCTGCGCTACTTCTGGACTGTGGCGAGCGAAGGCAGCCTCGCCCGCGCAGCCGCGCGGCTGCATGTGTCGCAGCCCTCCATCTCCGAGCAGGTGCGCGAGTTGGAGATCGCGCTGGGCGAGAAACTCTTCCGGCGAGAAGGCAGGAACAACGTGCTGACGGACGCGGGCCGCATCGTCTATGGTTACGCGGAGCAGATCTTCGCGCTGGGGCGGGAGATGACCAATGCCGTGAAGCACGGGCCGTCCTCAAAGACGCTGCGCCTGCATGTCGGCGTGACAGACTCGCTGCCGAAGCTGGTGACCAATGAAATCCTGAAGCCCGTGTTCTCGATGGAGCAGGATGTGCATGTCATCTGCCGGGAAGGCAAGGTGGAGGATCTCCTGGCGCAGCTCGCCGCGCACCGGCTGGACATTGTCCTCTCGGACGAGCCGGCCTCCACCAGCACAAAATTCAGGACGTTCAATCATCCGCTGGGCGAGACCGGCACCGTGTTTTGCGCGGAGAAGAATCTCGGCGCGAGGCTCAAGCGCGGATTCCCGAAGTCCTTGCAGGGCGCGCCGGCGCTGCTGCCTGCTGAAAACACCACGCTGCGCCGCGTCTTGGACGCCTGGTTTCGCGAGCAGTGCATCGAGCCGCGGGTGGTGGCTGAGTTCGAGGATCTGGCGCTGATGAAGGTGATGGCGGCGGAAGGCCGCGGCTTCATCGCCGTGCCGGCCGTCTCGCTGGAGGACGCGGTGGCGCGCTATGGCTATCAGGTGATCGGCAAAGCGGACAAGTGCCGCATTCGCTTTCATGCCATCACCGCCGAGCGCCGCATCGCCCATCCGGCGGTGCTGCTGATCACGCGCAAGGCACGCGCGATGCTTCAAGGTTGAGCCGCGCGTTCACTCAACCTGTCCCCTCGTAGAATCCCAGCAGTGTCCTTGACGGTCGGAGTCGCGCTTCTATGATGCGCGTCTCTTTTTGCCCCCATGAACATCCACGAATACCAGGCCAAGGAACTCTTCGATAAATTCGGCGTCGCCACCCCGAAAGGGAAAGTGGCATCGACTGCGGCGGAGGCTGGGGCGGCAGCGCGTGAGATCGGTGGGCCGGGCCTCGTGGTGAAGGCGCAGGTCCATGCGGGCGGCCGGGGGAAGGGAACGTTTAAGAACGGATTCAAAGGCGGCGTGCATGTCGTCGATTCCGCCGAGCAGGCGCAGGACATCGCGGGCAAAATGCTCGGGCAGACGTTGGTGACGCATCAAACCGGCGCGGAGGGCAAGCTGGTGGGCAAGGTGCTCATCGCAAAGTCAGTCGATATCGCGCGCGAACACTATTTCGCCATTCTCTTTGATCGTGAGAGCAGCCGCCACGCGCTGATCGCATCGACCGAGGGCGGGATGAACATCGAGGAAGTGGCGGAGAAAACGCCGGAGAAAATCGTGAAGGAGTTCATCCATCCGGCGCTCGGCCTGCAAGGCTATCAGTGCCGCAAGATCGCGGCGGCGCTTGGGCTGACCGGGCCGCTGCTGAATCAGGCGGTGAAGCTCTTCACCGCGCTGTGGAATCTGTATTCGAAGAGCGACTGCTCGCTCGTCGAGGTGAACCCGCTGGCGGTCACGACGGACGGTCAGGTGGTGGCGCTGGATGCGAAGTTCAACTTCGACGACAATGCGCTCTACCGGCAGAAGGACATCGCCGCGATGCGGGACATCACCGAGGAAGATCCGCGTGAGGTGGCGGTGAGCGAGTACGGCCTGAACTACATCGGCCTCGACGGCAACATCGCCTGCCTCGTGAACGGCGCGGGCCTCGCGATGAGCACGATGGACATCATCAAGCTGCACGGCGGCGAGCCGGCAAACTTCCTGGATGTCGGCGGTGGCGCGTCGAAGGAGCAGGTGGCCGCCGCCTTCAAGATCATCCTTGGCGATCCCAACGTGAAGGGCATCCTGGTCAATATTTTCGGCGGCATCATGGACTGCGCGATCATCGCCGACGGCATCATCGCCGCCTCGAAGGAGGTCGGCCTCACGCTGCCGCTGGTCGTGCGGCTTGAAGGCAACAATGTCGAGGCCGGCAAGAAGATCCTGGCCGGCAGCGGCCTCGCCATCACCAGCGCCGAAGGCCTGACCGATGCGGCGAAGAAGATCGTGGCCGCCGTTGGCAAGGCGGCGTGAAACGGGTACACTGCGGGCATGAAGACTTACACACTTGAGGAGGCGGCGAAGACAGGCTTTGCGGCCGTTTTGAAGGAAGCCTGCGGGGATGACACGATCTCGTTGGTGAACGGCGATGTGCGCGTGGTGCTCATGCCGTATGATCCGGAGAAGGTCACGTACGCCCCCGATTGGTACACCGACGAGGATATCAAACTGCAAAATCAGTTTGCGGTCGAGTCCATCGGGAATTCCGAAGCGGCAATCCGCGCCCTGATGGTCGAATGAAACAGTGGGATATTAATCTCTATCCGTTTCCTGGTGCCGGCCCGCATCCGGCCGTCATCCTCACTCCCGATCTCCTTTGCGCCGATTCGCGTGTCGAACTGATCAACGGGTTGATTTGCACTTCCTTGAAGCCGCGATGCCAACCGCATCCGAACGAGGCCATGCTCAAGGGCGCTGACGGCCTTGAATGGGAAACCATCGTGCGGTGCGATCTCTTCCACTCGCTGCTGAAATCAAAAGCGGGGCGGCTGATCGGCAGTGTGTCACTTGAGCAACGCCGCGCCATTTCCCGCGCGATCATTGAATCCTTCAAACTCCGAGCTTGGTAACTCCCATCCCATGAACATCACCGAAATCGCCTTCTCCTGCTACCCCGTCACTGACATGGGCCGCGCACGCGCGTTTTACGAAGGCGTGCTCGGGCTGAAGACAACGATGGATCACGACTTCGGTGAGAACGGCCACTGGGTCGAATACGACATCGGCTCCGGCACACTCTGCCTCGGACGTTACGAAGGCTACAAGCCCACCGGCGACGGTTGCAACGTCGGACTCGAGGTCGAGGATTTCGACGCTGCTATCGCGAAGTTGAAAGCCGCCGGCACGGTCTTCAAAATGGAGCCCTTCGAGACGCCCGTCTGCCACATGGCGATGGTGCGCGATCCCGAAGGCAGCGTCGTCATCATCCACAAACGCAAGCCGGGGCATGGCTGAGGCATGAACACGCGCACACCACCTCCAGGCTTTCCCAGCGAGGAAGAGCTGCGCCCGACGGTCGATCCTGAGACCGGCATTGATCTGTCGTTGATCGACGAGAATCTCAAGCTCACTCCATGGGAGCGAATTCTCGCCAATGATGACACGATAAACTTCGGCAACATCCTCCGGGCCGCGATGAGCAAACGTGATGCAGCATCTTAACCATCTGCTCAAGCGGCTCCACAAGGCCGAGGTTGAGTTCGTTCTCATTGGCGGACTCGCCGCTTATGCGCATGGCTCGACACTCAACACGAGCGATGTCGATGTCTGCTGCCGATTCACCGAAGAGAATCTGATGCGCATCGAAGGAGCCTTCTCCGATTTGCATCCGGTGCACCGCATGCGCCCCGACATGCCGCTGGCTCTCACGCCGGAGCAATGCGCGTATTTGAAAAACCTCTACATCAAGACCGATCTCGGCGTTGTGGACTGTCTCGGTGAGGTGCTCGCCGTCGGCGACTTCGATGAGGCACTGAAACACAGCGTCGAGATCGAACTTCCTTTCGGCATCATCCGCATTCTCGACATTGACACGCTCATCAAAGCAAAGGAAGCGATGGGCCGCCCGCACGACCTCATCGCCGTCCAGCATCTCAAAGCACTCAAGACACGTCTGCCCAACTGATTCACCGTCCCACTGACCAACTGACCCACTTCCCATCATGGCCATCCTCGTTGACACCACCACCCGCATCCTCGTCCAAGGCATCACCGGCGATTTCGGCTCGCGCCACGCCAAGGCATCGCTCGACTACGGCACCGCGCTCGTCGCCGGCGTCACGCCTGGCAAAGGCGGCCAGACCTTCGAGCACAACGGCCACAAGGTCCCCATCTTCGACACCGTCGCCGAGGCCATGAAACAGACCGGCGCCACCGTCAGCGCCATCTTTGTGCCGCCGCCCTTTGCCGCCGATGCCATTCTCGAGTGCGTCGATGCCGGTCTCGCGCTCGCCGTCGCCATCACCGAGGGCATCCCGGTCAATGACATGATCAAAGTGAAAGCCGCCATGTGCCACAGCAAGACGCGCCTCATCGGGCCGAACTGCCCCGGCGTCGTCACACCCGGCACCGGCGAGAAATCACACGGCGGCTGCCGCATCGGCATCGCGCCAGGTTACATCCACAAGCGCGGCAACGTCGGCGTCGTCTCCCGCTCCGGCACCCTCACTTATGAGGCCGTCTGGCAGCTCACCACGCGCGGCTACGGGCAGAGCACCTGCGTCGGCATCGGCGGCGATCCCGTCAATGGCACCAATCACCTCGACGTGCTGAAGATGTTCAACGACGACCCCGAGACCGAGGCCATCATCATGATCGGCGAGATCGGCGGCAATGCCGAGGTCGAGGCCGCGCGGTGGGCCAAGGACAATTGCAAAAAACCCATCGCCGCCTTCATCGCCGGCGCCACCGCGCCTCCCGGCCGCCGCATGGGGCACGCTGGCGCCATCATCGGCGGCGCGGACGACACCGCCGCAGCCAAGAAGCGCATCATCGCCGAGTGCGGCATCGCCGTTTCCGAATCTCCTGCTGACATGGCGGAAACCCTGCTTACCGTTTACCACAAGAAAAAATAACCCCAAAATTTCACTCACAGAACATGGCCGTCGTCGCAAAAGGATTGGAAGGAATCGTCGCAGCCGAGACCCGCATCGGGGACGTGCGCGGCACGGAGGGCGTGCTGCTTTACTGCGGCTACGACATCAACGAACTCGCGGGCAAAATCACCTTCGAGGAGTGCGTCCACCTCCTTTATCACAATCATCTCCCGAACAAGTCCGAACTCGAGAAGCTCACCACCGCCCTGCGTGCCGAGCGCGAGCTGCCCCAGGGTGTGATCGATTACCTGCAGGGCGCGCCGAAAAGCGCCCGCCCCATCGATGTCATGCGCAGCGCCGTCTCCATGCTCGGTTGTTACGACACCGACCGGCATGACCTCGACATGGGCAAGGACATGGCCAATGGCATCAAGCTCATCTCCCAGATCGGCATCATCGCCGCCTATTTCCACCGCGCCCGTCTCGGCCTCGAGCTTCCGCCCGTGCGGAAGGACCTCAGCGAGGCCGCCCACTTCCTCTACCTCGTCAGCGGCCACGAGCCCAGCAAGGAAGCCGTCGACACCCTCGATGTCGCCTACGTCCTCCACGCCGAGCACGGCTTCAATGCCAGCACCTTCACCGCCCGCGTCGTCGCCTCCACCTTGAGCGACATGTATTCCGCCATCAGCGCCGCCATCGGCGCGCTGAAAGGGCCCTTGCACGGCGGTGCCAATGAAGGCGTCATCCACATGCTCGAGGAGATCGGCAGCGTCGAGAAGGTCGATGCCTGGGTGGCCGACGCCCTCGCGCAGAAGAAGAAGATCATGGGCATCGGCCACCGCGTCTATAAAGTGCTCGATCCCCGCGCCCCGCATCTCAAGGACATGGCCGTGAAGCTCAGCAACCAGCTCGGCGAGCCAAAGTGGATCCAGATGTCCGAGCGCATCGCCACCATCATGCGCGAGCAAAAGGGGCTGAACGCAAACGTCGATTTCTACAGCGCCACCGTCTATTACAGTCTCGGCATCCCCACCGATCTGTTCACCCCAATCTTCGCCATTTCCCGCATGGCCGGCTGGACCGCGCACGTCCTCGAGCAATGGGCCGACAACCGTCTCTTCCGCCCCCTCAGCGAGTACATGGGCCGACCCTACGGCCAGAAGTGGGTGCCCATCGAGCAACGGTGACGCCATCTCGCGGTGAGGTGGCCCAGGGTCGCCTGGCAGGGATGAAGTGAAGCGGGAAGGCGGTCAGAGAGAAGGTTCTCGTCACCGCGCGCGAGGACATCGCATCCACTCACCCCCGTCCCACTGCCATTTAGTTAGCACTCGACTTTCTCTTGGGTCCTCTTGCTCCTACTTGTCCTTGTGCGCGACTTCATCGAGGAGAAACCACCTCTGCGTAGCCTCTGAGTCATCGAAGGG
>JANOBO010000215.1:0-42951 GCA_031411695.1 Verrucomicrobiaceae bacterium
CGGGCACGCGAGATTACACGAGTTCACGATCTCGATCAGCGCCAGACAGGTGGACAACACCTCGATCGGATTCTCTCCCCTGCCCTCCGCGTTCCTGCCGACCGTCCCCGCGCTCGTTCCATCCGCCGAGCAACACGCGCCACCACCGCAGCAAGAGCCCTCGCGATTCTCCTCCTTCCCCTGCGCCAGCCAGTAAAACCGCGCATCGCTGGCGATGCACGCGGAGAACTTGCCGTGCATCGCGCACGTGCGTGTGAGGAAGACTTGATTGGCTCGACGCTCGACGACGCCACGACACGCGCATTGGCAGACCGGGCAGCGGCTGGTGGTGGATTTCAGAACTTGATTCGGCGGCTGCGCAAGGTTGAGGAGCATGGTAGAAAACTGGCTTTCGATTAGAGCCCGGCTTCGAAGGCTGCGACACAACCCGCGAAGAAAACACAGAGCATCAGAGCCCAGCCGCCGAAGAGCAGGCACATGGAGAGCTGGTGGGAATCCGGGCGCCCGCCAAACCCAGCATCGATGCGGACAATCCTGCGTGAAGCGACGGGATGCAGAACCAATGCGGTCACTCCGGTCCAGAGCGCAGCGTTTTCATAATGCTGAGTGAGAACGAGCACGGCGATTGGGCCACCCAGCGTCGCCACTAGCCAGAGAACACCCCAGAGCATCATGGCGCTAACGGACGGTGGTTTTGAAGCATTTTCCATTTGCCTGCGACTCTATTCGTAGAGGCGCGTCTTTTGAAAGGCGATTGTCTCGATGGCCCCATCGCGCAAACCGATGCCGCAACACGCATCGTACTCAGTGGAAATTCAAGTTCGGCCCCGCCACCGCGCATCCTGCCAACGCCGAGAAGAATCCGACGGCGACGCTTGAGATGAGCAGCACGAAGACGAGCAGCATGGCCACGCCGGCTCCTTTGCCGAGCCGCTCCGAGAGAGCGATGCCGAGGATGATCGACATCACGAGCTGGCCGATGAGGGCGGCGATCATGAAGAGCGGCGCGAGCGCATCGGCTCCATTTTTTTGATCGACAAAACAAAACGCCAGGCCGGGCAACACGGCGGCGGCGAGGATCCACAGCATCCATTTGCCCGCGATGGCGGGTTTCACACCCGGCGGGACCGGCGGAGGAATCGAGGGTGGTGGCGGAGTGGGAGAAGGCTCGTTCATTGGATCCGTTGCAGTTGGAGTGTGACGCTCAGGTGGCCAACACGGTCGCTGCGATCTCATCCCACAGCGCGTCCACCTCGGACATGCGACGCGATGGCTTGCCGGCCATCGAGAACCAGTAGTTCCCGTTGCCCTGATCGCCTTCGATCACATGAATCAATGCGTGAATCCACGAACCAGTCGGCGTGTGGATGTCCTGTGCGATGTCGTGCGCCTGGTCCCAGTTTCCCTTCTTCACATGCCAGAGGGCGAGCGCCTCGCGCGTGAGCGTCTCGGCTTCAGCTTGAGAGCAGCTCTTGAGGTCGCCGGCGGTCATGGTGTGTCGCGGGATGGGACGCATGAGTCTTATGCGACCCGAGTGCGCGATGTTTCACCTCACCCCTCCGGCAGCGGCCGCCCTTTTGTCTCCGGCAGGAACATCAATGCCACGAGCCCGAGCAGGAACACGCTGCTCATGTAGCAGCCTGCGGTGCGGAAGGCGTTCAGCTCGGCGGTGGCCTTCATGGCGGCGCTGGCGGTGGCTGGCAGCGCGGCGATGGCCTTCGCGCCGAGATTGGCCTGCAAAACGCCGAGCGTGACCGGACCCGTTGCCGCGATGAAACGCCCGACGTTGTAACAAAAGCTCGTGCCCGTGCTGCGAAGGCGCGTGGGGAACAGCTCGGGGAGATAAATGGCGAACCCAGCGAAGAGCGAGAGCTGGCAGGCGCCGAGCACGAAGCTCATCCAGATGTCCTCACGCGTGTTGAACTTCAGGTAGAAAAAGATCGTCGCCCCCATCGCGGCGAGGAATGCGGCGGCAAACACCGGCTTCCGGCCAAAGCGATGCGCGGCCTTGCTGAAGGCGATCATGCCCACAAACGCGCCGATGTTCATGACGATGAGATTCGCGGCGGCCCACCACTGTTTGGCGGCGCTGAGTTCGGTCGGCGACAAGTTCTGACCCGCGAGCGCATCGGCGATGGCGGCGGAGACGAGCTTGTTGCTAAAGAAGCCGATGCCCCACAGGCCGACGACCGCAGAGACGCACAGCATCATGCCGAACAGCGCGGACTTCCTCCAGCGGACATCGCCGAAGAGGCTGAGGTAGGAGCCCATGGCCTGGGTGCTGTCGATCTTGCTGGTGGCCTTCGCGGCGAGCCACTTCTCGGGCTCCTTCAGGCGCAGCATGATGAAGATGCAGAGGAAGGCGGGGAGCGAGCCGATCCAGAAGAGGTATTTCCATGAGACCAATGGATCGACGCCCGAGAGCGACATGGCGCAGAGTCCGGCGGTGACGTTGCCAATGGCGGAGAGCGCCTGCAACATGCCCAGGGCTTTGGGTCGTGCAGCGTCCGGTAGCGCATCGGCGACGAGCGCGACGGCTAGTCCAAACACGCCGCCGACGCCGAGTCCGGTAAGCGCCCGGTAGATCATGAACTGCTCAATGTTGGCGGCGAACGACGAAAGCCCGGTGAACAGCGAGTAGATGAGCACCGTGATCGCCAGTGTTCTCGCCCGACCGATGCGGTCGCCGACGGCTCCGAAAATGAGCCCGCCCGTGGCCCAGCCCGCGATGAAGACGCTCATGGCCCAGCCGCTGAGCTTGCCTTGGGTCAGAGAATCCACCCCAGGTGAAAGAGCCTTCACCGCATTGTCGCGCGCCAGGATGAAGAGCTGCTGGTCGAGGCAGTCGAAGCACCACGCGGCGGACGCGACGAAGAAGACAAACCAATGGTACTTGTTTAGCTGCTTGTACCAGGGCGCGTTGGGATCGATGGCGGAGGTCGGGGACATGGGCGCAGAGGTTGAATGAAACCTCACGGAATGACAACCCCTAAAACACCCGCGTCACTTCGCTTTCTTCCGCGTGATACGCCACGTCGTGGTTTGGGGCTCCGCCAGCATGTCGGCTCCGGGCCACATGCGCAGCGCGCCGCGGAACGCATCTTGATTGTCACCGCGCTCACAGCCCGCAGGCACGGGATCGAGATGTTTCGCATTCCCGCCGCCGAGATGAAAATGGTCGGGCCAGAAAATGTCCCGCAGGAGGGCCACGCCGCGCTCGACGGACTTCCGCCAGCGTCGGCGGCCCATGGAGGCCAGCGCCTCCTTGCTCATGCGGTCCATGAATGCCTCTGACTTCGAGAGCGGCATCATGCCGATTTCGAGCGGCACGACCGTGTCATCGGCGATGAGCGCGGTCCCGACGCTGGTGCCGAGCCCCAGAAACACGAGACGCCCGGTCTCATATTTTGCCAGCGCCTGCATGGATGCGTCGTTCATCATGCGGACGGGGCACTTGAAGGCCTTCTCGAAATCGAAGTCCATCCAGCCTGATCCCAAATTTCCGGGATTGCGCGCCACGCGGCCATCACGCACCAGCCCAGGATAGCCAATGGAAATGGCCTCGTACTCCCAGCCCTCCACACTTGCCAGCACGCCTTTCACCATCTTTGCGGCGGTGAGTCCGCGGCCGGAGGCGAACTTACGGAATCCTTCGTGCCCGCTGGCCATGAGCTTCACATTCGTGCCCCCGATGTCGATCATCAGTACTTTCATAAAGGGGGGAGCGTTGGGACGATCAAATCGATTAGCTCCACGACACCATCGCCGTGGTCGCCGTCGGTGACATAGTCCACTTCGCTCTTGATGGCGGGCAGGGCGTTCGATACGGCGACGGAGGCTCCGCACAGTTTGAGAAACGCGTGGTCGTTTTCCGCATCGCCGATGCCCGCGACCTCATCGGCCCGCAGGCCCATTCTCTCCAGCGCGCTGAGCAGGCCGGTGGCCTTGTTCACGCCGCTCGGCAGGATCATGACGGCACCTTTGTTAAAGATGACTTGGAGCTCCAAGCCCAAGTCCTTGATGGCCTCCAGCACGGTGTTCTCGTGTGGCTCCCATGTTGCCACGATGACCATCCCTACCTGGATGGGCAGCCCCTTCTCGTGGAGTCGCGCGACAAACGCGGTCGGCGGAGCCTCGGCCAACGCGACAGATTCGCCGGTGCCCGGATCGTGCAGCACCGCACCGTTCTCCATCACCGCGAGGTCGAACAAACCGATCTCCGGGAACGTGGCGATGAACTCGTTAAGCTCCCTGCCCGTCACGAGAATGAGACGGTGGCCCGCGCTCTTCCATCTCTCCAAAGCGGCGAGAGTTCTGGGATTCACCTTTCCATTGTGGGCCAGCGTTCCGTCGAAATCCGTCGCAAGGGCGCGCAACGATCCATAGCGCGCACTGGCACGGAGACTTCCCAGCGGCTGACCGCCCGGGGTGGACCGCGCGGAAGTAGCAGCGGATGGGATCGGTGATGGGCTGACCGGCATGCAACGCACTATCGCTTGTCCACGGGCCCATGGCTGTGTCGCGCCCCGACTCGCGCGTCACTGCGTTTGATAACACCCACCGATGGCACGTCCTGCGAAATGTCTGCGGCGGGCCATTGATTTAAACTCCGCTTTCTTGCATGAAGACCATCGTTGCCCTTCTCGATTTCTCCGACACAACGGCCCGCATTCTCGACGAGGCCTGCGCGCGCGCACAAACCATCAATGCCGAGATCGTGCTGGTCCACATCACAGAGCCACCGCGTGTCGGCGCAGATCTCATCGGCAGCGGTGATCCTGCCGAGCAGTACCTCATCGAGCAGGAGGAACTTCTCGGCCTCCGCGACTCGCTCGCCGCGCTCGGAGTGCGTGTGCGAGCCCGGCAGATTCAGGGCACCGTGCTGGAAACGATCATCAATCAGATCTTGAAGCTGCAACCCGCGTTGATCATCGTCGGCGCGCACCATCACGGCGTGCTGCACGACTTCCTGTTGGGCGACACCACACGACAGATCGTCGAAGCAGCCCAGTGCGCGGTGCTGGTGGTTAAGAGGGAGCCCGCTGACGTGAGCGAGACTACGGAGGGCGACAATCCGGCCGGAAACAGCTTCGCGGTGGCTGCGGCCATGTGACGTTGGAGCCAGCGCCCACCGGAGCGATGGGACAAGATTGTAACTTAAACAAATAGAGCGCGGTCAGGGATTGCCTGAGCGCTGGATCAGGCCGGTTGGACTTGGCGAAAGTGAACGCTTCGCTAGCCTCAGACTCCATGATCACCACGGAAAACCCAACGCAAGCATCCGGTGTAAAATCACCGCTAGCTGTGCCGGCCGCTTCTCCCCAGGCCCCCACGGTGGACGTCGTCAATGTTGTCGTCGTCTATGAGTCGTATCCAGACGGTGTCCGGGTTCGCGATGCGTTGGACCGCATCGCACTGGCATCGTCTTATGATCTTCGTTTTGACATCCGTGCATGGGACTTCGGGACGATTCGCGCTGGGGGGGGCATTGTTCCCGACATCAGCCACGCGGACGGGGCGGATTGCATGGTAATTTCCGCAGCTTGTGATGTTGCCTTGCCCGCCGCACTCGCCCGCTGGGTAGAGGGTTGCGTTGCGGACAATGCCAATGGCCCGGCTGTCATGGTCGGCATGTGTGGGGACGATTCCGACCCCCTGTCACCCCTGCATCGCAGCGTGAGCCTGATCGCTGCCAAGTGGCATCTTCAGTACCTGGGGGGAGCTGAATTCGAGCAGGCTTTCGACCGCAGCTTTTCCCACAATGTGGTCACCCGCCGCGCGGCTGGCATCGGTAGGTTTATCGAGGCCTGCCGAGTTTCGCCCGGACGCTACGAGCGCGCAGGGATCAACGAATAAGGTGCCACGCGCGCATTCTGTCCGCCCGACCCTTTGACTCTCCTCCCGTGCGGAGGAGAGCCTTTCATTGGATGTGGCGCCGGGGCGCCGTCCTGGACATCACAGACTGCCGATGTAGTCCCGGATCGACTCCTTCGTCTCGCCTGTTTTCTTTTGCAGGCGACCGAGCAGTTCGTCTTCCTTGCCTTCTTCAAACAGCGTGTCGTCGTCTGTGAGCTGGGCGTATTTCTGCTTCAGCTTGCCGCTGATTTCATTCCACGAGCCTTTGAATTGGAGCTTTGTCATATGGTTTTTTGGTTTGTTGTTTTGAGGCTGGCGCTTGCACGGCGGGATGGCCGCCATGCAACAAGTCAGCCCGCGATGAATCGAGTCACGCGGGACCACGGGATGTGCCTCTCTGTCCAAATTGCGGCAAAAAAAATGCGGCAAAAAAAAATTCGATTTCATGCACGCGCCTCTCCCGCCTCCTGCGATCCATCCATGCAGCGTGTGACAGGAAGCCAACGGCAACCTGTCATGTGTGAGAGCAGGGACCGGGTATTGGGAGATGCCCGGTCCCGATTTTTTTTTGCCGCACGACGTGGCTTCATGAAAGTGCATCGGGTGCGCATTGGGGAGGCGCCACTCCGGCAGCCAGGAAACCCTGCGACGGATGTTTTCAGAGTCACCGGCGGGAACTCAGGCTCTCGTGACCCGACGCCAGGAAGCGATGATCTTCTCGTAGCCTTGTTCCATGGTGAGAGCGCCCGAGAAAACCTCCTTTTGCACTCCTGCGGCTGCCTTCATGTCGAGTTCGTAAAACCAACGTTTCCCATTGGCTCCCTCTGGATCTGTGAGGCCGATGTAGTCCACCACGACTGGGCTTCCCTCAGTGGACGTCACGGCGGCGAAAATGGCCAGCAGCACCCAGGTCTTGCGCACATCCATTCCGGGCGTGCCGGGAGGCGTGAGAAACGGATTCGGACAGTCGATGTAGATCCCGAGACGGCCATCTGGATCACGCGTTTTCTCGGAGGAGGCCTTGCCGGAAAGGGTTCCCTCGATTTTACGCGCGATCTCGCCCAAAACGCGCTGCTCGTCCTCCTGGAGGATCTTCGGCAGTTCCACCGTAAGCGCGGGCACTTTGTTCGGCGGGGCGGGAGGCTCTGCGGCGCCCGACGTTCCGATGCAGGCCAGCGCGCACGCTGCGGACCAACTGAGCTGAAAAAGCGTGGTGTTCATGATGATTGCCTCTCTGACCTCAATCGAGCGCCGTGAGGCCCGTGGTCGCACGAAAGCAGGAGCTCCGAAGGTGAAGGCCGGCGGTGGCGCGTGCTGCGAACTCCTCATGCAAACCCGCACGCACACTATGAAACCAACTCTTCTCGCCCTCGCAATCACGGCCACCGCTTGGTTCGTTCCCCACTTAGGCGCCTTGAAGGCACAGACACAGACGGCAGCGGTGGCTCCCGCTGCCGCCATGCGCTACCGCGTCATCGACATGAACAAGATCCCGCTGCTGAACGCCAAGACTCCGGCGGAGTCGTTGGAAGCGATGTTGAACGACCTCTCCGCCCAAGGCTGGTCTTTCGTCACAATCTCCGGAACGCTAATCGTGCTGGCGAATGGCTGACTCGGCGCTCCCTCTTCTAGACCGGATTGAAGTCGAGCGCAGCAGACGCTGGACACACATGTGCGACCGCGCGGTAGGGTGCGCTGTTGAAGATGACGTTCTTGAAGTCCACGATTCCCTCGGGCCGACGACACCACTGCTCTCCCGCCCCCAAAGCCTCCAGCTCGGCGGTGGGCCGAAAGCGACAGGTGAGGCAAAGTTGCGTCATGCCGTCATCGTCCTCAGTCCCTGATTCGATGAAGTGCCGCACGATGTCGAACTCAAACGAGTGTCCGCGCCCTCTGTCGTACATCCCCCAGCGATAAAGGAGCATGTCGTGGTCCTCCTCAGGATCCGCGCCTTCGACCCGCACGCTTTTGTAAAAAGGGAGCATCATGTGCACGGCCTCGGAGGGCTTGAGTGCTTCTATGTCCAGACCCTCTGCCAGGATCTGGCGGGTGAGGTGATCCTTTGAATCACGCGGTTTCATCAGCGTGGCTCGGGAGGGACTCCGCCGTCACAGCGGAACACCTGACCACTCTTGTCGGTCCAGTCATGGGCGCGGTGTGGCTTGTCCAGAGTGCAGCGTTTCTCGGCTGGTCTCGCCGGAATGGATGGCCCCGGCGGAAGTGGCACTGGGGATGGACTAGGCGGCGGAGGCTCGGGAGGCGGAGCGGGAGGTACGGGCAGCAGCCTTGGAGTTGACGGCGCCGATGGGGAGGTGGGCGGTAGCGCCGCCAGATGCGCGCTGCCCCAGCAGACGGCGCCGACTATAGTGAAAAGCAGAGGTCTCATGGCGAGGGATGCGTTGGTTGATGCGCCGCCTGCTTCGTATCTTCTGTCGCACGATGCGGGGGCTGCAAAATGTCATCGCGCTCTTGCCTTGGTACGGTCGTACGGATCTGACCTGCGGGTTTTGAATGCGGCGGCTTCGGGGCGCGACCGTGCCCCTTCCGGCCGAACATCTCCGACTGCGCAGCGCACACGCACCCGCCGAAGATGATGATCGCACCCGACAAATAGATCCACATCAGGAACACCACCGCGACGGCAAACCCGCCATACACGAGGCTGAAATTGCTCAGTTCATACACATAGTGGCCGAAGAGCCCGCGGCACACCTGAAGCAAAATCGTCGTGACAAGCGCGGCCACGCCGACTTCAGCAAAGCGCGTCGGCCTGCGGGGTGAAAACTTGAACAGCACCGTGAGGCCGTAGAACAAAATGAGCGATGGAAGGATCAAGGCCGCGAGGTCAAACAACCAGCCGAAACCGGCGGCCGCGAGGATCGACGTCGAGCGCAGATAGCCCATGAAGAGCGGGACGAGCACGCCGATGAAAAGCGCGCTGGCCACCAGGCCGAGCATCATCATGCTGTGCAGTGGCAGCCGCCACCAAGGATACTCGATCGTGCCCCACGCGCGGTTCACCCCGCGCACCAGCGCATGAAAAAAATGGCTGGCGCTCCACAGCAAGCCCAGCGTCGCCAGCGCGCCGAATCCCCCGCGCGCGTCGGCGACGCCGTGGAGCGCGGCATCGAGGCTGCCGCGGTCAGACTCGTTGAACGGCATGTATTGGCCGAGATTCGCGAGGATGTAGTTCACCACCGTCGCGTTGTCCCAGAAGTGGGAGCCGATCGTGACGAACAACAAGATCAGAGGGAAGAGCGCGAAGAACGCATAATACGCGAAGGCCGCCGCACGTTGCTCGCCATCGATGTCGAAGAATTTGACCCCCGCCCTCCAAAACATCCCCAACACCTTCGCCAGCCGGAGGATCTGCGTGATGGTGAAGCGGGACACGTTCATTGGGCGCGAGATGGACTGAGAAATCGAAGCTTCACCGCAGACACGAGGCGCGCAAGCCTGCGTCACGAATCACTCCGTAATGGGCTGCGGCTGGATTCGAGATCGATATGGGAGGCTGGGCGGGCGGCATCATGCGCACACCGCGATACGGATTTGCCGCCCTGTTTGAGCGCGCCAGTCGGCGTCCGCCCGTGAAACAAAGCGGCCCAAAAACGTACACGCGCCTCGCAGGCTGACTCCGATAGCAACGAGCTGCCAGCCGCCGCGCAGCTCATGCCGTATGCCCGACGAGCTTCCCATCCCCGAGATTCCCACCGCGACGTATCGCCTTCAGTTCAACAAGGGCTTCACGTTCAATCAGGCGCGGGAGATCGTGCCCTACCTCAAGGACCTGGGCATCAGCCACGTCTATGCCTCCCCATACTTCACCGCGCCGGCGGAAAGCATGCACGGCTACGACATCTGCGATCACAACTCGCTGAACGCCGCCATCGGCACGCGTGAGGAATACGATGCACTCATCGCCACGCTGCACACGCATGGCATGGGGCAGATCGCCGACTTTGTGCCGAACCACATGGGCATCGTCACGCCGCTGAACGCGTGGTGGATGGATGTGCTGGAAAACGGGCCCAGCTCGCTGTTTGCCTCCCACTTCGACATTGAGTGGCATCCCGTGAAGGAGCAGCTCCACAACAAGGTGCTGCTGCCGATGCTGGGTGATCAATACGGCCGCGTGCTCGAGCGTGGCGAGCTGAAGCTCGCGCTCGACGGCGGCGCGTTCTTCATCCGCTACTTCCAGGCAAAGCTGCCCGTGGAGCCGCGCTCGTGCCTGATGATCTTGCGTCCCGCGTTCGAGCGCATGACAGCCTCGGAGACCACGCCGGAAGCGCGGCTCGAGATGCAGAGCATCATGACGGCGCTGGAGCATCTGCCGGAATGCACGCAGCCGCTGCCCGAACGTCTCGAGGAGCGCGCGCGGGAGAAGGAGATCATCAAAAACCGGCTGGCCCGAGTGTGCGTGGAGTGCCCCCCAGTGCTCGAAATCATCGATGCGACGATGCGCGATATGGAGGGCCGGCCTGGCGATGCGAAGAGCTTCGACGCGCTCGACCAACTGCTCGGCGCGCAGGTTTTCCGATTGAGCGACTGGCGCGTGGCCGCGGAGGAGATCAACCATCGGCGGTTCTTCGACATCAACGACCTGGCCGCCATCCGCGTGGAGCTGCCGGAAGTCTTCGAGGCCACGCACCGGCTGGTGATGGAGCTGATCGGCAACGGCTCCATCGACGGGCTGCGCATCGACCATGTGGACGGGCTGTGGCATCCGCGTGGCTATCTCCAGCAATTGCGGCAGCGCTGGGGCGAAGTGCTGGGCGATTCTGACAAAGCGGACCGCGCGTACCTGCTGGTGGAAAAAATCGTGATGGGTGAGGAGCGCCTCCGCGCGGACTGGCCCGTGCAAGGCACGACGGGATATGAGTTCGCCAACGAGGTGACCGGCCTCTTCATCGATTCTGCCGCGGAGAAGGCGGTGAGCGACACGTATGCGAAGTTCACCAGCGCGACGCGGCGCTTCGAGGACATCGTTTACCAGACAAAGCTGCTCACCATGCGGCGCGCTCTCTCCAGCGAGGTGAACATGCTCGGCCACATGCTCAGCCGCCTCGCGGTGAAGAACCGCTGGTATCGTGACTTCACCCTCAATGCGCTGACGGATGCCGTGCGCGAGATCGCCGCGTGCTTTCCGGTTTACCGCGCCTACCTCGCGCCCGGTGAGGAGCCCGCGCAGGGTGACCGCGAGGCCGTGCTGCGCGCGGTGCTCCTGGCGAAGCGGCGGAATCCATCCATCGAGCGCTCGCTCTTCAATTTCCTCGGTGAGGTCCTGCTCGGGAAGTATCCGCAGAACCTGGACGATGCCGGCCGCGAAGCTCACATGCGTTTCGTGCTGAAATTTCAGCAGTGCACCGGCCCGGTCATGGCGAAAGGCGTGGAGGACACTGCCTTCTACATCTTCAACCGCCTCGTCGCGCTTAATGAAGTCGGCGGTGATCCGGAACGCTTCGGCATGTCCCCGGACGCGTTTTTCGAGCGCTGCTCGCGGCGGCTGGCGTCTCACCCGCACTCGATGCTGGCGACCACGACGCACGACACGAAGCGCAGCGAGGATGCCCGCGCGCGCATCGCCGTGCTGTCCGAGATTCCGGCGGACTGGCACAAGGCGCTTCGCCAGTGGGCCACAAACAACCGCAGGTTCAAACGCCGCGTGGACGGCCACACGGCGCCGGACGCGAACGAGGAATACCTGCTCTACCAGACGCTGCTGGGCGCGTGGCCGGACGAGGCGCTCACGGCGGAGACGCGGGACACCTTCATCGCGCGCATTCAGGACTACATGATCAAGGCCATCAAAGAGGCCAAGGTGAACAGCCGCTGGATCCAGCCGAATGACGAATGGGAGTCTGCGGTGCGCGAATTCGTCCACACGATTCTCCAGCCGGAGAACCATTTCGTCCCCGCCTTTGCGCCGCTCGCCGCGCAAGTGTCGCGGCATGGCGTGGTTAATTCCCTCGCGCAGCTCGTCCTCAAAAGCACCGTGCCGGGAATGCCTGACTTTTATCAGGGCTGCGAGCTGTGGGACCTCAGCCTCGTGGACCCCGACAACCGCCGGCCGGTCGATTACGAAAAGCGCCGCGCGCTCATCGCATCACTGCCTGAGGACCCCGCCGATCTCATGCGCGAGTGGCCGGATGGCCGCGTGAAGCTCTTCATCACCCGTGCGCTGCTCCGGATGCGCGCAGCGCATCCCGCGTTGTTTCAGAAGGGGGATCTCATCCCGCTCACCGCCACCGGCGCCTTCGCCAGCAGTTGCGTGGCTTTCCGGCGATCTCTTGAGGGCACCTCCCTCATCGTCGTCGTGCCACGTCTCTCGTGCCGAATTGGTTTCCCGCCCATCGGCGATGCGTGGAAGGACACAGCCATCACGCTCCCGGACGGCGCGACGGGGCTCGTGCGGGATCTCTTCACAGGACGCGAAACCGCCCCGCGGGCCGGCGCGCTCCGTCTCGCGGATGTGCTTCGGGATCTACCGGTTTCCGTGCTCGTCTCAGCCGCCTGAGGGTAAAGACGTACAGCCGCGAGCCTCGAGTTCCGCGATTCGCAGGGGTAACCCGACAACCTCTCCCCCCCTCCAATGATCAAACGAATCACGACCCTAGCGCTCACATGCACCCTTTGCGGTGTGATCACCGGTTGTGTCGGCAGCCGGTTGCGCCCGGCCAGCCAGTCTCGGGATCGGGCCTTCATCACTTACAAGGCACCGCCGGCTGGCAGCACGGGGCTGCGTCTGGCGGTGAAGGATCTCATCGACATCAAGGGCGAGGTCACCTCCGCAGGCTCCGAGTACCTGGCGAAGAACAACCCGCCTGCCGAGCGCGACGCCGAATGCCTCCGCATCGCCCGCCAACGTGGCGTGTTTATCGTGGGCAAGACCAATGTGACGGAGTTTGCCGTGTCTGTCTCCGGCATGAACGCCTATTACGGCACGCCGAAGAACCAGTTGAAAAAGGGCCTCATCCCCGGCGGCTCATCCAGCGGATCGGCAGTCGCCGTGGCCAGCGGCGCGGCGGATGTCGCTTTCGGCACAGACACCGCAGGCTCCATCCGCGTGCCTGCCGCGTGCTGCGGCGTGGCGGGCTTGAAGACGACGCACGGGCTGGTGTCGATCAAAGGCGTGTTTCCGATTTCGCCGAAGTATCTGGATACCGTGGGGCCGATGGCAAAGGACATCACCCATCTCGTGAAAGGGATGGATCTCCTGCAGGAAGGCTTTGCGGGGCGCTACGCCGCCGCCGTCTCGGCAAAGCCGTCGGGCAGACAGATCAAGGTCGGCCGGCTCTACCTCGACGGCACCGATTCCGACATCGACAAGGCCGTCGATGCCGCGATCACCGCCGCCGGTTTTAAAGTCGTGCGGCTGAACAAAGCCTTCGTGGAGCAGTGGAAGCAGGCTCAGAAGGACGGGCTGACCATCGCCACCGCAGACGCTTGGCAGAACGACCAGAAATACACCAGCCACCGCGGCGTCAGCATGATGACCAAAGCTGTCGTGCTGATGGGGAAGATCGAATATGAAACCAGCTACGCCGATGCCTTGCGTCGGCGAAGTGTTTGGAAGCGCGACTTGGACCGCGTGCTGGAAAAAGTGGACTTCATCGCGCTGCCCACGCTGAAGAGCCGCCCGCCCACGATGCCTCATTTCGCGCGCAATGCGCTCTTTGAACTCCGCGTCCTCAACAGCCAGAACACCGTGCCTGTGAATCTCGCAGGCGTGCCCGCATTGGCGATGCCCATCCCCATGGAGTCGGCGGAAAAGGAGGTGCCCGTCACCAGTCTCCAACTCATCGGCCGTCGCCTCAGCGAGGCCCAGCTCCTCAATGCGGGCCGCATCGTCGAGGCACGCCTGCGCGATCCGCAGCCGGGCACCACACTGGCGGCCGCCAGCCCGCCCGGGCGCTGAAACTGATCCAAAAAACCAACCATGAAACGACTTCCCTTTTGCCTCTCCGTCCTTGCGATCGCAATCACCCTGCTAAGCGGCAGCCGCGCCTCCGCGCAGACCGCACCCGAGCTCATCGAAAAAGGAGACGTGCATGACAACAGGTTCGAGGCCAACGCGGCGCTAAACTATTACCTGCCGGCCGAGAAGCTCGAACCAAAGAACGTCGAGCTGCTGCTGCGCATCGCACGCCAATACCGGCATCTGATGAGCGACGTGCCATCCAACGCCGAGAAAATCCGCCTCGGCACGATATCCCTCGGCTACGCGCAGCGCGCCGCAGCGCTCGGACCTGCCAGCTCAGATGCGCAGCTCTCGCCTGCCATCACATACGGGAAGATGCTTTCCATCCAGGGCAAGAAGGAGCAGGTGGAGGCCTCCTCCCGCATCAAGGTTTCGGCGGAGAAGTCCATCAGGCTCAATCCGCAAAATGATCTCGCGTGGCACATCCTCGGCCGCTGGCACCAGGTGCTGGCAAACATCGGGGCAGTGAAGCGCACGCTGGGCAGTCTCATTTATGGGCAGCTCCCCACCACAACGAACGAGGAGGCCATCAAGTGTTTTGAAAAGGCCATCTCCCTGAATCCGGGCCGCCTGCGCCATTACATCGAACTCGGCCGCACCTACGCGCAAATGGGCCGCACGGCCGACGCCCAGCGTTACATCAAGAAGGGTCTGGCCATGCCGAACCAGGAACACGACGACCCCGAGTTGAAGGAACGGGGACGGGACACTCTGAAGACACTGAAGTGAAGGCTCAACTTTTTGAGGTGGCGCTCCGCATACGCGACTCCAACCAGCGCATCATCGGATCGAGCGGGGGACATTTTGCCAGCCTGACGTTGCATTGAAGCGCAGCGGCGGCGAAGGCGGGATCGCGTGTGAGTTTCTCCAATGCTTCCGCGACACGGCGGGGTGTGAATTGCGCTGGCGTGACGCCAAAACCGGCGCCGAGACGACGGAGGCGATTTTCATTGTCAGGCTGATCGTGCGCCATCGGCATCAGGAGCTGCGGCACTCCTGCGGCGAAACCCTGCGAGAGCGTGCCGATGCCGCCGTGATGCACGAAGACGGATGCATGGCGCACGAGCGCGCTGAACGGCGCGTACTCGACGGCGGCGATGGTGGGCGGCAGGCTGGCAGGAAGCTGCGAGAGATCCCGCGTGACGAAAACGGCGCGGCAGCCGAGCTGCGTGACGGCCTTGAACGCTGAATCGAAAAACCGGTGCGCCTGGATGTTGGCGCTGCCGGGTGTGAAGACGACGGGCTTTTCGCCCGTGGCAAGAAAGCGCTGCAGCTCGGCTGAGAGCGGCCGGGAGGTGGCGAGATCTTCGAGCGGAAAGGTGTGTTGCATGAGGTTTGCCGGCCAGTCGGGCTGTGGCGCGGCAAACCAATCAGGGAAAAGCAACAGCACGCCGTCGGGTGAGTGCCACCATTCCTTGATGAGGCTGCGCGGCGGCGGCACGCCCGCTTCAGCGCAGGCTGTGCGGATCCAGGGCATGGCGGCGCGCTCGACGGGATTTGGCATGGAGAAGGCCAGCCGCTTCATCCAGCGCGGGACTTTCGAGAGCCACGGCGCGGCGCTGAGATAAACCGGTGTGTCATACATGGAGATGAGCACCGAGGGCTGCAGATGCACGCTGACGAGCGGGATGCCGAGCTGCTCCCGCGCGAGCCGCGCCCCGAAGGCGAGCAGTGAACCCAGCATGAGCGCGGGCCGGTCTTCCGCAGCGAGGCTGAGGATGGCATCCCGGCATCGTGCGGCGTAGCGCGCGGCGAAATCGAAGACGAACTGCGTGGCGCGATACGGATGCCAGATGCGGGCGTCGCGCTGGATGATCTCGAACTCCTCCTTCGTGCCGAGGGCGATGAAGTGGAGCCCGGCGCCCCGCGCGGCTCCCTCAAACATCGCCGCCGTGAGCATCGTGACGCGATGTCCGCGCGCGATGAGCTGACGACCGAGCCAGATGAAGGGGAAGACATCGCCCGCGCTGCCGACGGGAAGGAGGAGGATGTGAGCCATGCGGATGCCGCGATTAGTAAGGCCACCGGAACGGCGCGTTGTGAATCAACTTCGCCTTCGGATACGCGGCGATGCGCACTTGGTTCTGCGAGTTGCCGGAGAGCGTCCAGACATTTTTTTGATCCAGCGCATGCACGAATCCGATGTGGCCGGAAGCGCCGGGTGCGAGCGGCTGGAAAATCACGATGGAACCGTACGTCGGCGCGATGGCGCGCCCCCAGCCAAACCAGCCGGAGACGAGGCCGGTGTTCGCGCCATTGAAGCCGGACTTCTTGAGGCACCAGTTCACGAAAGCGGCGCACCAGCTTGTCTCATCAGGACCGCCGAGCCCGACGCTGCCGAGGTAGTCGAGGATGCGCGGGTTGTTCCCGGGATTCCATTCGTGAACGCCGAGTTCCATAATGGCGAGCTGCATCCACGGCGGCGGCATGGGACCGCTGGCGGGCGTTGCGCCAGCCGGATTGCCCGCTGACTCCACGGCACCAGTGACCGCGCCGGCCACGTTCACGAGCTGACCGGGGAAGAGCACCTGCCATTTGCCATCGAAGGTCACGAGGCCGGGGTTCAATGCCTGAAACGCATCAAGCTTCATGCCGAATTTCTTGGCGATCTTGATCGGGTAGTCACCGGGCTGGACGATGTATTGGGACATGGAAATGGGGTTCGGGTGATTTGCAGTGGCGTGTGGCGCGGTCAGCGTTCGGTGCATGAAGTAAACGAAACTGGCGATGGGATGAAGCACAAAGTAGGGTCGGCGCATGAAATCGACAGTCCATCTCGTGCAGCTTGATTGTGTGTGGGAAAACAAGCACGCCAATTTTGAAAAGGTCGTCCGCCTGCTGGAAGACGCGCGGCCTGCGGAAGGCTCCCTCATCGTGCTGCCGGAGATGTTCGCCACCGGATTCAGCCTGGACACAAGCGCCACGCGGCAGGGACCCGACCGCGAGAGCGATGCATTTCTCCGTGCGCTGGCCATGAAACACAAGTGCTGCGTGGTCGGCGGCGTGGTGTCGGAAACCGCTGCGGGCGGCTGCCACAATGAAGCGGTTGTGTTCGGCGCCGATGGCAGTGAGATCGCGCGGTATGCGAAGATCCAGCCCTTCAAACTCGGTGGGGAGGCGGACATTCATCACGCCGGGGATGAGGTGCTGGTCTTTGACTGGGCGGGGTTCAAAGTCGCGCCGCTGGTCTGCTACGATCTGCGTTTTCCGGAGCTGGCGCGTGAGGCGGTGCTGACGCGCGGCGCCGAGGTGTTGATCTACATCGCAAGCTGGCCGTCGCGGCGATATCAACATTGGCTCACGCTGCTCGAGGCACGCGCGATCGAGAACCAGGCATACGTCATCGGTGTGAACCGCTGCGGGAATGATCCCCAGCTCGCGTACGCGGGCCGCAGCGTTGTGGTGGACCCGCACGGCGTCATCATCGCCGACGCTGGCGCGCGCGAGCAGGTGATGGCCGCCCCTGTGAGCCGAGCGATCCTGACGGAGTGGCGCGCGGAGTTTCCTGCACTGGCCGATGCGATGCCGCCTGGCGCGCGGTAAGGCCTGAGCGCCCAGCCCTCAGACCGGGCGGATAAAAAAAGCCGCCGCCACCCGAAGGATGACGGCGGCTGGAACCGGACAAGTGAAGACTATTTCTCCTTTTCCTTGCAGCAATCTTTGCCGCATTCCTTGCCTTTGTCCTTGCAGCACTCGGCGCAGGTCTTGCCCTTGTCCTTGCAGCATGCGTCACAGGCTTTTCCTGCGAAGGCTGCGGGGACGGCGAAGGCCATGGCGGTCACTAGAGTGAGGATCGTTTTCATGAGTTTGAATCTTTGAATATGTTTTGTTTGGATGTTGCCTGATTGAAGCTGCGACCGCAGGCACAGGCGGACCCTGCGGAGGTCTGCGGGAACTGCAGACGACGTGCCTATAAAATTGGGCGCGTGTCGCGGGTCGTGAACTGCATCCGTCAGCCGAAGCCAAGAGCCGGGTTGCCATATTGCCGTGCCATAGATTCGCCACGAGGCGCGGTTTTGCGACTGCGCACTTAAGCCCGCGGGTGAAACCGGCGGTGGACGTCCTTCAGCCGCTTCTGGTCCACATGCGTGTAAATCTGCGTCGTCGCGATGTCCGCATGGCCCAGCATCTCCTGGATCACGCGCAGGTCGGCGCCGTTGTTCAGCAGATGCGTGGCAAAGGAATGACGCAGCAGATGCGGATGGATTCTCTTTGGGTCGAGCCCCGCAATGGCCGCGCGCTTCTTCACGATCTGCCAGACGCGCGCGGTGGTGAGCAGCGTCCCGTTGCGGGAGAGGAAAATGTGGCTGGAGGTGCGCGCCTTCACCAGCGTCGGACGCGCGTGCTTCACATAAGCAGTCAGCGAATCCCGCGCCGCGCCGCCCACGGGTGTGAGCCGCGTCTTGCTCCCCTTCCCCGTCACGCGGATCCAACCTTCCTCCAGGCTGAGATTCTCCAGCCGCGCGTTCACCAGTTCGCCCAAGCGTATCCCGCTGGCATAGAACAGTTCGAGAATCGCGCGGTCACGCCGGTCCAGCGGACCCGTGCCGGTGATGGACTCGAGCAGCGTCGTGACCTCGCTCTCGTTCATCGTGTCAGGCAGATGCTGTTCCGGGCGCGGTGCGAGGATAGCCTCCGCAGGATCTCCCTCGCGCATCTTGCGGGCGCTCAGCCAGCGGAAGAAGATCTTTAGCGCCACGAGGGAGATCCGCGCGCTGGATGTGGCCAGGCCGTCCTTTTTTCGCGCGCCGAGATAGTCCGCGATGACCTGCGTGGTGACGTCGGCCACGCTCGTGATCTTCGGCATCTCCTTTGCCCATGAGGCGAAGGACTCGAGCACGCCGCGCACGAGAAGCTGATAGTTCGTCGAGAGCCCGCGCTCGGTGGCGAGGTGGAGAATGAAGGCGTCTATCCGGTCGAGCACGCGCCAAGATTAGCACACGCCGCAGCGGCCAAGGCCATTGTTTTTTCACGGTGGCGATCCGAGCGGCGTGACGCATCGTGTGCGCCCAAGGAGCTTCATGTCCGTGCCATTGATCGCAGCCTCATCACCGCCGCCAGCCCATGTGCTCGACCGCACGGAGAAGCCCGTGTTCGAGGCGCGGGGCTTGCGCAAGGTTTACCACACGGGCGAGCTCGACGTGGTGGCGCTGCATGGGGTCGATCTTGATTTTCATGTGGGTGAACTCGTCGTGCTGCTCGGCGCGTCCGGCAGCGGCAAGAGCACGCTGCTAAACATCCTCGGCGGGCTCGATGTGCCGACATCAGGCCGCCTGCGCTACAAGGGCTGGGAGCTTTCCGATGGCACAGAGCGCACGCTGACGATGTTTCGCAGGAACTGCGTGGGCTTCGTCTTTCAGTTTTACAACCTGATCCCCAGCTTGACCGCGCGCGAGAATGTGGCGCTCATCACCGAGATCGCTCCGGACCCGATGAAGCCGGAGGACGCGCTGGATCTCGTGGGTCTCTCGCATCGGCTGGATCACTTTCCCTCGCAGCTTTCAGGCGGTGAGCAGCAGCGGGTGGCCATCGCGCGCGCGATTGCGAAGCGACCCGAGGTCCTCCTCTGCGATGAACCCACGGGCGCGCTGGACATCACCACCGGCATCACCGTGCTCGAGGCCGTGGAGCGCATCAATCGGGAACTCGGCACGCTGGCCCTCATCATCACGCACAATGCCTCGATGGCCGAGATGGCAGACCGCGTCCTTTATTTGAAAGACGGCCAGATCGTGAAGACGAAACACAACGAGACACGGCTCCCCGCGCGTCAACTGCAGTGGTAGCCTCAGGCCTTGCGACGGGTGGCGAGAGATTTACGGAAGGACGACGCCTCGCGACTCGCGATGCCGGCCTGCAGTTTCGCCAGCACGGCGCGCATTTCGTCTTTCAGAAGCGATGGCACATCGAGCCACAAGCCGGGAAACACCGTGCTCTTGACCACGCCGTGCTTGTCGGCGGCCAGCGGCACATACGCGCTGCCATCCAGCCTCCACCATTCGATTCTCTGCTCCTGTGTGAGCCATACGAGGTACTCCCGCACGCCATTGCGGCGGTAGGCGTTCTTCTTGCTGTGCAGGTCATACGACGCGCTGGATGAGGCGATCTCGACGATCAGCTCGGGCGCGCCCTCGACATAGTCATCAGCCGTGTCCCGCGTCTGTCCGCCGGACGCGGGTGACACGCGGAGAAAAACATCCGGCTGAAGCTCGTTGTCGAGGTCGAGGAGGATGGTGGTGTTGTCACTCGCATCCGTCCCTGGAGTATGGATGGAGTAATTCCAGAGCCAGCCCACAAGGTCAGAGTGAGGCTTTCCGTGATTCTTCCGCTTCGTGGCTGCTGGCATGTGGACGACTCCTTCAATAAGCTCGGCTTTCTTGATCCAAGGCATCGCCTCGTAGCGGCGGTGAAAATCATCCCGTGTCAGACGGTCGCCATTTTCGAACGGTGGCGCCTCCTCGACGTGCAGGCTCGTGCCGTTGCGAGTGGGAGGCGGCCGGCGGGGCGCTTTTTTTGCGGCTGAAGGCGCGCGGCCGGATCTGGAAGCTGTCTGCAAAACCTCTGGCATGTGGGGAGGCTATCATCCTGCCCTGGGGATTGCAATCCTGAGGCTGTCGTGTCGCGCGCGGGCGTATCTCCGTGTTGTCGTGCGCCTGTGGTCGCCTACGATCAAACGAAATGCTCACCCCGCTCGACAAAAAGCTGCTCCGCGATGTGGCCCGCATGAAGGGCCAGATCGTGGCGGTGAGCCTGGTGATGGCGTGCGGGCTGGCGATGATGATCATGACACGCAGCCTCATCCTGACGCTGGAGGGCACGCGGGACGCCTACTATCAGCGCAACCGCATGGCGGATGTGTTTGGCTCGTTGAAACGCGCGCCGCTTTCGATGGCGGATCAGCTCGCGCGGGTGGCAGGCGTCGCGGCCGTCGAGCCGCGCGTGGTGGTGGATGCCACGCTCGATCTCCCCGGCGTGCCGGAGCCCGCCACCGCGCACATCGTCTCGCTCCCGGATGACCGGCCCACCGTGATCAATCAAATCTTCCTGCGCTCAGGCCGCATGCCGCAGCACGATGAGCGGCGCGAGGCCGTGGTGAGCGAGGCCTTTGCGATGGCGAACGGATTGGAGCCCGGCGACTCCGTCGTCGCCGTGATCAATGGCCGGCGCGACAATCTAAACATCACCGGCATCGGCCTCTCGCCGGAGTTTGTGTTTGAGGCGCGCGCGGGTGAGACGCTGCCGGACAACAAGCGCTTCGGCGTTTTTTGGATGAACTACCGCTCCGTTGCCGTGCCGTATGATCTCGACGGCGCGTTCAATGACTTCTGCATCGACCTCGCGCCCGGCGCGCAGGCGGGACCGGCGATTGCGGAGCTGGACCGTCTGCTTGCCAACTACGGCGCCGGCGGCGCCTACACGCGCCGGGATCATTCGTCCGCCTCGCGTCTCGAGGATGAGCTGCGCGTGCTGCATGCCCTCTCGGTCGCCTACCCCATCGTCTTTCTGAGCGTGGCCGCCTTCATGGTGAACGCGCTCCTCGCGCGGCTCATCCGGCTGCAGCGGGAGCAGATCGCACAGCTCAAGGCGCTGGGCTACTCGTCATGGAACGTGGGCTGGCACTACATGAAGTTTGCCTTCGTCATCGTGGTGCTCGGCACCATCATCGGCGGCTTTGCCGGCCGCTTCATGGGCGGCGGGCTGGTGGATTTGTACACGCTCTTCTTCAAGTTCCCCTCGCTGCATTTCCAGATGGACTACAGCGCGCTCAGCCTGGCGCTCGGAGTCAGCGCCGGCGCGTGCGCCCTCGGCGTGGCCAGCGTCGTGTGGCAGGCGGTGAAGCTCCCGCCAGCCGAGGCGATGCGCCCTGAGCCGCCAGTCGATTTCAAGCCGTCGATCTTCGAGAGGCTCGGCCTCACGCGCTGGTTCAGCCCCGCGTTCCGCATGGCGTTGAGAAACATCGAGCGCAAGCCCGTGCAGGCACTCTTCACCATCGCCGGACTCGCGCTGGCCACAGGCCTCATGGTGCTGCCAGGCTCGATGGCCGACAGCATCGACTACCTGCTCACCTATCAATGGAACGATGTACAGCGGCAGGACGTCGTGGCGTTTCTGCGTGAGCCTGGCTCCCCCAGCGCGCTGCACGATCTCGAGCATCTGCCGGGCGTGATGCGCGCGGAGCCGCTGCGCTCCGTGCAGGCCCGCATCCGCTACGGCCACCACTCCCGCAAGCTCGCCATCACCGGGATGCCACGCGGCGCGGATTTGAACCGCCTTCTCGACGAGAAAGGCCGCGCCATCACCTTGCCGCACGAGGGGATCGTCATGTCGTCCAAGCTTGCGGAAATTCTCGGTGCCAAGCTCGGTGACCTTGTAGCCGTCGAGTTCATTGAGGGACGCAGGACGAGACGCAACGTGCCCATCCGCGGCCTCATCGAAGATTTCGCGGGCGTCGCCGCCTACATGGACATCGACGCGCTCCGCAGCCTGCTGCTCGAGGGCGCCACTCTCAACGGCGCATATCTGACCGTGGACCAGGCGAGATGGCCCGAGTTCATGCGGGAGATCAAGGACACACCGCGCGCCGCCATCGTGCTGGTGAAAAAAGATCAGCTCGCCGCCTTCCGCACCACCACAGGGCAAAGCATCGGCATCATCCGGAAGCTTTACCTCACCCTCGCCATCATCGTGGCATTCGGCGTCGTGTACAACAGCGCGCGCATCGCCCTTTCGGAGCGCAGCCGGGATCTCGCCACGTTGCGTGTCATCGGCTTCAGCCAGCGCGAGGTGGCCGCCGTTCTCCTCGGAGAGCTGACGATTCTCGTGCTGGCCGCACTGCCGGTCGGCTTGCTGTTCGGTCGCGGCCTAGCCACCTTCATCATCAGCGCCATCAGCACGGAGACGATCCGGATGCCGCTCATCATCAGCACCTTCACGCAGGCGAGCGCCGTGCTCGTCGTGCTGCTCGCCGCCGTCTGCTCGTTCGCGGTCGTGAGCCGCATGTTGCGCAAACTCGATCTTGTCGGCGTGCTGAAGGCGCGGGATTAGTGCGCCGCATCCGCCTTTGAAATTCAAGAATGGAAACCAAGCCCGATTCACCCAGTGAGAACCCGCCGTGGGAGGCAAAGAACACGCGGCCAAAGCGCGGGCGGATTTTGCGCAGGCTTCTACTTTGGATTTTTCTCGCGGCTCTCGTCGGAGCAATCGCGTTTGGATTGATGCCGAAGCCCATCGAAGTCGAGGTCGGCATCGTATCACGCGGCCCGCTCATTGTGAATGTGGTCGAGGAAGGCAAGACGCGCATCCGCAGCCGCTACGTCATCTCATCTCCCGTGGCCGGGCAAATGCGTCGCGTGACCTTGAAAGCAGGGGACGACGTGAAGGCGAATGAGACTGTGATCACCACCATCGAGCCGACGCTCGCGCCATTGCTCGATGCGCGGGCAAAGGCGCAGGCAGAAGCCGCTGTCTCCGCCGCCGATGCCGCGCGACTGAAGGCAAACGAGGCGCTCGTGATGTCGCGGACCTCCCTGCAATTCGCCACCACCAACTGGAACCGCGTGAAGAATCTGCGCGAGAAGGGCACCGTCTCCGAGACGGACCGCGACAATTCCGAGCGCGATGCTGAGATGAAGACGCGCGAGGTACAGGCTGCGGAGTTCGCGCTGAAGGTCGCCGAGTTTGAGCACGCGCAGGCAAAGGCCGCGCTCCTGCAGATCGAGTCACCAGCGGGCGGCGGCTCTGTCATCACGATCCACGCGCCCGTCTCAGGTCGCGTGCTCCGCGTGCAACAGGAAAGCGCCATGGTCGTCGCCCCTGGCACCGCGATTCTCGAGATCGGCGATCCATCGGAAATCGAGATCGAGGCGGAGATCTTGTCGCGCGATGCCGTCGCCATCAAGCCCGGCACTCCCGTCACGATCGACCAGTGGGGCGGCGACGCACCTCTGGAAGGTGTGGTCCGCCGCGTCGAGCCCGCAGCGTTCACCAAAGTGTCGGCGCTCGGCGTCGAGGAGCAGCGCGTCATCGTTCTCAGCGATCTCACCCGCCCGCCGCCCGCCGCGCAGGCTCTGGGGGACCGCTACCGAGTCGAGGTCCGCGTCGCCGTGTGGCAGGATAAGGACACGCTGCTAGTTCCATCGGGAGCCCTGTTTCGCGAAGGCAATGATTGGAAGACGTTCGTGTTTGAGAACGACAAGGCGCGCGTCTTCAAGCTCCAGATCGGCCGCACAAACGGCCGCATGACTCAAGTCCTCGGCGGCATCGACGCACGCACGCAGGTGCTCCTCCATCCGCCTGACACGGTGAAGGACGGCGTGTCTGTGAAGAGGCGAGAGTGACGGTATGCGGTCAGGGTTCGCCGAACACCGTCAAGCCCCATCGCCGTTCACAGGCACTGACGCCGCATCGATCCTTTCACTCCATCACTGGAGTCTCCAGCAGCCATTGTGAACTGCCGCGGGGTCCACTCATCGGCGCAGCGGGGACCACAGATTTCAACTGGCCCCGTGCGGCCTTCCTTCCTTCGGCAGCCGGAGAAGGCCTCGCCGTGAAGCCATTGGGAAAGTCCGCCTTGATCAGCGCGTCTGATGGCTAATTGAAGCTGATCTGATTCATCACTGCGTCACGCAAAACTTCCACGGCACCCTTGGCGTGCTCCCGCTTCCACTTCCCGGTCGGGTCGATGCGGGCGATGGCGATGAAAAGCATCCGTTTCCTAGGCGAAGTCTGGCAGGAGACAGGAACGCCGGCAAGACGCGAGGCTAGGGCTTGTTCGCTCGGACTGTGAAGGGCGTTGGTTCGGTAGAACCAGACGCGGCTTTAGCCGCGATGAGAGGGTCACCGAGGGACATCTCAGTGTGGCCCGACTTCTTAGCTCTCGGTTCAAACGTCCATCCACACAGCAAGCCCGCCGCGACGATGAATCTCCCGAGATTATCTTCCTCTAAACCCTTCCGCGTGGTCGCCGCAGTGTCGGGGTTAGTCTGCTTGGTCCTGGCATTGAGTGAAGCAATCTCCGGCCTGCCGTTCGACCCGTCGCTAAAGATGAGTTCCAAGAAGATGATGACCGAGCGTTCGGGCGTGCATCGGTTTTCCATCGCCCAATGGGTCGGAGAGGAAGATCTGCGAAAACGCATCCATGTGCGTGAAAATGGTGTTTCGCTGAAGCGCGTGGGCGAGTTGAGCGATGGCCACAGCCTCGCGGCTGGCGAGGCCTACATCACACGGAAGAACGTGTGGTTCACGGCCAGTGACTCTTCTGACCCGCGCACGAACGGAAAACGCTACGATGTCACGATCCGAGACATCAATGCATGGGGAAGTGCGGCTTCCGGCCTGGCGGGCCTCGCGCTGATCGCGGCCGGGGTGGGACGAACGGGTGCCAGAGTGGTTGGGGCGGCAATGCTGGCTGCGTGTCGGAGGTTCAGTCGCTTCCGACCGTGGCGGGCGCTGCATGGGCCCGAGATACCGCTGAGTTTTGCCATGACTCGGATCGTCGTCGGAATCACTTTATGGATTCTTAACCCCATCCCGCCACCTGCGCATGAGTTGCTTGCTTCCGCAGATCCGGCTTCCTATGACCCTATTGGGCCGTTTTGCCTACTCTGCCCTGCATCCCCTAGTGCGATGCTGATCGATATATGCCGGGCTGTCTTCCCCGTGGCGACGCTCTGCCTAGCGGCCGGCTTCCTCACGCGGATATCCCTCTTGCTGACGTTGTTCTCGCTGTGGACACTGGCCTCGTCGTTTTGGATCTTCGGCTTCATCTGTCACGGTCATACGCCTTTTCTGCTGGCGGCGCTGCCATTGCTGGCAGCTCGCTGCGATGCACTTTCGGTCGATCGATTGCTGCGTCGCGTGCTGCGACTCGCCTCACCTGCCCCTGCCGGGACGCGCGCAGCTGTGCTCGGCGTTCAGGTGATGGCCAGCCTCGTCTTCATCAGCGCCGCAATGCACAAGCTGTATTTGGGTAACGGAGAATTTGGCAGGTGGATTTTCTCGGACTCGCTACGCAACCTGATTCTGGCGCAATACTTCGTGCTGCGTGGGGAGATGGCGCCGGGGCTTCAATGGGCCATGCAGCACGAATGGGTGTGGCGCGCCCTGGCCTTTGGCGCGGTGGCATGCCAAATTCTACCACTTTTCGGCATCTTTTTTGTGAAGCGACCATGGCTAAGGCTCATGTGTGGACTGGCCATTGTGGCGGAAGTGAGGTCGCTGCGCTTGGTGATGGGCATCTTTCCGCAGCCATTCATGCTGCTCAGTCTCGTGTTCGTGGATTGGGAATACTTCACCCGAAGGCTACGGCGGACTGAAGTTGGCGATGCTCCCGCTGAGCGCGCCCCTATTATTTCACCGCGCCTCCGCACGGCGTTTGTCGTGCTCCTTGTCTCATTCCAGGCAATCGCGGGCGTTTCTTGGTTCAATGTCCGCTGGCTTTATCCTTTCACGGGATTTCCCATGTTCAGCCACATATCCGCCCGCCCACCTTATGACCAGCATCAGCCATGCACTCTCCTCAAGTCCACTTGGCATATCGAGTCAACTCCTTCTCTTAGCCAAGCGCAACTCGACTCACTGTGGCGAAACGTGCACGAGCTGCCTTGGAACAACGCTAGTGCGCCAACGCGAGCCGCAAATGATGTGGCGGCCTTTATCCAGACCTATTTCAGGGGTGCACAGCCCGTCCAAGTTCATGCCATGAACATCAACGCCGCCATCTTCGAAATCGAGGCGCATCCGAAGACGGCCATTACCCTGCGAAAGGAAGCAAAGTTCAGTGAAACTCGTGGCGGTGCCACCCGGGCAATTGCGAGTCAGCTTTCCTGGGGGTCAGGATCACTCAACGTTCATTACACGCCCGAAGGCTTCACACCGCACTCGATCGAATTAATCGTATTCAGCTTCGCAGATGCGCATGTCCAGAAACTGCCGGGCGATTTCAATCCACAGGGTGGGACCCTAGGCACCAAATTTGTCCGAGACCTATCAGAAGCGTGCGTGAAAAACGAAGTTGCCTATTTGCCGATCACAAGAAGTGGTGGCTGCTGGCTACTTTTTGTCACCCGAGATGCGGCAGGCGAAGAAGAATACTGGTCAGGTCCTCGACTCGATCCCTGACATCCAAGCATCTACCAATCGCGCAAACTTTTAGTCCATGCGATCGCGGATCATCTTCTGGATGGCTTGGTCTTCGAGACGGCTGACGGCATCGGCGAGGAATCCATCGACGATGAGACGGCGGGTTTCGGTATCGGGAATGCCGCGAGCAAGCGAGGGACTGGGGCGAAGGGTCAATAGCCGAGCCTGTTCGGCTCGACCACTCCACGCCATCCCGATGCCACGCAATGCTGGACGCGGATGAGCGAACCTGAAGCCCGACTGCGCGGTCTTCGGGATGATGCACCGCCTCAACGATCCCGATGGATTGCCTCCCTTCGACACGGTGCTGGCCTACTTTGCCGAAGGCGGCGCGGCTTATCCTGGTGCGGCGATCCAGCAGCAAAACCACGCGCAAATCTGTGTGCGAAACGTGCGAAGCATCGTGGGCTGGTTCTTAGCAGAGTGGTAAACGGCTCAGCCACATTTTCGCGTGTCGGGTGACACGGCGGGAAACCAGCGACTTGGACCACTTTCAAGCAATCACCATCCGGGCAAACTTCTCCTCCATGCGCTCACGGATCATCGTCTCGATGGATTCGTCTTCGATGCGGCTGACGGCGGCGCTGACGAAACCGAGGACGATGAGGCGGCGGGCTTCGGTGTCGGGGATGCCGCGGGCTTTTAGATAAAAAAGTTCTTCGTCGCTGACGGGACTGCTGGTGCTGCCGTGGCTGCATTTGACCTGATCGGCGTTGATCTCCAGGCCAGGCATGGAGCTGGCTTCGGCTTCCTCGCTGTTGATGAGATTGCGGCAGGTCTGGTATGCGTCAGTGAAGTGCGCGTTCTCGAAGACGTGGATGAGGCCGGAGAAGATGGAGCGCGCGCGGTCGTAGAGCGCGTTCTTGTAGAGGAGGTCGCTATAGGTGTGGGGCGCGTGATGACGCTGGAGCGTGCGTTGATCGACGACCTGATCCCGCACGGGCATGGACACAGAAAGCATGTCGCTGCGTGAGCCAGCGCCGACGAGATCGCTGACGCTCTCACTGCGGCTGAACTCGGCGCCGAGCTGCACTTGGAAGCTCTTCACTTTGGAATCGTGATGCGTGGTGGTGGAAGACAAATGCAGCGCTTGACCTTTCTCGCCTAGCTCCTGACACGACACATAAGTGATCGAGCTGCCAGCGCCGGCGATGATGTCGGCGACGGCACATGAGAGAGCGGGTGCGCCGTTAGACGAGCGGTAATGGTCGATGACCTTCACCTGCGCGTGCTCGGCGGTGACGACGAGTGTGTGCGGGAAGATGGCGGCGTTGGATTCGGTGACCCAGTGGAAGATCTCGATAGGATGCTCGACGACGACATCCTTCGGCACAAAGACAACCGTGCCGGCTTTCACATGTGCAAGATGCAGTGCGGCAAACTTGGCGGAGCCGAGGAAGGACTCGCGCTTCATGAAGTGCTGCTTGAGGAGCGCTTCGTGATCACGCAGCGCTTCGGCGAGCGAGACGCAAACCACTCCAGCGGGGAGCTTGTCTGCATCGCGATGAATGAGCCGGTCGTTCACGAACACGAGCCGCGCAGCCGCACCACTGATGGGGTGCGATTGCTCGATTGCTTGTTGTTCTTCATCAGCGGATGCCCCGCACGCAGGATGCAGGTCCGAAAGCGTGACGCGCTTTGAATTGGAGTAGCGCCAAGGCTCGCTCTTCACACTTGGCACTGGCAGCCTCTGGAAGTCTTTCCACGCGGAGGCGGTGCGCTCACGGAACCAAGCTGGCAGGGCCTCGAGGTCTTCGCGCGACGGCACGATGATTTGCAGGCCGCTGGGCGCGAGTGTTTCTCTCTCGGGGAGAGTGTCGGGAGGATTATCGAGCACAGTTGTGTCCATGTTGAATTCGTAAGTCGGTGAGATTGCGTGGCGTGTGATGCCCCGTTGCAAACAGGGCCTAGCCGACGCTGCCTTCCATCTCGAGGTCGATGAGGCGCTTCAGCTCGACGGAGTATTCCATGGGGAACTCCTTCGCGAGATCGTTGATGAAGCCGTTGACCGAGAGGCTCATCGCTTCGCCTTCGCTGAGGCCGCGTTGCATGAGGTAGAAGATCTGGTCGGCGCTGACCTGACTGACGCTGGCCTCGTGCTGCGTGGCATGCTTGTTGCCGCGCACGCTGATGGCGGGATAGGTGTCGGTGCGGCTGTTGGGATTGATGAGCAGCGCATCGCACTCGGTGTTATTCTTGCAGCCTTTGAGGTGCTTCGGAATGTGGACGAGGCCGCGATAAGTCGCGCGGCCTTCGCCGACGCTGATTGATTTGGAGATGACGTTGCTCGTGGTGTCGTCGGCGGCATGGACCATCTTCGCGCCAGTGTCCTGATGCTGGCCGCTGTTGGCGAGGGCGATGCTGATGACCTCGCCGCGCGCGCGTTTGCCTTTCATGATGACGCCGGGGTATTTCATGGTGAGACGGCTGCCGATATTGCAGTCGATCCACTTCACGACGGCGTCTTCGTGCGCGATGCCGCGTTTGGTGACGAGGTTGAAGACGTTGCTGCTCCAGTTCTGAACGGTGACGTATTGAATCTTCGCGCCCTTCATGGCGACGAGTTCGACCACGGCGCTGTGCAGCGTGGCGGTCTCGAACTTTGGCGCTGTGCAGCCTTCCATATACATGATCTCGGCGCCTTCGTCGGCGATGATGAGCGTGCGTTCGAACTGTCCGAACTGCTCGCTGTTGATGCGGAAGTATGCCTGCAACGGGTGCTTCACCTTCACACCCGGCGGAACATAGATGAACGACCCGCCCGAAAAGACGGCGCTGTTCAGCGCGCTGAATTTGTTGTCACCCGTGGGAATGACTTTGCCAAACCACTTGCGGAAGATCTCGGGATGCTTGTGCAGGCCTTCGGTGCTGTTCACGAAGATCACGCCCTGTTCGGAGACGGCGGCCTTGATGTTTGAGTAGGCAGCCTCGGAGTCGTACTGCGCTTCCACACCCGCGAGGAATTTGCGCTCCTGCTCGGGAATGCCGAGACGGTCAAAGGTACGCTTCACGTCCTCGGGCACTTCGTCCCATGAGCGCTTCGGCTTCTGTCCGTCGCTTAGGTAGTAGCGGAACTCGTCGAACTTGATGTTCTCCAAGTCCTTCGTCGCCCAATGCGTCGGCATCGGCTTGTCCTGGAAAATTTTGAGCGCCTTTTTGCGGAACTCGCGAATCCAGTCTGGATCGCCTTTGACGTCGCAGATGTAATCGACGGTTTGCTCGGTGATGCCGAAGCCGGAATCGTACTTGTTCCGTTCGGGGAAAACGAAGTCGCCGACGTTATCGACCTTGATGCCTGAGATGTCGCTGTTTTCGATGACCATAAAATTTGGAGTTAGGGGTTTGATTTGATAACTAGGCCGCCAATGGCAGCCCCTCTTCTTTGACCCAGTCGTAGCCTTTTGCTTCAAGCTCGAGGGCGAGTTCCTTGCCGCCGGAGAGCACGATGCGGCCTTCCTTGAGCACATGCACAAAGTCGGGCTGGATGTAGTTCAAAAGACGCTGGTAGTGCGTGATGAGAAGGAAGCCGCGATCCGGCGAGCGCATCGCATTAACGCCGCGGGCGACGATCTTGAGCGCGTCGATGTCGAGGCCCGAGTCTGTCTCATCGAGCACCGCGTATTTCGGTTCCAGCATCATGAGCTGGAGGATTTCATTGCGCTTTTTCTCGCCGCCGGAGAAGCCTTCGTTCACGCTGCGGCTGGTGAAGGAGCGATCCATCTCCAGCGCGTCCATGCGGGCGTACATGTCCTTGTAAAACTTGATCGCATCGATCTCTTCACCCTCGGGCAGGCGCGATTTTTTGGCGGCGCGGAGGAAGTTGGCGTTGCTGACGCCGGGAATCTCGTGCGGGTATTGAAAGGCGAGAAAGAGACCGGCGCGGGCGCGGGCGTCGACCGCCATGTCCAACAAGTTAATGCCGTCCAGCTCCACCGTTCCTGACGTGACAGCGTAGTCCTCATGGCCGGCCATGACTTTCGAGAGCGTGCTTTTGCCCGAGCCGTTCGGGCCCATCACGGCATGCACTTCGCCGGGATTGATTTCGAGCGTGAGGCCTTTGAGGATTTCGCGGTCTGGCAGGCCGGCGTGGAGATCTGTGATTTTGAGGGACATGGGGATTTTTTTGGAAGGTTTTGTCAGGTTGGATCAGCCGAAGGAGGCGATTTGGGCTGGCTCGCGGTGCTTAGTTTTGAGCGGATGTTTTGGAAGTGCATTCGGGGCATACGCCATGGATGGACACATCGGCCCGGCTGATCTGGGTACCAGCCGGCACTTGCCAGAAATGGCTCGGATCGAACGCAACGGTCTGGGGGTGTGCGTCACGCACCTTGCCGCAGATGTCACAGTGAAAGTGGACGTGCTCGTGAAGATTGGCGCAGTATCGCGACTGGGACCGCTCCACATGCACTTGCTTGATGAGACCGCTCGACGTCAGGTGATCCAGACAATTGTAAACGGTGGCCAAGGAGATGCTCGGCGACCGACCTTTCACGCGATGAAACACATCATAAGCCGTGGGGTGATCGTTGGACTCGACCAAGACTTGGAAAACCTCGCGCCGGTGTGGCGTCAGCCGCACATCAGCCCCCAATACAGCCAGACGGCAATCCAATCCGGACGGCTTCGAAGGTATGCGAGAATGATGGGGTGGCATGGTGGCGCGAGGAGGCACAGGATAAGAACGAGAATCATTCTAATCAATGTATAAAACGTTTGGTTTCGGCTCGCAGATGCCCATTCGTTCGATCTCGGCGCGGGGACTTCCCTCGGCCACGCCCGACCTGTGGCGAAGGAATGCGTGAAAGGACCGTTCCCGCGCCCCCTTAGTATGAGGCGACAATGCTCACCCTCTCCGGCAAAACTCACGGCAAACTCTGCGACGGCGTCTCGCGACGCGACTTCCTGCGCATTGGCGGGCTTGCCATGGGCGGCCTCTCCCTGCCCGAGCTTTTGAAGGCCGAGGCCGAGGCGCGCACCGGCCGCAGCTTCAAGTCCGTCATCATGATCTACATGTGTGGCGCGCCGCCGCATCAGGACATGTGGGATTTGAAGATGGATGCGCCGCGCGAGATTCGCGGACCCAACAAGCCGATCAAGACCGCCGTGCCCGGGATCCACATCTCCGAGCACGCGCCGCGTCTGGCCAGGATCATGGACAAACTGGTGCCGGTCCGCAGCATGTGGGGGTCCCCCAATGGCGCGCACGATTCCTTCATCTGCTACACCGGCAAACCACCTCCGGCCAATGGCGGCCCCGCGCCCACCGGCCGCCCGTCGGACCCGCCGGCCTTCGGCTCGGTCGTCTCCCGTCTGAAGGGTCAGGCCGATCCCGCCATCCCGGCGTTTGTCGGCCTCGCGCCGAAGGCCGGGCATCCGCCCTATGGCTCGCCCGGTCACGCGGGTTATGTCGGCAATGCGCACGCGGCCTTCCGCCCGAACGGCGCGAGCATGGATGATTTGAAGCTCAACGGCATCACGCTCGACCGGCTTGAGGACAGGCGCGCGTTGCTGACGGGCTTCGACAAATTTCGCCGGGAGATCGACTCGAGCGGACTGGTGGGCAGCATGGACGCCTTCAATCAGCAGGCGCTGAATGTGCTCACGTCCAACCGGCTCATGACCGCGCTGGATTTGAGCAAGGAAAGCCTCCGCACGCGCGAGCGCTACGGAAAAGGCGAGCCGAAGAACTACGGCGACGGTGCCCCGCTGAACCTGGAGCATTTTCTTCTTGCACGACGTCTCGTCGAAGCCGGTGCCCGCGTCGTCACATTGAATTTCGGGCGCTGGGATTTTCACGACAACAACTACCCGCAGCTCCTGCGGCATCTCCCTCTCTTCGATCAAGGCATGAGCGCGTTGGTCGAAGACCTGCACGAGCGCGGCCTCGATAAAGACGTCGCTGTCGTCGCCTGGGGTGAGTTTGGCCGCACGCCTGTCGTGAACAAAGAGGGCGGGCGGGATCACTGGCCGCGCGTCGGCGGTGCATTGCTGGCCGGCGGCGGGTTCCGCACCGGTCAAGTTATCGGTGCCACCGATAAAACCGGCGGCGAGCCTACCGAGCGGCCCGTTCACTTCGGCGAGGTCTTCGCCTCGCTGTACCAGTTCATGGGCATCGACACGAACAAGACCACGCTAGACGACCTCAGCGGCCGCCCGCAATACCTCGTGGATTCGTGGTCGCCGATGAAGGAGCTGATCTAGCCGCAAAGCTCGCGGCATCGTCGCCATTCACTTCAGCAATCGGGCCGGCAGCTCGGCCAGCTCGGCTTTGGTGACTTTTCCGTCGGTGTCGGCATCGAGTTTCTTGAACATCGCCTCGCCGCCTTCGCCGAACTCCTTCCGGCTCACGAGCTTGTCGGCGTCCTTGTCGAGCCCCAGCACGATTTGCTTGATCAGCGCAATGGCCAGCGCGGCGCCGAGTTCTCCCGTGTCCTCGCTGAGCGAGCTTTTGAGCGCGTCCACCTCATCCATGGCGATGCTCCCGCCGCCGTCTTCATCCAGCTCATCGAAACTCTCATTCATGCCGCTTTGCCATTCGCCAGCCTCGACCACGCCGTCCGAGTTTGCGTCGAAATGCTTCGAGATCAGCCCCACCAGCAGATCCGCGCCCGGCACTGCGGCGTGGGCATTGGCTAGCATGGACAGAGCGACGAGGATGGGCGGCAGGCGAAGTTTCATGGGAAGGTAAAACGGCGAAGCTTTGCTGATCTACAAGCAGATTGGGCGCGCTTCCGCCCCTACGTTTGAACTGCGACCAGATCGACGCAGTGGACACTCCGTTGTGCTGGCGCTGCGCAGTGAGGCGAAGATTCATTGAGCGCGGCAGCGGTGTGTGCCAGACTGCCGCGTTGCATGAATACCATCTCGATGCTCATCGCCTGGACTTGGATCAGCCTGCCGCTCGGCTGGGGCGTCTATCAGTCCGTGAAAAAATCCGCGCCTCTTTTTTCCGGGGAGTCGAAGCCTGCGGTGCGTGCGAATCCGTGAGGTGAATCTTATCCTGCGCACACTCATGCCTCGTCGCCTCCTTCTCGTTTCCCTTTGCCTCGGGCTCGCGCACTGCGCCGCTCCCGGCCCTGCGGCATCACCTACGGCCCGGCCTGCCCCGTCGGCCGGCGGCTACACGCAGGTCATCAATGTCTCCGCCTATGATCCGAAGGAGCGCCAGCGCGGCGGGGCCGGCTATTCGGAGAACGACGTCTCCTCGCTGCGCGCAAACGGCGCACATGGCCTCATCGCCCGCGCTGGCAAAGGTGGCAGTCTCGACACGAAGTGCGGCGCGTTTCTCTCCGCCGCAGACCGCGCCGGGCTGCTGCCGGGAATCTACTACCGTCTGCAGACACACGTCGATGCGGTCGCGCAGGCCGATCAGTTTGCCGCCCGCGCGGTCTCGCTCGCACGCGGCCGGAGCTGGAGCGCCCCCGCGCTGTTGTTATGCGCCGACTTTGACGCTAACTCACGGCTCAGCGACATCACTCGGTTTCTCGATCGCATCGAGTCCCGCACTGGTGTCGTGCCGGTCGTCTATTTGGAAAACAGCACGCATCTGAAGCAACTGCTCGGCAGCGCCGATGCGCGGACGAAGGCCAGGCTGCGCCGCGCGCCGTACTGGGTCGCGCTTTACTCGCACGAAAGCGGCGCCGGCCCCATTTATCCCGCGCCGGGAAGTCCCGAGGGACTCACGCGGCAGTACGACGTCTGGTCGGACTGGACGCTCTGGCAATACGGTGGCGTGGACTGGCAGCATGGCCGCTCGCAGGCCAAGGTGTACTCGCACGGCAGCCGCAGCTTCCCTCTTTTCTTTGGCAACCTCGACCGCCCCGTGGAGCGCAACGTCTTCAACGGCTCCCCTGCCGCCCTGCGCTCCTTCTGGCAACAGCACGGGCTGAAGCTGCGGTGAAGGAAGGCGCGCCGCTCCCGTCGAGCGCAGCCAGTGCCAGCCGCCGGGTGATTTCGTTCTTTCCCAAAGAGAAGGGCGGCTGGTGGACAAAGCCGACGGAGGAACCGGGAGAAAACATCTCCCTGCTTGCGGCGTTGAGTTGGCATGTCCAACCGCCGCCAGTTCATCAAGCAATCCGCCGCCGCATCCACCGGCGTTTTTTACATCGCTAAGACTTCATGGGCGCAGAAGAGTCCGGGGGATACGGTGAACGTGGCCGTCATCGGCTTTCATGGTCGCGGAGGGGCGCACATCGGCGGCTACAACGGACAGGCAAAAGACGGAGTGCGCATCGCGGCCTTGTGTGATGTGGACACTGCGGTGCTGGGCAAGGGCTTGGAGAAATTGAACAAAGACGCGGGGGACAGGCTGAAGGCGACGGGATATGCGGACCTGCGCAAGCTGCTTGAGAACAAGGACATCGACGCGGTGAGCATCGCCACGCCGAATCACTGGCACTCGCTGGCCGCCATTTGGGCGATGCAGGCGGGCAAGGATGTGTATGTGGAGAAGCCCGTGTCGCACAACGTTTGGGAAGGCCGGCAGATGGTGAAGGCGGCACGGAAGTACGGAAAAATCGTGCAGACCGGGACGCAGTCGCGCTCGAGTCGTGAGGGTCTCTTCGCGGCGGTGAAATGGGTGCAGGACGGAAACTTGGGGAAGATTCATCTGGCGCGCGGCCTTTGCTACAAGCGGCGTGCCAGCATCGGCAAGTCGGAGGGTGAGCAGCCGATACCTGACACCATTGACTATGATCTGTGGTGCGGCCCCGCTCCGAAGGCGGGCCTGACGCGGAAGAAGCTGCATTACGACTGGCACTGGACTTGGAACTACGGCAACGGGGATCTCGGGAACCAGGGCATCCACCAGATGGACATCGCCCGTTGGTTCCTGGGCGAGATGGAATTGTCACCCCGGGTGTGGAGCGTGGGCGGACGCCTGGGCTACGAAGACGACGGCGAGACGCCCAACACACAGATCGTGTATCACGACTATGAGAAGGCGCCTTTGATCTTCGAGGTGCGCGGTCTGCCCGCGGCAAAGGACCTCAAGGACATGGACAAGCTGAAGGGTGCAGGTGTGGGCGTCATCGTCGAGTGTGAGGGCGGGCACATCGTCGTGCCCGGATACACGGGTGCCATCGCCTATGACAAGGAGGGCAAGCAGATCCAGGAATGGAAAGGTGCTGAGGATCACTTCAAAAATTTCATCCTGGCATGCCGCAGCCGCAGGAAAGAAGATCTGAACGCCGACATTCTCGAGGGCCATCTGTCGAGCGCGCTGTGTCACACCGGGAACATCAGCCACCGCCTCGGCCGGAAAGAAAAACCCGCCGCCATTCTGGAGTCGATCCAAGGTGACCGAGCTGCGGAGGAAAGTTTTGGGCGCATGAAGGAGCACTTGGCGAAGAATGAAGTGGATGTGACGCAAGCCCTGCTGACACTTGGCCCCGCGCTTAAGTTTGATCCGGAGACGGAGCGCTTCATCGACAACGACGCCGCAAACGAACACATCCGCCCGGCGTATCGCGAGCCCTTTGTCGTGCCGGAGATTTCCTGACCACCCGCGCCGACGGCGGCTGGGCTCTCTTCATTGGCTGGACCCGCGCCCTTACTTTCCCCACCCGCGCAGCTTCACATGCACCTGGGCGCTCTTGCCCATGTAGTGGTCCATCTTGTGATCGATGGCAGCCTTCAGCATGTGCTCCTTCGCTTTTGCGATTTCACCGATCGCCTCAAAGTAGAGACCGAGATAAAGGTGGGCGTAGCAAAGGTGATCCCGACGTGCCGAATCGTCCCCCGCCTCCGCGGCTTTCATCACGGCTTCGGCGCTGCCCTTCCCTGCGAAGAGATCGTGTACTTCCTTCATCGGCACCCGTGAGTCGCCCTTGATCGGGATGAGATGCTTCCGCGCTTCCTCGACTCCCTCGCCTTTGGCGACGCAGATGAAATGCCAGGCTGCGTTCTCCACATCATTTGGGTTCACGGTCTGATGCACCTCGAACTGCTCGCGTCCCTCTTTGAACCTGTCGGCGTGATATAGCGCCAGCCCCCGCTGCCAGAGGCCGGGCTTTGCCTCAGGCTGAAGTTTGATCAGGTGGTCGAACGCCTCGACGGACTCCTTTGGCTTCGCGGCGAAGTAGTGTTCGACGCCGCTGTTGAAAAGCTCACGCGGTGTCGCGGCATCCTGCGCGAGGACGGCCGCGGTCATCGGCATGAGAATCGCGAACAAACACGGAACAAACATCGCTGCAGCTTTCATCGTGGGGGTTCGCGCAGCGGGGGTTTCACTTCTTCTCGACCGGGGCGGCCTCCGGCATGTAGAAGCGGCCCAGGTAGTCGAGGATTTTTGCGCGGAGTTCCTCGCCATCGACCTCGCCGTTGTGGCGGTAGATGACCTTGCCGCCGGGGGCAACCACGAGCGTGTGCGGGATCGGCCCGTCCCACTCCGGATCGAGCGCTGAGACGAGCGCGTCGGTGTTCGCCTCGGAGAAGACATACGCATTGCCTTTGCGGCCCTCTTTGGCCAGCGAGGCCTTGAGCTTGTCGGGCACGATGGCGTTTTTCTTCTCGAGGAATTCCTTCGCCGCTGCGATTTCCTTGGGATCATCCTCGCTGATGCTGATGAACTCAAAGTTCCGCAGGCCGAATTTGCGCGAGGTCTTCACCAGCTCGGGAAACTCCTTCACGCAAGGCCCGCACCAAGTGGCCCAGACGTTGAACATGCGCACCTTGTCCGTGTCATTCTTCCGCAGCGCGGCCACGCCCTTGGCGTCGATCAGCTCCACCTCCACGGTGCCCCTCTCCCACTTCTCGTCGTCTTTGGTCACCGCATCTTTTTTGCCGAGCCACTTGGTCGAGCAGCCGTGGACCTTGGTGGTGGTGAGGGCGACCTCCTTGCCCGCGAGCACGGCTTCAATGGCGTTGCGCGCATCAGGTGACGTCACGCTCGCCTCGTCTGCATAACGCGATTCATCCAGCCGGCCTTGGTAACGAAGTTTACGCTCCTTGTCGAAAACAAAAATGTGCGGCGTGGCGAGGCAGCCGTAAGCGCGTGCCGCCGCCTGCGTTTCGCCATCGTAGAGGTACGGGAAATTGAAGCCCTGCTCCTTGGCGTGGAGCTTCATCTCCTCGAGGCTGTCGTTGTATTTCGAGTAGCCAAGCTCGTCCGGACGCAGTCCATCTGGATTGTTCGGGTTGATGGCGACGAGGGCGAAGCTCTTGCCTTTCATCTCGGTGACGATCTTCTTCACGCGGCCTTCCGCCGCCTGCGAGTCCGGGCAGTGATTGCTCAGCCATGCGATGACGAGCACATCGGCCTTTGAGAACTCAGCCAGCGTGTGCGCCTTGCCGTCGATCCCCGGCAGGCTGAAGTCGGGCGCGGCGGTGCCGATTTTCAGAGGCGTGACATCGGCGGCGGCGCACGAGAGGGCAAAGGCAAACAACGGGGCAAGCAGCTTTTTCATGATCAGGCAGGTTTCAGGGCTTCACAATTCCAGCACGACTCAAACGACGCCGGGACGGCTTCATTGCAGGCCGGACAGAGCCAATCCTGACCGTCGTTGACGGGCGGACGGTGAACGTCCTTCAGCAGAGCAAGCGCCTCGTCGTAGCGATCATCATCCGCGATGCACAGCGTCGGGTAGAAGGCCGGGATCATCACCTCGCCGCGCGACAGGTTGTCGTTCTTGATGAAACAAACAAAGCCGGCGTCATCCAAGATGGACTTGTACAGGCCCACCTTGCTGGACTCGGGATCGGAGAAAATTTCGCGCATAAAGTTGTCAGCGAGGTTAATCCTCAAATTCATCCGCCGGATCGAAGGGCGGCATGGGCACGTTGATGATGCGGAGGTTGCCGACGGCGCGGTGTTTGCAGCCCGGGCGGATCATGACGGTGGTCAGCGGCTTGAGCGGGATGCGCTCGCCATCGGCCTCGAGAAATCCCTCTCCTTCCAGCACGATGTAAATCTCGGTCATCTTCTTGTGGTGATGCACGCGGCTGTCCACCGAGATGTCGGTGAGATGCACCGACGCGAGTGTGTTCCAGGGCTCGTTGAAGGCGCGGCGCGCCTGCCCGCACGGACACGGCACCGGTTTGAGTTCATCGAGCTGGGCGACGGCAAATCGTTTGTCGGACATGAGGCAAACCATGATCACTCCGCTGTGCGCCGCCACGAGATTCTATCGAAACCAACCTCGGAGGCGATCCAGCACCGAGCGCCGCGCTGGCTGCGTTCCGCTGGAACCACGGGCGACGGGCGCGCCGCCGTGTACGCCACAAAACGCGCCGGGCACTAGCTCATAGGGCAGGTCCTCCTGATACGCCGCGCCCTGCTGTCGGCAGGACTCCGTGGCAAGCTGGCTGCTAACACGACACAGCGCCACTGACGAGAGCGGCACCTCGATGCGCTGCGTTTGCTTTTTGTAGCCCAGCTTCAGCGCCGCGTTCATCACGTCGGCCCAGATGGGAACGGCGAGCCTGCCCGCGTAGCCTTCCTCGATGATCGTCTTCGGCTGGTCTAGCCCCAGCCACACGCCGCAGGTGAGCCGGTCTGAGTAGCCGCAGAACCACGCGTCCTTGTAGTCATTCGTGGTGCCCGTCTTGCCCCCGCCGGGTTCCTTGTACTTGAACTCGCTGCGCACCGTCGATGCGGTGCCCTCATCGAGCACCTTCGCCAGCATGCGCCGGATGAGATGCGCAGCTCCTGGCGTCAGCGCCTCAGTCTCGAGCACGGGCGTGCTGTAGATGACGTGCCCAGCCTTGTCCAAAATCCGGTCGATGAGAAACGGCCGGCGGCGAATCCCCTGGCTGGGAAAAATCGAAAATGCGCTGGTGAGCTGGCGCAGGCTGGTGCCCACATTGCCGATGAAAACCTGCGGCGTGCGTTTCGCCTCCGCGCCGATGCCGGCGTCACCCAACAGCCGCATCACGGTGTCGAGCCCGGCGTAGTTCCCCACGCGGATGGTCATCGTGTTCCGGCTTTGCACGAGCCCGCTGGTCACGGGCTGCCAGCCGATGAACTTGCCATCCGAGTTGCCGGGATTCCAACCGCTCGCAGCGCCTTCAATCTCGCCGGGACGCAGCGGCGCATCCTCCACGAGCGATCCCGGTAACAGTCCGCGACCGACGGCCGCCGCATACACGAATGGCTTCACCGTCGAGCCGATCTGCCGCTCTGCTTGCGAGGCGCGGTTGAATTTACTCTGCCGATAATCGCGCCCGCCGACGATAGCCACCACGCCCCCCGAGTCGTTGTTGATCACGGCGACAGCTCCCTGGAGATACGGCGTGGAGGGCACCTCGTGGATGCCGTCCCACTGCGTGTCGAATGCCTTCTTCGTGGGATGGGCAAAGCCGCGCTGCTTCTCGATTCCTTGGATGCGCTTTTCCAGCGCGCCCTCTGCGGCCTTCTGCAACTCGACATCGAGCGTGGTGAAGACCTGCAGGCCTCCGTCCTCGATCTCCTGCGCCTCGAGGATCAAATCCAGATCGCGCTTCACGATGTCGAGCGCGTAGCCGCCCTGCGGAGTGAAGGCCGGCTGCGCGTGCAGGGCGATATCCTCATACCGCGCGGCCAGCGCCTGCTCATCGGTGATCACCTTCGTCTGCAACATGCGGGCCAGGACCACGTCCCGCTCACGGATCGCGCCGTCGAAATTTCGGAACGGCGAGAATTTGGTCGGCCCGCGGATGATACCCGCGATCATCGCGCTCTCCCCCAGCGTTAGCTGCGAGGCGTGCTTGCCGAAGTAAACCTGGCTGGCGCGCTGGATGCCGTAGAGGCTGTTGCCGAAGAAGATGCGGTTCACATAGTGATCGAGGATCTGGTCCTTCGAGCTCATCTTCTCGATGCGGCGTGCCAGCATCATCTCGATCAGCTTGCGGTGGAAGCTGCGGTCATCGAGGTCCGGGTAGCTGTTCCGCGCGAGCTGCATCGTGAGCGTGCTCGCGCCCTGGACGATGCGGCGGTCCTTCACGTTGCGCAAAATCGCGCGCGCCACGCCGGTGTAGTCGATGCCGCCGTGCTTGTAAAAGCGGGCGTCCTCACGCACCAGCAGCGCCTTGATGAACCACGGCGACACCTGATCGAGCGGCACCACGATGCGGTTCTCCCCGTGCATGCGCCCGAGAAGCTGGCCGTTCGCGTCGAGCACCACCGTGCGCTCCGGCATCTCGCCCAGCTTGGAGAGATCATACTGTTTCGCGAGCTGGCTGTACACCGCGATGATCGAGGCACCGGCGACGAGGGCAAAGACCGGTATGCCGATCGCGACGCGCCACAGCACGCGCTTCCACCAGCCGGGCGCGCGCTTGTGCGTTTCGGCAGGTTCCGGGTCCTTTGATTTCTTCGACGCGGGCATTCAGCAGGCAGGTGGTTGTCCATTATTCGGCTGACACCGCCATACGGACTCTCTATGCTGGAAAGCCCGCTCATCCAAGCTCCGATGCATCCCTCCACCACAGCTCTCATCCGCGCGGCCATCGTCGAAGACATCGGCGCAGGTGACGTGACGTGCGAGTTTTTCATTCCATTTGATTCGCTCTCGAAGGCAAATCTCGTCGCACGTGAGGCCGGAGTGATGTCCGGCAGCGAGATCGCCCGCGCGGTTTTCCTGGAGATCGACGGCTCCACCGCTGTCAACGTGCCGGTGCCCGACGGCGCATCGTTTGAGAAAGGGGCCACGCTGATGGAGATCAGCGGCACCACGCGCGCGGTGCTTTCCGCCGAGCGGACCGCGCTTAATTTTCTCCAGCGGCTCTGTGGTGTGGCCACGATGACGCGCCGCTATGTCGATGCTGTGAAGCCGCACGCGGTGAAGGTGCTCGACACGCGTAAGACAACGCCGGGCTGGCGCCTCTTGGAAAAGGCTGCGGTGAAGGATGGAGGCGGCACGAACCATCGCATGGGCCTGCACGATCAGGTGATGGTGAAGGACAACCACCTCGTCGCCGCCGGCGGAATCGAGGGACTGCAAATCGCAATTGACCGCGTGAAAGCGGCGCGACCCGGCATCAAGGTTCAACTCGAGGCCGACACACTGAGTCAGGTGGAGACGTTTCTCACGTTGCGGTGTGTGGACATGATCCTGTTGGATAACATGAGCCCAGTGGAGCTTCGCGCGGCGGTGAGACTGAACGCGGGCCGGCTTTTCCTGGAGGCCAGCGGTGGTATCACGCTGGCCACGATCAGCGATGTGGCCGCCACAGGGGTGGATGCGATCTCTGTGGGTGCGCTCACTCATTCGGCTCGCGCTTTGGATCTCGCGCTGGATTTCATCTGAATCCGCGCCCACGCGCGGCGGTTCGTCACCGTTGCGGATTTTCGTCACCGCCATGGCGCGCTGGCGACGAGGCAAGGCGCACGGCGGGCATCTCATGAGCCGGGGCGACTGGAATCCGGAACATCGGTGTCGGACTCGCAGCCATGGGTGCGGAATAGGAACGCCGGTGAAATGACTTCGTGTCAGCAATGCGATGGCTGGATAGCAGCGGTGCCGAGGCAAGTGAGAAGCCTTGTTTAACCCGCCCGTCAGTCGAAGTAGAACGAGGACTGAGTAGAGCCATGAGAATGAATGCAACAAAAGCGACACCCAGAATTCGGGCGATGTCGTGGTGCTTGTGATTCATCATTGCAAGAGTAGTTGTTTCGGCTTCCTTAATTAATAATGGAGTGAGCACAGATTTCTGTCATCTGGTTTTGTCAGTTTTCTTCAGTGCCTCCGGTTAGCGTCAGCAAATCTTGATCCTGATACTCACAGCGGCTTTTGGAGACGGGCATAACACGGCGGCACGCTGCGTGGCCGAGGCACTGCGACGCCTGGATCCAAACGAGGAGGTCATCGTGAAGGATCTCGTCTGCGAGACCCATCCGCATCTCTCCTCGGTGCTGAAGGGCCTTTATCAGTTCGCCATCACGAGCTGGCCTGCGTCGTGGAAGATGGTGTATCGCCTGCTCGAGAAGATGAAGCCGGGAAGCGACCCGATGCCGTGGCAATTGATGATGCTCAACGCGCTGCAGTCCGCGATCGCGA
>JANOBO010000216.1:0-16833 GCA_031411695.1 Verrucomicrobiaceae bacterium
ACCACCAGCGGCAACATCATTTTTGCCTCGGACGATAATGGTAATGCCAACGACAACACCAATGGCCGCACCTACAACTATCTGGTGCTGAAGAACGACAATAGCGGATGGACCGGTGATATCCGTGTTAGTGCCAACACCAGCTACGATCAGGACCAAACGGCGATCCTGCGACTGGAGCACGCCACGGCGCTGACTGCGGCTAACGACGTGGACATGGGCTTTAACTCCATGCTTCAGGTCGGAGGCGGTGCCCGCACCATCGGTGCGCTGAGCACCAATGGCGGCGTCGGTCCCTTCATTGGCGACACGGCTGGCGGCACGATGGGTGCTAGCGCCAACGGCACCTCGGTGGTCATTGAGAATGCCGCCACCACCGCAGGCACGCTGACCATCATGCAGTCCACCCCAGTCACCACCGAAGTCCAGTGGAACGCTTACATCCGGGACGGCAAGCTCAACAGCGAGTTCTTCGCTCCAGGTGCCGGCGCCATCAATTCCGCCGCTCTCAGCGTGGTGAAGGACGGCAGCGGCTGGGCCACGATAACCACCGCAAATGCCTACACGGGCACGTCGACTGTAAACGCCGGCATCCTCCAGGTGGGCCGCAACGGCGTCGGCAGCACGGGTGCGGTATCGGCCTCAGGGTTCACATCGGCGGCCAGCACCATCGTCGCGGGCACGGGCGTCATTCAGGGCGCAACCCTGATCAATGGCGCGCTCCGGCCCGGTGATGAGGCCGGCAGCCTGATGGGAACCATCGTTGTCAATGGCGGCCTTACCTTGGGCGCCACCTCGGTGACCACGCTCCAAGCGCAGCGCGCCAGCTACACCGCCATGAATCAAGTCGGCTATGACGACGCGAACTATGCCACCTTCATCGCTGCCGTTGCTACAGACGCAACTTACAGCCACATGATGAATGATCCGGTCACCACCTCGCAGCACGACAAGGTGCTCATCACCGCCGGCCTGACCATCACCTCAGGAGGCAAGGTGGTTCTCCTCAACAACGGCTACAACCCGACTGCGGGTGATGTCTTCAACCTGCTCGATTGGGTTGGCGCGCTTTCGGGTTCATTTAATGTTGGCGGCACAGCCGGTCCGAATGGTGGCATGCTGCGGACCGGTGCGGAGTCTGGCACCGACCTTGATCTCTTTGAACTCGGCGGGAACTACCGCTACGATGTGAGCCAGTTCAACACCGGCGGGTTCATCGTGGTGGTCGTCCCTGAACCAAGCCGTATGATGCTGCTGTTCTTCGGCCTGTTGGGTCTGTTCTACCGCCGCCGTCGCACGAGCGGAGTGTGATCCTCTGCGGGGTTTCGTTGCGATTCTTCAATCTTCAAAGGGCCGGCATTAATGCCGGCCCTTTTTGATGTTGGCGCGGACGTTGTCCGGTCACTCCGTGGCGGGTGTGATCTGACAGTCGGAGGCGCGTCGGAGGGTTCGCGTCGCTCCGGTCTCGGAGTGACTGGACTACTTTTTGCGCTCGCGCTGATTCCGGGTCATGCTCGGCGCATGGTTCGTCACTTTCGTTCGCTGAAGGCTTGGGCGCTGTTGGGGTTCGGGCTGCTCGCACTGGCGTCGTGCCGCACCGTTTCGTTTTATGCACAGGCGGCACGTGGGCAGTGGGAGATCTCAAACAAGGCGCGGCCCATCGATGACCTGTTGAGGAATGGTCAGCCCTCGGATCGTCTTCGCAGAAAGCTCGAGCTGGTGCAGGAGCTGAGAAGCTTTGCCACGAAGGATCTGCGCCTGCCTGCCGCAGCGCAGTACGACTGCTACTGTGATCTCGGGCGGAAGTACGCGGTGTGGGTCGTGTTCGCCGCGCCGGAGTTTTCCATGGAGGCCAAGACGTGGTGGTATCCCTTGATCGGCTCGCTCAAATACCGGGGCTTCTTCAAGCAAAAGGAGGCGGAGAAAGAAGCCGAGTCGCTTCGAAAGGCCGGTCACGATGTGTACGTCGGCGGTGTGGAGGCCTACTCGACTCTTGGCTGGTTTAAAGATCCGATCCTGAACACCTTTTCAGGGCGGACGGATGAGGATCTGGCAGAGCTTCTGTTTCACGAACTCACCCACCAACGCTTGTTCTTCAGCGGCGACACGGATTTCAACGAGGCGTTTGCCACAGCCGTGGGCCAGGAGGGCGCGAGGCGATGGCTGAGATCCAAGGGGATGACCCGCCAGTTGCGCGTCTATGAGGCGGATCTTCGGCTGGAGCGTGCGTTCATCCAGTTGATCCTTCAGACGCGCGGCAGGCTGGAGAAACTCTATGCGGATCACAGACTCTCCGTGGAGCAAAAGCGCACCGTGAAAACGGAGGAGCTGGACCGCCTCCGCCAGCAATCTGAGGCGCTGAAGGAGCAGTTCGGCGGAAGTCTCCCGGTGGAGAAATGGTTCGCAAAGCCGGTGAACAACGCCCGCCTGAACACGCTGGCCACCTATTACGACCTGATGCCTGGGTTTGAGAAACTGATCGCCTCCGAGCACGGCGACCTTGAGGGCGTTTTTCGACGGGCGGGATTGATGAAGGCGCTGTCCAGCCAGGAACGGAAGCGCATCTTGCTAGAGCCCGCCGCGACCCTTAGCCCGTGATTGGAGCGTAGGGCTGACGCGAGTCCGAAAGTAGCCCAGTCACTCCGTGACTGGAGTAAAACCGGCACGATGACGGAACTCCCTTGTCCGATCGCACCCGGAACGGAGTGCGTGCGTTTTGGGTCTCTTTGTGGCCCATCGGGCTCCGCATTTAGGCGTGGCGATCAAACGTCGAGGTCGCCGTCGCTGTCGCCGGCTTTTCGACCGCGGAGCTTGGCTTCCATGAAGGACTCCAGATCGCCATCCATCACGGACTGCACGCTGCCGGTCTTTTCTCCTGTTCGGTGATCTTTGACCATTTGATAAGGCTGGAAGACATACGAGCGGATCTGGCTGCCCCAGGCGATGTCGCCTTTCTCGCCGTATTGCCGGTCGATCTCGGCCTTCTTCTTGTCCTCCTCGATTTGGTAAAGCTTGGCCTTGAGCATGGCCATGGCCTTGGCGCGGTTCTTCGGCTGTGAGCGCTCGGCCTGGCAGGCGACGATGACTCCAGATGGCAAGTGGGTGATGCGGACTGCGGTCTCCACCTTGTTCACGTTCTGCCCGCCTTTGCCGCCGGCGCGGTAGGTGTCCACGCGCAGGTCGTCATCCTTGATGACGATGTTGATGTCCTCGTCCGAATCGGGTGTGACGTCGATGCTGGCAAAGGAGGTATGGCGTTTCTTCGCGGCATCGAAGGGGGAGATGCGCACGAGCCGATGCACGCCGACTTCGTTGCGGAGGAAGCCATAGGCGTTCTCGCCGACGATTTCGAGCGTGGCGGAGCGCAGGCCGACCTCGTCCCCGGCCTGATAATCGATGATATCGGTCTTGTAGCCTTTGCGCTCACACCAGCGCTGATACATCCGCATCAGCATGTCCGCCCAGTCGCACGCCTCGGTGCCGCCCGCGCCGGCGTGAATGGTGATGAAGGCGTTCCCACGGTCAAAAGCGCCTGAGAGCAACTGGTCGAGTTCGAAGGCGGCGAGATCTTTTTGCAGTGAGTTGTACTCGCCCTCCACTTCGCGCCACGATCCTGTGCCGCCATCTTCTTTTGCCAGCTCGATGAGAACTGGGAAATCGTCGAGCCGGCTTGTCAGCGCCTTGAGCGGCACGGTGATGCGCTCGATGGCCTTTGCGCGCTCGCCCACTTTCCTTGCGGCCGCTGGATCGTTCCAGAATTCAGGTCGCGTCTGACGGTCTTCCAGTTCGGCGAGTTCACTCGCGAGCTTTCCGAGGTCAAAGAAACCTCCTGAGCGCGGCGAGACGCTCTTTGAGGCTGTCGATGTCGAAAGCGCTCAGGTCGGTGAGTACGGCCTTGTTGGGTTTTTCCATGAGAGCGCGAAGAGTACAGACGTGCGTGGGGAAAGCAAGCGGAGGATCGAATGCGGAGTGTGAATCGTGAATGCGGACTGGGGTGGAGTGCGATAAGGATGCGGGCGAAGCCAATGTGATGGAGAAGACCGAGGCCATTTTGATCGACCGCACGCCTTATCGGGAGACGAGCCTGATCGTGCAGTGGTGCGCGCCAGACGCGGGCATCTTCAAGACCATCGCCAAAGGCGCGCTCCGGCCGAAGTCACCGTTTTTAAACCGGCTGGATTTGTTCGTCTCGGCGGATGTGCGTTTTGTGCGCGGCCGCACCACGGATTTGCACACGCTGGCGGAGGTGCAGTGGCTTGATCCGCGGCCCGGCCTGCGTCAAAGTTACGCGCGTGTGCTGGCGGCGACTTATTTCGTAAAGCTCATCACACAGGTCGTCGAGGGTGGGACGGCCATCCCTGTGATCCACGATCTGCTGCGCAAGGCGTTGGATTACCTGAACGGCAAGCCGCCCTCCTTCGCTCTCATTGACCGCTTTGAACAGAGGCTCGCGGAGGAGCTAGGCATCGCGGGTGACGGTGCCTTTGCGCGCGCCATCGAGGAGGCCTTCCATCGCCGGCTGCCGGTGCAGCGCGCTCAATTGATGAAACTCATGAGCGCGGCCCCTGAGGTGGAGTCGCCGCGTTCTGAGGGATGATTCCGCTTGCGGTCTTTGCGCCTCTGCGATGATGTAGCCCTCGCTCCTTCCAAGTTTCACTGAATTTTCGCGAGGCCTTTATGCCAGCCACACCATCGCCATCGACCGACGGATCCGCGTCTCCCGCCACTGTGGGTGAAGACGACACAGAAGCCGCCCTGTGTGCTGCCACGACCGCCTTGGCGACGGCCCGTCATGCGGCGGAGGATGACCCGGAAAAGGTAGCCGATCTGATTCAGGCGCTGGAAACCTTGGGCGATTTACATCGTGACGCGGACGACATCGACCGCGCAGAGAAACGCTATCGTGAAGCCATCGATCTGCTGCAAAAGGCCAAGGTCCCCGTGCAGCGCAGGGCCAGTGTGCGCTCGCGGTTGGCGACGCTGCTCGATTTCAGCCAGCGCGAGGCGGAGGCGATCCCGTTTTACGAGCTGGCGATCAATGACTACGAGGCGATGACGCCGCCTGACGAGGATGTGGCGGCGCAATTGCGAAACAACCTCGCCATGATTTACAAGGGGCTGGGCAAGCACGCGCTTTCAGAGCAGCACTACCTGCGCGGGCTGGAGATGCTGGAGCAAAAGCATGGTCACGAGTCAGAGTTCACGGCCACGCTCTTCAACAATCTCGGCAGTCTATATTACACCGCAGGCTTTCCGGACCAAGGCAGGGAAATGCTGGTGGAGGCGCTCGAGATCCGGATGAGGCTTTTGGGCGCGGAGCACCCAGACGTGGCGCAGACGCACTCGAACCTTGCATCGGTGTGTCACGAGCTTGGGGACAACACGACCGCCCTCGAGCACTACGAGCAGTCCTTGGCTATTCTGGAAAAGCACATCAGCGACGAGGCGGCGAGCTACGAGGCGGTCGGCCTCGATTACGTCGCCCTGCTTGAGACAATGAAGGACGAAAGGCGCGCGGCGGCGTTCAGGAAGCGCATGCAGCGCGTGTTGCCGTCCGTTTGAGCGGGGTGCTCTCAACTCACGACCAGCGCGGGCTCCGGTTTGTCGGAGGAAGTCCCGCCGCCGGATCCTGAAACTGATGAGAGATTCAGGCGCTTGAGGATGGAACCGCCGGCGACGTATGCGAAGCCGACGAAAAACATCAGAAGGAACGGAATTGAGCCCCACTGCGAGCGCCCGGCGGCCATCATGGTGAGCCAGCCAAAGTAAAACGCGAGCGCGACCTCGATGTAGAGGCAGAGCGATTTCGCGCTGGCATAACGGAAGCTCCGCCCCGCCGCCTGAGATTTCGTGACGACGCCATATTTCGGGGTGCGCACGAAGTCGGACTTGTGATTGAAGAGCGCCTCAAGGACCGCCTTGCCATTATTGATGGACATCCCGACGCCAAGCGCGAGCAGCAAGGGCAGATAGGGAATGGCCTTCAACCAGCCGCGCGGAGTCTGCGCGCCTTGCGCCACCAGATAAAAGATGATGACCGAAAGCGAGGCGAACAAAAACACCGGCACATCAATGAGCACGACCTTCAGCCAGGATGAGCCCATGATGAAGTTTGCCGGATACATGAGGATGAGCACGCCGAGCAGCAGGAGGTACGCGAAGTTCGACGTGAGATGGGCTGTGGCCTCGAACTTCAGCGCCAGCGGGATGTCGCTACGCCACACATTGCCGAGCACTTTTTTGCAGACCTGGATGGAGCCCTTCGTCCAGCGGTGTTGCTGAGATTTGAATCCATCCATGTCAGGCGGCAACTCAGCCGGGACGACGACATCCTTGAGATAAACGAAGCGCCAGCCCGAAAGCTGCGCGCGGTAGCTGAGGTCCAGGTCCTCAGTCAGCGTGTCGTGCTGCCACCCTCCAGCATCGATGATGGCCTTCTTCCGCCAGATGCCGGCCGTGCCGTTGAAGTTCAAGAACTCACCCTGACGGCTGCGCGCCGTTTGCTCCAGCACAAGGTGACCATCGAGGAAGAGGGCCTGCAGCTTCGTCAGCAGCGAGTAGTCTTTGTTCAGATGGCCCCACCTTGCCTGCACCATGCCGATTTTTTCGTCGGTGAAATGGTGGATCATCTTTTGCAGCATGTCCGGCATCGGGACGAAGTCGGCGTCGAAAATGCAGATGAACTCGCCCTTAGCAGTCGCCATCCCGCCATCCAGCGCGCCAGCCTTGAAACCCGTGCGGTCCGTCCGATGGCGGAACTCGGCATCGTATCCGCGCGCCTTGAGTTCCTCAGTCAGCCGCGCGCTCAGCTCGGCGGTGTCGTCCGTCGAATCATCGAGCACCTGGATTTGGAGCCGGTCCTGCGGGTAGTCGAGCTTGCTCACGGCATCGAGCAGGCGGATGACGACATCCGCCTCGTTGAAGATGGGGAGCTGCACCGTCACCACGGGCAGCTCGGCAAATGTGTGGTGCGGCTGCGGAGGCGTGCCACGATGCTTCCAAAAGTGGTAGAGCACTTTGAGCCGATGTGCACCAAATACAGACAGCCCTGCGAAGACCACGACGTAACTCGCGAGCCAGATTGTTTTATCCCATTCGATCATAGAGGGCCCATTGGCCGTGAAGCCGGGAACCAATGGCCGTAAGGTTATGACCGTCAAGCAGCATTTGTGCCACGGCGCTGTCCTGTCAGGACATTCTTGATTATCGCGACCGATCAAGTGTCTGCGTGGCTTGCCTTGGTCCGCTGACGGCGAGTCTGTGGACATCCGCTGCAATCGGCCGCTTGAGGCTGGGGAAGTCATGCACTACGACCTTCCAAGGGTTGCGCGCGTATGCATTCGCGTGAATTGTGCGCCCCCTTTTTCTTGTTCTTGAATCATGAGTGCCACTCTCTCATCCCGCGCTAATCTCGATCTCCTCGACGCAAAGTACGAGGACTGGAAGCGCGACTCCGCCACGGTCGAGCCCACATGGAGCGCTTTTTTTGAAGGATTCGAGCTTGGCATGGCTCAGCTCGCCGCAAAATCCCGCGCGTCCGCTCCGACGGCGGCGCAGGAAACCACTGCGCTCTCGGACGAGACACTGAGCTTCCGGATGCGCGTGTCCAACGCGATCATGACCTTCCGCTCCCGCGGCCACGTCGCGGCATGGCTCGATCCTTTGAGCCCCGCTGGTCCCGACGCTTCGGTCCTTTCGATGGAGGAGCTCGGATTCACCGCCGCTGATCTCGATGAGGAAGTTCAGACACTCTTCTTCCGCAGTGGCCGCACGATGAAGCTGCGCGACATGCTGGCCGAACTCCGCCGCATCTACTGTGACCGCGTTGGATTCGAGTTCATGTACATCCAGGATGCCGAGGTGCGGACTTGGCTGCTCGAAAAGATCGAGGCTCTCGAAGATCCAAAGCCTTCCGTCGAGCCCAAGGACGCTCTGCGCTGGCTGCTGGAGGCGGAGACGTTCGAGCGCTTCCTGCACCGCCGCTACGTCGGGCAGAAGCGTTTTTCAATCGAAGGCGCGGAGTCCCTGCTCGTGGCGCTCGAGACCATCTTGAACGACCTGCCGCAGAGCGGTGGCCGTGAGATCGTGATGGGCATGGCGCATCGCGGCCGGCTCAGCGTGCTGGCCAATTTCCTGCGCAAGCCGCTGGAGGTCTTGTTCTACGAGTTCTCGGAAAACTATGTGCCCAACATGGTGGCGGGTGATGGCGACGTGAAGTATCACCTCGGCTTTGAAACCGTGCGTCAGGTCGCGGGCGGTGAGACGGTCACCGTGCATCTCGCCGCGAATCCGAGCCACCTCGAGGCGGTGGATCCTGTGGTCGAAGGCAAGGCCCGCGCGCGGCAGCGTTCGCTCGACGACACTGAGCATCGCAGGAAGGTCATCCCTGTGCTGGTGCATGGGGACGCGGCGTTCGCAGGACAGGGGCTCGTCGCGGAAGTGTTGAATTTGTCACTGCTGCCTGGCTACCGCACGGGCGGCACGGTCCACATCGTGGTGAACAATCAGATCGGCTTCACCACGCTGCCCGCCGACGCGCGCTCCTCCGAGCGATGCACCGACGTGGCGAAGATGATCGAGGCGCCCGTCTTCCATGTGAATGGCGACTGCCCGCTGGAAGTCGCGCGCGTGGCGAAGCTCGCGTTCGAGTTCAGGCAGAAATTCTCGCGCGATGTGATCATCGACATCGTGTGCTACCGCCGCCACGGGCACAACGAGACGGATGAGCCCGCATTCACCCAGCCAAACATGGCAAAGGCAATCACCTCGCACCCATCGACGGCCGCCTTGTTCCGCAAGCAGTTGATCGATTCCGGTTCGATGACCGAGTCCGATGCCGACGCGCTCGAGAAGGAGCTGATCCAGGAGTTGGAAGAAGGCTTCAACGCCCTCGCTGAGCGTGGCAAAAAAGCGGGCGGCAATCCTTTCGAAGGCTCCACCGCGCAGCCGCAGCAGGCCTACTGTTACGACAAGGTGCCGACCGGCGTGTCTGCGGATCGTCTGCGCGACCTCGGCCTGCGCCTTCTCGAGTCTCCCGAAGGTTTTCGTCTGCATCCGACCATCGCGAAGCGCTTCCTCGCCGCGCGGCGGAAGGCAATCGAAAGCGGCGAAGGCATCGACTGGGCGCATGGCGAGGCGCTGGCTTTTGCCACGCTGCTCACCGAAGGGCAGGGTGTGCGCCTGTCAGGCCAGGACAGCCGTCGCGGCACCTTCAGCCAGCGGCACTCCGTCTTCTACGACACGGAGACGCGCGAGCGTCACATCCCTCTGAAGAACCTCGCGCCGGATCAAGGTCTGTTCTGCGTTTACAATTCCTTCCTCTCCGAGGCCGCGGTGCTCGGCTTCGACTACGGCTACTCGCTCCTCGCGCCGAACGTGCTGATCTGCTGGGAGGCGCAGTTTGGAGATTTCGTGAACGGCGCTCAGGTGATCATCGACCAATTCATCGCCAGCGCGGAGAGTAAATGGCAGCAGCCGAGCCATCTCGTGCTCCTCCTGCCGCATGGCTTCGAAGGCCAGGGGCCCGAGCACTCCAGCGCCCGGCTGGAGCGCTTCCTGCAGCTCAGCGCCGGAGGAAACTGGCACGTCTGCAATCTCACCACCCCGGCGCAGTACTATCATGCGCTGCGCCGCCAGATGAAGCGTAGCGCGCGGAAGCCGCTCGTGCTCATGACGCCGAAGAGCCTGCTCCGTCACCCCTCGTGTGTTTCCAGGCTCACCGACATGGCGGACGGCACGCATTTCCAGGAGGTGATCGATGACGAGAATCTGGCCACCTCGCCGGATCGTGTTACGCGCCTCGTTTTCTGCTCGGGGAAGGTGTACTACGATCTGCTGGCCTTCCGCGCGGAGCATAAGATCAAGAACGCCGCCATCATCCGCGTGGAGCAGCTTTACCCTCTGCACTACGAGCTGCTCAAGAGCATCGCCGTGCGCTACCCGCGTGCGCAGAAGAAGTGGATCTGGTGCCAGGAGGAGCCCGAGAACATGGGCGCGTGGAGCTACATCCGCTGGCGGCTTGAGGATCTCTCCCGCCATCCCGTCCGCTACGCCGGCCGCGAGCGCGGCTCCAGCCCCGCCGCCGGCTCGAAGGCCATCCACGTCCTCGAACAAGACAAGCTCGTCGAGGACGCGTTTAGCGTTTAAAACCCAGACAACAACCACCGTGGCAACTGACATCAAAATCCCCGCGCTCGGCGAATCCATCGCCGGAGGACAGATCGCAAAGTGGCACAAGCAGGACGGTGACACCGTCGCCGTCGGCGACGTGTTGCTCACCCTCGAAACCGACAAGGTGGCTGCGGAGGTCACCGCCGACTCAGCCGGCGTGCTCCGCATTCAAAAAAAGGAAGGCGAGGATGTCGAGGTCGGCGCAGTCGTCGCCACGCTCGAAGCCGGAGCGGCCTCACCTAGTCCGGCTGCCGCACCGGAACCCAAAGCAGCACCTGCAGCCAAGCCGGCCGCGCCTCTTGAAGCCGCGCCGAAGCCGGCCCCACAGCTCAAGGTCGTGCCGAAGGAGCCGGACATCGTCATCGCGCCTTCAGCCGCGACACCGGCTGAAGGCCGGTCCTCGCGGAAGAAGATGTCACCGCTGCGGAGAAAGATCGCCGACCAGCTCGTGTCCGCGCAACGCACCGCCGCGATCCTCACGACGTTCAACGAGTGCGACATGTCGAACGTGATGGCGCTGCGCGCGAAGCTGCAGGACAGCTTCGTGGCAAAGCACGGGCTGAAGCTCGGCTTCATGTCCTTCTTCGTGAAGGCCGTCGTCGATGCGCTGAAGGCGGTGCCGCAGGTGAACGCCCGCGTGGATGGGGACGAGGTCGTGACGCATCATTTCTTCGACATCGGCGTCGCGGTCGGCACAGAGCGCGGCCTGATCGTGCCGGTCATCCGCGGCTGCGACACCAAGTCCTTCGCCGACATCGAGCGCGACATCCTCGCCTACGCGCAGCGCGCCAAGGAAGGGAAGATCCAGGTCGAAGATCTCACCGGCGGCGTGTTTACGATCTCGAACGGCGGCGTGTACGGCTCCCTGCTCAGCACGCCGATTTTGAATCCGCCTCAGAGCGGCATCCTCGGCATGCACACCATCCAGCAGCGCCCTGTCGCAGTTGACGGGCAGGTCGTGATCCGCCCGATGATGTACCTCGCGCTGAGCTACGATCATCGCGTGGTCGATGGAAAAGAAGCGGTGACTTTTCTGGTGCGCGTCAAGGATTGCATCGAGAATCCAGCACGTATCCTAGTGGGTGCCTAGCGCGGATCGAACGCGCGGGGCGTTTTCACGCTCAAAATCAGCTCATGCAAGTCCAGCCAGCCAGCACGACTCCAGCCTTCCACCACAAACCCTTTGTGTGGTTGCGGAACAAGCTGCTCGCGGGCATCGCTCTGGCGCTGCCTCTGGTCATCACCGCATGGATTCTCTGGTCGGTGTATTCGATGCTCAAAGGCGTGAGCGATTTTGCCCTCGGCCACCTGGCCTCGTGGGTGAATGATTTTTTCGGCGAGATCTTGATCGACGTCACCAGCGAGGGATACCGGCATTTCGTCAGTTTCGTCGGCTTCCTCATTCCGCTCCTCGCCTTCGTCTTCCTCGGCGTCATGGCCACCAACGTGATCGGCCGGCGCGTCGTCACCGCTGTGGATCAACTGCTGCTGCGCATCCCTTTGGTGTCGTTTCTCTACAAGTCGCTCAAGCAGGTGATCGACGCGTTCAAGGGCCTCGGCGGCAAGCAGAACTTCAAGCGCGCGGTGTATGTCGATTACCCGTCAACGGGCGCGAGGATGCTCGGCTTTGCCACAGGCCAGTTCTATGATTCGCAGCTCGAGAAGACACTGGTTTCCGTTTTCATCCCCGGTGCGCTCAGTCCGATGACCGGGCTGCTGCTCGTCATCGAGGAGGACATGGTGACGGACGCGCCCATCTCCATTGAGGATGCGATGAAGCTCATCTTCTCCGGCGGCCTTGTTGTGCCAGGCGCACGGCGCGCTGCCAAGCCCGGCGCTCCGGAATTCGCGCCTGAGCCGGTGATCGCGGATGTTACGGCGCTCCACCTTTCCAAGGATCTGCCGCCAAATCTTCCGCGCGCAGAGGATTTCGATTTCGGTGACCCCGACATTCTTGCGAGCAGTTCTGAGCTGGGCGACACAATGCTCACCACAGCCTCGCGGCGTGCGAAGAACTGGGGGCTGATGATGCCCTGGCGGCGGCGGAGCTGAAAAGTTAGGCGGTGGTTTGCGGGGTGGGAATTACCGCGCGGCCCATGTTGACCGCCTTGTGCGCGTCGGCAGATTCCCGCGCCCGACAGGGTTTCCATCACCCACCACCCCATGAGCAAGCCCACACAGTATCGTTTTTCCTTCGGTCCATGGAACATCAGCGAGGGTGCTGATCCGTTCGGCCCCGAAGTGCGCAAGCCGTTTCCGCACGAGAAAAAGTACGCGCTCTACAAGCCGCTCGGCTTCGACGGCGTGCAGTTTCATGACGATGACGTGGTGCCCGGCATCGATGGACTCACGCCGCAGCAGATCTCGAAGCAGGCGGCGAAGGTCAGGAAGATGCTGGACAGCCAGGGCCTCGTCCCCGAGTTCGTCGCGCCGCGCTTGTGGTTTGCACCCGAGACGGTTGACGGCTGCTACACCTCAAACAGCGCGAAGGACCGCCGCTACGCGCTGGAGCGCACGCTCAAGTGCATCGACATCGCGCGCGAGATCGGCAGCAAGGCGACCGTGCTCTGGCTCGCGCGCGAGGGCACCTACATCCGCGAGAGCAAGAATGCGCGCGTGGCTTATCAGCGGCTTCTTGAGACAGTGAACGCGATGCTCGCGCACGATCCCGAGATTGAGATCTGGATCGAGCCAAAGCCGAATGAGCCGACTGATCAGGCCTACGTTCCGACCATCGGGCACGCCATCGCCCTGTCCTATGCCTCGAGCCAGCCGAGACGCGTGAAGGGCCTGATCGAGACGGCGCACGCCTTGCTGGCGGGGCTCGATCCCAGCGATGAGATGGCCTTTGCCCTCGCGCATGACAAGCTCGGCTCCGTCCACCTCAATGATCAGAACGGCCTGAAGTACGATCAGGACAAAAACTTCGGGGCCGCAAACCTGCGCGTCGCCTTCAACCAGGTGCGCGTGCTCGAGGAAGCGGGTTACGGCGCGCGTGGCGAGTTCATCGGCCTCGATGTGAAGGCCATGCGCACGCAGAAGGGCAGGTGCGTGACCGATCATCTCAAGAACAGCCGCGAAATTTTCATGCACCTCGTGGACAAGGTGCGGTCGTGGAATCGCAGGCTGGAGCAGCAGTTCATCGACGCGCGTGATTACGAGGCGCTCGAGCTGGCGGTGCTCAGGCACATCATGGGAGTGAAGTAGCACCGCGTCGTTCCCATGGCTGACGAACAGAGCCCGATGGATGCGCCAGGATCGCTGACCGCACAGCTTTCCGCCGCATCCTTTGTGCCGCCCACGCGGGATGAGCTGAACGCGCTGCTCCCTGACTATGATTTCGTCGCGCTCATCGGCGTCGGCGGGATGAGCGTGGTCTATCTCGCGCGACGTCTCGCGGACGATGCGCAATTCGCCATCAAGATCATGCCTCCGCTTTACGAGGATCAGGAGGAGGACGCCCGCCGCTTTGAAATGGAGGCGCGGACCCTGGCGAAGCTGGAGCATCCGCACATCGTCCCGGTTTACGATTTTGGGCAGACAAGCGAGGGGCACCTCTACATCGTGATGGAGTACGTCGATGGAGCCGATCTGCATCGCGTCATCCGGGCTGGGAATGTGAACCCGGGCAATGCGCATGCGCTCATCGCCCAGCTCTGCGACGCGGTCCAACACGCGCACGACCAAGGCGTGGTGCATCGGGACATCAAGCCGGCGAACATCCTCATCACGCACGACGGACGTGTGAAGGTGACTGACTTCGGCGTCGCGAAAGGTTTGATTGAGCTTGCCGAGGGCGACGACGGCTACGGCACGCCGGACTATGCGGCCCCGGAGCGGATGATCGCCGGCTCCCTCGTCGATCATCGCGCGGACGTGTACTCGCTCGGCGTGGTGATCCACGAGATGCTCACGGGCGAGACTCCGCGTCAGGCCGCGCGTCGTGCCGGCGCCAGTTTGCCAGACTCCTTCGCAGGCGTGATGTCGAAGTGCCTGATGGTCGATCCCGCGCGGCGGTATCAATCCGCGCGTGAGGTCGGCACCGCGTTGTCGGTGGCTGTCGAGGAGGAAAAGGAAGCGCGGCGCGCCGCCCGGCTCACGCGCCCGGCAGCGGTGATCCAGCCCATCCCGCTTGCCAAGCCAGCGAAACTTGGCCGGCAGCGGCGGCCGTGGCTTGCACAGATCGGCTGGACGCTGGCCTGCCTCGTCGTCGTGTCCGTCATCGCATGGTTCGAGTGGCAGAAACGACATCCAAAGCCCGATGGCTCGCTCCCTTCGTTTGCCGAGAGCGTCCGCGCGTTCATCGGTGCCGCGCCTCCGTCCGCGCACGTGCCGTGAGGTTGTTAGCAAGCACGCGGTTGACCGCGCCAGCGCTCGCTTCTAAGTAGCCGCTCCAATCTTCGGCACACCCATGAAAACCTTCCGCCTCAACCGTCTCTTCAATGCCAAATCCGGCCGCTGCTTCGATGTCGCCGTCGATCACGGGTTCTTCAATCAGCCGCCGTTTCTCGATGGCATCGCCGACATGCGGAAGGTCGTGAAGACCCTGGTCGATGCCGCGCCTGATGCCATCCAGCTCACGCTCGGAATGGCGCGGCACCTTCAAGAAATTCCGGGACGGCAAAAGCCGTCGCTCGTCCTGCGCACCGATGTCGCCAACATCTACGGCAAGACCTTGCCTGAGATGCGCCGCTTCAGTTTGATGATCGAGGACACCATGCTCCAAGCGGTGCGCTACGATGCTGCCTGCGTTTGCGTGAATCTTTTCCAAATCCCCGGCGCGCCCGAAGTCCACGCCGAATGCGTCGAGAACATCCTCCGCCTCAAGCCGCAGGCCGACTACTACGGCATGCCCATGATGGTGGAGCCGCTCGTCTTCCAGCCGAACGAAAAAGCCGGCGGTTACATGGTCAATGGCGACGAAACCGCGATCACCTACCTCGTGCGTCAGGCGGTGGAGCTAGGCGCCGACATCATCAAGGCCGATCCGTCCGATGACATCAGCATCTACCACAAGATCATCGAGGCCGCGTCCGGCATCCCCGTGCTCGTGCGCGGCGGCGGTCGCGTGAGCGACAAGGAAATCCTCGTGCGCACCCAAGGCCTGCTCGAGCAAGGCGCGGCCGGCATCGTCTATGGCCGCAACGTGATCACGCATCCCAATCCCAGCGGCATCACCCGCGCGCTGATGGCGATGGTGCATGACGGCGCTGGAGTGGACGAGGCGTTGGAAATGGTGAAGTAAGCAACGGCCGCACTCATAGCCGGAGCGGGCAAAAGCCTTTCCCCAAGGTCAACTCATTGCCCGCATCCTCCCGACATGGAAGCGCTGCGCCACATGGCAACCCGTGATGAGCCGCGCCCCACGCAGCGAGAATGGAGCCCATCCGGAAGTCTCGACCCCGTCAGCATCAGCCGCACCCACAAGCGCATCGACTTCATGGGCGGCATCCGCGGCACCGCCCAGCTCGAGAAGCTGGTGGACAGCCGCCAGTTCGCCGTCGGCTTCTCCATGCGCGCCACCCGCGTGGACCAGCTCATGGCCATCAGCGATGCCGGCAGATCATGCCGCCGAAGAGCCCCTGGTTCGAGCCGAAGCTGCGCAGCGGCTTGTTCATCCACACGTTCTGAGCCGCCGGCGGCAAGCACGTCCCGGCCCCGCAACACCTCGCAAACACGACGCACCTAGCCCCCCCGTGAGCGCAGCCAGGCTACAGTGAGACCCACAGTGGCGGCCGCGCCGAGCGATCCGCCACCCAGCCGCGCCGCGCGGATCGACCAGCCGGAACAGCGCGCGAAATCAACCAGCGCCGCCGGTGAAGCGGGCAAAAGCTTCCCCACATGCTAAGTCTCAGAGCGCACCACCGCGAATCGTCCAGCAACCGTTATCTTCGCGGCGTCGCGCGATGATAACCATGTTTGTTCGGCCTTGGTGTTGTTTGAGGGGCGGTCATTCAATCAAACCTTTCATTGAGTGCAATTGAACAGGTGGTGGTTGGCTAGCCGGGCAAGGATGCAATGGAAAGCTCCAATGCCAACACAATCACACTCAACAGCCGGTAACGCATCCGCAGCCGGTGTGAAGCGAGCCACGTGATGCCAAATCCAATCAAAGCACCAATGTGCATGATTCCGAGAACGCCGCGAACACGCCAGGGCATCTTCGGATAAAGATCGAAGATCGCCCCCAAGGGGCTAAATCCCGCTGTAGCCAGCGAAATAACGCCAAGCACTAAAGTCAGCACGAGGAAGCAAAGGAATACTGATTCAGCAAGCTGCGTGCGTGATGGGATTGCTGTGAACCGGTGATTCATGTGATTGTGAAATTACGGGCTGCCTTGAAATAATCACCCGTCGATTCTTCGGGCGACCGACCCGTGCCTGTCCGAACAGTACGCTCACAAACAAGAATGTCAGTTTATCGGCGAGCTTCCTTATATCCGACATTCGCGAAGTTGGCGAGGGGGATTGGCGTGTCGTGGGTTCGCGGCGGCGGGCGGGGACTAGGATGGGCGGGCGGCTGGGTGTTGAGCGTGCTCGGCCCCGGTCCGGCCAGCGACACGGTGGACGTGGCGGTGCAGGAGTGAGGCACGAACGGCTTCCGCTAGACGTGGAAGCTGAACCGCTTTTTACCAACTGTTCTGCCAAAGTGTTCCATTCTCC
>JANOBO010000217.1:0-18298 GCA_031411695.1 Verrucomicrobiaceae bacterium
GTGCAAGCCGCAGGCTTGCACGGAATCAGGCAGAGCGGCAAGCCAGCGGCTTGCACCACTTTACCCGATGTGCGCCTTGTAGGCTTCGGGGCTCATCAGGGCCTGCGCTTCGGAGGGATTCGCCTGCTTGATCTTGAAGAGCCAGCCGTTGAGGTAGGGATCGGTGTTCACGATGCTCGGGTCATTGGTCAGCGCCGCATTCACCTCGGTGATCTCGCCGGAAACGGGGGAGTAGATGTCGCTCGCGGCCTTGACGGACTCGATCACGGCCACCTGCTCGCCTGCGCTGACTTTGCGACCCACCTGCGGCAGATCGACGAAGACGACGTCCGTCAGCTCGTGCTGCGCGTGATCGGTGATGCCGACGGCGGCGGGGTCATCAGTGGCCGCGATCCATTCGTGGGATTCGCGGTAGCGGAGGTTTTCGGGGATGTTGCTCATGGGAGAGGCTGGATGTTTGAGTTGAAGGGATGAACAGAGGGTTTCAAGCGCTGACAGGCTTTTGATGAAAAGGCTTCTTGCACGTCTCGGCGGGGAAGCGGCGGGCGCGAATCTCGATCTCGATCTGCGTGCCCGGCTTGCTGGCTTCGAGCGGCAGATAGGCCATGCCGATGCCTGTGCTGAGGGAAGGGGATTGCGTGCCGCTGGCGACCTCCGCGACCTGCGCGCCTTTGTAAAAAACAGGGTAGTGCGGCCGCGGCGGCGGCGTGGTGCCGGTCATGCGAAACGCGGTGAGCTTGTCCGGCAGACCGGCAGCTTTTTGTTTCACGAGCGCATCGCGTCCGGTGAAATCGCCCTTTTCCAAATCGACGAAGAACGCCAGGCCGGACTGCAGGGGCGTGCGCTGCGGCGAGAGATCGTTTCCATTCAGCGGATAGCCCATCTCGAGGCGCAAAGTGTCCCGCGCACCGAGCCCGCACACGAGGCCGCCTTCGGCTCTCACGGCATCAATGATTTTGCGGAACCACATCTCTGACTGCGCGGCCGGCATGAAGAATTCAAAACCATCCTCACCTGTGTATCCTGTGCCGCACAGCCACAGGATGCCGTCGTCCGTGCCAGCGAGCTGGATGGTGTTGCGCTCGGGATAGGCAGCTCCATCTGGCGCGAAGACCTTCTCGAATACCTGCCGGCTTTGCGGGCCTTGGATCGCGAGCCCGCCCACGAGCGGACTCGCGTTGGCCATGTGGACACCGATCTCATCCGGGGAGGCGAGGGTGCCTCCGGCACCGGTAGAAGCGGCGGGGTTGCCGCTTGTACTTTTCGCGACATGATCACCGGCGATGAGCTTTTGCAATTGGTCCCAGTCCTCGCGAATCATGGATGCGTTCACCACGAGAAAAAATTCACGCTCGCTGGTGCGGTAGGTGATGAGGTCGTCGATCACGCCGCCTTCGTCGTTGAGAAGAAGTGTGTACTGGCCCTGGCCCGGAGCGAGCTTGCGGATGTCATTCGTCAGCGCGCGATTCAGGAACGGCTCCGCGTCGGGGCCGCTCACGAGAAACTGGCCCATGTGCGAGATGTCGAAGACGCCGACGCGCTCGCGCACCGCCTTGTGTTCATCGACGATGCCCGAATACTGCACGGGCATCTCCCAGCCGGCGAAGGGCACCAGGCGCGCGCCCAGCTCGAGGTGCACGGCGTGGAGAGGCGAGCGCTGGAGAGTTTCAGTGTCAGACACGGCGCGCATCTTGGGGCGGTGGGCGATCTTGTCAAACCACTCGAACAACCCGCCGAAAGACGTTCGCATTCGTATCAATGCCCGTTACCATCCGCGCCCCCCAAAACATGTCGCTTCTCGTCACGCTCGAACAAAAACTCGGCCGCTTTGCCATCCCAAACCTGGTGCGGTTGCTCGCGACGCTTCAGTTTTTGAATTGGTTTCTGATCAAGATGACGCCGGCATTCTTTGCCAAGCTGGCGTTTGTGCCTGAACTGATTCTTCAGGGTGAGATCTGGCGTCTCGTGAGCTACGTCGTGCTGCCGGGCGGACAGGACATCATCTGGCTTCTGACGATTCCGTTTCTCTGGATGATCAACGACGGACTCGAGCAGGCATGGGGCAGCTTTCGCCTGAATCTCTACGTGTTGTTTGGCATGTTCTGCATCGCGCTGGGTGGAGTCGTCTCGCCCGAGCCGAGCACCGGCTGGGTGCTCTGGGCCACGCTGCTCTTCGCATTCGCGGTGTACTTTCCGGACCAGGAAATCCTGCTGTTTTTCATCCTGCCGATCAAGATCAAGTGGCTTGCGCTCATCAGCGCGGCGGCCATTGCGTTTGCGTTCCTTGGAAGTGGGTGGTCGCTGCGCATCCACATCCTCTTCTCACTGCTGAACTTTCTCGTCACCTTCACCCCGGGCTTCATCCGGCAATGGAAGCATCGCGGGCAGGTCATGAGCCGCAGGCAGCGTTTCGAGTCGGAAGCGAAGCGCGACGAGGCGTACTTTCACAAGTGCAATGTCTGCGGCAAGACCGAGATCGACGATCCCGCGCTCGACTTCCGCATCACCTCGAGCGGTGATGAGATCTGCGACAAATGCCGCGCGAAATAGAAACGCGCCGCGCGCTCGAATGCGGTCCGATTGCGCCGACGCCGCAGATCAGGGCCTGAGTGGGAGCGGCGATTCGTCTTTGTAAAGTGTCGGGTCGTGGAGCCCTGATTTGAGGAAGGCCTCCCTCCGCTCCACGCAGGTGCCGCATCTGCCGCAGTGAATCTCGCCGCCTTTGTAGCAGGACCACGTCTTATCAAAATCGACGCCGAGGTCGTGGCCCAGCTTCGCGATGGCTGCCTTGTCGAAATGGATGAACGGACGCAGAAGCTCGATGCGCGCATACGTACCTTCGCGCATCGCATCGGCCATCGACCGCATGAAGGGCTCGCGGCAATCTGGGTAAATCGCGTGGTCGCCGGCATGCGCCGCGATGACCAAAGCCTCCGCGCCGCGGCTCTCGGCGATGCCGCAGGCGATGGCGAGCAGGATGCCGTTGCGGAAGGGGACGACGGTGCGCTTCATCGATTCCTCCTCGTAGTGGCCGTCTGGAATGTCTCCGCCTGATTTGAGCAGATCGGAGTTGAAGAGAGCATCGACAAACGGCAGCGCGATGATGTCGTGCCACGCGCCGAGGTGAGCGCATTGCCACGCGGCGAGGGCGATCTCACGGTGATTGTGCTTGGCACCGTAGTCGAAGCTCACCGCCCCGACGATCTCGTGCTCGCGCTTTGCCCAATGCAGCGCGGTGACGGAATCCATGCCGCCGCTGAGGAGAATGAGGGACTTCATGCGAGGCTGGCGAAGGCTAAGCGGTTGGTGAGCATGGTTGACCAGTTGTTTTGTAATGTCGTGCGCCGGAAGCTCTCGCGGGTGCAGCGTAGCTTGCGAAGGGGAAACCTCATTCCCACTCGAGCCGTCCTTTGCGATCTGGGTGCCGCGCCTCGCAGGTGAGCTGGATGCCGCCGCGTGGGGCAAACTCGCCGCGGACGATCACCTGCCTCGGCGCGCAAGCACTCACGATGTCGTCAAGGATTCGGTTGACGATGGCTTCGTTAAAGGCCGCGTGATTCCGATAGCTGGCGAGATAAAACTTCCACGACTTCGTCTCAATGCAGCGCTTGCCCGGGATGTAGATGACCTCGATGCGCGCCGAGTCCGGCTGGCCGGTGACGGGACACAGCGACGAGAAATCTGGCGCGCTGAGATGGATGGTGTAGTGCCGCCCCGGCGTGCGGTTTGGAAAAGTCTCCAGCGCGGCATCGTCGGGGGAGGCTGGCAGGCGATGCTCGGAGCGGCCGAGCAGGCTGAGGCTGGCGGGCGGGGTGGATTTGGCGGACTTGGGCATGGCGGCAGATTACGCATGGACCGCGCCATTGCAGCAGCGGATTCCGTGGGGCTGCGCGGCGACAGGATGATTGTCGTTTCACGAAGGAAATAAGCGTTGCCAGCCAAGGAGCGGCGCAATATCCTTTCCTTCACGATGGCCAAAGCGAAGGAAAAACCCAAGACGATCAAACCCGGCGAGCCTGATGTGGAAAAGGCCGCGAAGGAATACTCGGGATCGCCGCCCACGCGCAAGACGCTGATCGAGAAGCTCGACAACTGGTCGGACTGGGCTAGCTGGGATGCCTTCTACCGCACGTACTCGGGTTTCGTCTGGCACATCGCGCGCAAGTCTGGCCTGCGTGACGAAGAGGCCAGCGATGTCGTGCAGGAGACCTTCATCGGCGTGGCGAAGAACCTGCAGAAAAAGAAATTCGACACCACGCAGGGCTCGTTCAAATCCTTCCTCCTCAATCAGGCGCGCTGGAGAATCCTCGATCAATTCCGCCGACGCAAAAAGCAGCAGGAGCGTGAGGTGTCGCTCTTCGAGGATGAGAACGATGACCGCCGCACCGCACCGATAGATCGCTGCGCGGATCCGAACGGTGCCGCGCTCGAGCAGCTTTGGGACAAGGAGTGGCGCGATCAGATCATGGAGCTGGCCCTGCGACGCGTGCGGTCGCTGGTGTCGCCGCGCCAATTTCAAATTTTCTCCTGCTACGTCCTCAAAGGCTGGAGCCCTGAACGCGTGAAGGAAGAGTTGGGAGTGAATGCCGCGCAGGTCTATCTGGCCAAACACCGCGTCGGCCGGATCTTGAAACGCGAGGCCGAGAAGGTGGCCGAGGGGCGGAATTAAGTCCTGGGACGCAGCGGAAACCGAGTGAGCGCTCCGCATCGCGGGACGCAAGCCCCGAAAACGGAAGGGCATCCGGCGGACGGCTCACGCCAAACGGATGCTTCCTGCTCGTTGCCCGCTACTTCTCCCTCGCGTACGCCTCGAACGCCTCGGCGATCTTGCCCGCTTTCTCATCGCCCGTGTGGAAGATGAAGCGGTGGCGGAGCACGGTGCTCTCGCCCTTCTTCAATTCGTAGGTGCCGTCGGTGGCGGATTTGTCGAGGCTCTTGGTGCCAAATGGGTTCGCCGTGAAGAGGCCGTAGGTGCGGACGTGCCAGGGCGTGGGAAAGCGGAAGCTGGTCGGATGGTTCAGCATCGCCACGCCCAGCGCCTCGCCGCCGAGCGTGCCGTGGTAGTCGCACCATTTTGCACGCTTCCCCCACGCATCAGCATCGGTTTGGCCCTCGCTGTTGATGATGTGCCCGGTGCCTTTCTTGCCCTTTTCAATGTCGATGCACATCTCCGTCGGGATGCGGATGCTGAGGCCTGCGTCCTTCTTGTCTTCAAACGTGGCGGGCCCTTCCGTCGCGGTGAGACGCTGATTCATGTCGATGCTACGCGCGTCCGCGCTGACGCGGAAGATCATGGTGCGCTCCTCCTCGAGATACTTTTTTCCGCTGGGATCGAGATAGTCGATGACGGAAACGATGACGGCGGAGTCGCCCTTGACCTCGAGGTTCTTGAACTCGCGATGCTTCTCGCTGCCGAGCTTTGCGAGACGTTCCGCGTATTTTTTATTGCCGGAGTAGGTGGCTGCTTCCGCCCACGACTCAATGCCGTTGATGCCCTCGCAGCCGAAGCAAATGCCACGGTGATGAGGATGATCGTGGTGCTCTCCCTCGACGGTGGTCATCGGGTAGTTTCGAGTCATCTGCTTTCCGGTCGGACCAAAGACGGGAGCGAGATATGGCTTGTTCGCTTGATCGACGACGTATTCCGCGAAGGGCTTCCCGTCCGCCTTGACGACCGCGCCGCCGCTGGCTGTCTTTTCAACTGTGAGCGCGGCGTGTGATGACGCTGTGAGGAGTGCGACGACGGTGGCGAGGAGTGCGGTGGCTTTCATGCGGGTGAAAACCTGAACGGCAGAGACGCGCGGGGTCTTGCGCTGCGATCAGGCGCGCTTCTCAAAGCGCAGCGCTAGAAAGAGCGGGAACTCCTCGCGGGCGCGATTTTCAGCGCGCGCGCGGGGGCCGGGTTCGCTCTGTTTGTCAGACACAAGCTCGCGCAGTCCACTGAGAACCATGCCTGACGCGAATGCCGCCGCAGTGAGATCCATCAGGCTGCGGTGGAAGGACAGCGTGCTCTCGCTGTCCTTTTTTCCGGGATGCATCACGATGGGAATGTTGAGCGGCGAGGCGTATGCATCCAGCCGGCGATATTGAATCTTGCGTTCTTCTTCGTGACCCCAACTGGACTGTCGCGGAATGCGGAAGCACGGATGATTCAGCACCCAGACCATCCGCCCGCCGGGACGCAGCACCTGTGCGCAGGCGGCGCACACCTCCGTGAGATGCTCCATGTTTTGAATGCAAAGGATCGCGGAGATCGCATCGACCGGTCCGAGGTCGGCGACCTGCGCGGCATCCCTCTCGAGAAACCGGATCGGTGAGCGCGACGGATACTGCCGCGCGGTCGCGATCAATGTGCGCGAAGCGTCCACACCGGTCACACTTGCGCCGGCCTCCGAGAGCGCCCGTGAAAAAACGCCCTGACCGCAGCCGATGTCCAGCACGCGCTCACCCTTGGATGGCTCCAGCAGACCGAGCGCCGCCGGGATCACCACGTTGCGGTAGAGATCCGATCCGCGCTCCCCGATCACGCGGTCATACCAATCGGCCGACTTCTCCCACGAAGTGGCGTGCGGCCGGTCCGCGCGCGCTGCGGCGTTCTGCGGGCCAGGAGAGGGGCGGGCCTGGGATTTGTCGATAGGGTGCGCCGGCCGGTTGCCGCGAAAAGGTCTCTGCATGAGGCGCGCAAGATTCGTGGTCGCGGTGCATTGTCAATGGAGCGCCGTGCTGCGTCGGGGGCATCATTCCGAAATGGCCCGGGAATTGTAGTTGCCTGATGTTCCAAGATTCCACACACTCCGCCTCGTCATGACTCCCGCACAAATTTGGTTTCTCGTCGGACTGGTGCTCGTGCTATCAGAGCTGGCGCTGCCCGGCGTGATTCTGGTGTTCATCGGCATCGGCGCATGGATGGCCTCGCTGACCACTTGGCTGGGATGGACGGAGTCGCTGGGGCCTCAGATGCTCGTGTTCGCGATCTCCTCGCTGGTCTTGCTTCTAGGCCTGCGCCGCCTTTGCAAATCGTGGCTGATGGGCTTCTCGAAGACAAATGCGGATGGCAGCCAGGATCTGGATGAGTTCATCGGCAAGCCTGTGCGCGTGATCACCGGACTGACCGCAGGTGTGCAGGGGAAGGTCGAGTTCAAAGGCGCGGGATGGACCGCGGAGTCCGACGACACCTTCGCGCCCGGAGACACTGCCGTCATCACAGGTCTGGATGGCCTGTGCCTCAAAGTCAGGCGGAAGCAGCCGTGACCCGTTTTCCTCATTCAACGCAGCAACCCTCAAACACAAGAAGCCAAAACTATGATCCCAGAACTCGGTGGACTCGTCGCGATCGGCATCGCCGCCCTCATCATCATCGCCATTGTTCAGGCCGCCCGTGTCGTGCCGCAGAAGCAGGCGCAGGTCGTGGAGCGGCTCGGCAAATATAAGCGCACGCTCGATGCGGGCTTTCATCTGCTCGTGCCATTCGTGGACCGCATCACGGCCCGTCACACGCTGAAGGAACAGGTGATCGACGTGCCATCCCAGATGTGCATCACGCGCGACAACATCTCCATCGAGATCGACGGCGTGCTCTTCCTCCAGGTGCTCGACCCCGTGCGCGCCACCTATGGTGTGGACAATTACATGTTCGCAGCGCGTCAGCTTGCGCAGACAAACCTGCGCTCCGTCATCGGCACCATGGATCTCGACCGCACGTTTGAGGAGCGCGAGAACATCAATGCGAAGCTCATCGAGGCGCTCGACAAGGCCAGCGAGCCGTGGGGCCTGAAGATCATGCGCTACGAGATCTCCAACATCAATCCGCCGCAAAGCGTGAAGGACGCGCTGGAAAAGCAAATGCGTGCCGAGCGCGAGCGCCGCGCGCAAGTGGCCTTGTCGGAAGGTGATCGCGAGTCGCGCATTAACGTCGCCGAAGGGCACAAGCAGGAAACCATCAAGCAGTCCGAGGCGCAGAAGCTCCGCCAAGTGAACGAAGCCGAAGGCAAGGCGCGCGAGATCGAGCTGCTGGCCCAAGCCACTGCGGAAGGCATCTCACGCATCGGCCAGGCCATCTGCCAGCCCGGCGGCAGCGACGCAGTGAATCTCCGCGTGGCCGAGCGTTACATCGCCGAGTTTGGCAAGCTCGCGCAGGAGACCAACACGATGATCATCCCCGGCAACCTCAGCGACGTCGCCGGCATGGTCGCCACGCTCGGAAAGGTTTTCCAATCCACGGGACCGCAGCATCATCAGCCCCCGTACCCCATGCCGCCGATGCCTCCGCCGCCGTTCATGCCGCAGCCGCCTCCCTCCGGCGTCATGTCACATCCAGCACCTCCACCGCGACAACATTGATCCCGCGCGACGAGTTTGGCGGTGGTGCCGGGAGCTGCAACTCTGCGGAGAAATGGTCGCGAATTGTTTTGCCCGGCCACCGATTTGTCCGTTATCGTTTTCCACCATGAAACTGCTCACTCCCTGGATTGTCGTCGCCGTCTGCCTCTCGACCTGCCTGTCGTCGGCCGAAACCAAACCAGCATCGCCGCCCGGGGGCGACGCGCTCTGGCAAAAGGTGGAGGATGAAATGGCGGAGATGAAAAATCCGAAGGAGCGCCCGAAGTCCCGTGAAGATGCAATGGAGAAGATAAAGAAGGGTGTTGTCTCATTCGACAAGGCGGTAGCGGCATTCGAGGCGGCTCATCCGAAGGACGCTCGCCGCTGGAAGGCGAAGCTGTTTGACGCCACCATCGCGGAACTTCGTCCGCGTCTCGGTCTCCCTGCCAAGGGCGAAATGCAGGCGGGGCTCAAGGAAGTGGTGGCTGCGCCGGATGCGGACAAGGAGACGCGCGGTGATGCAAGCGCCATCCTCGTTCTGGAGACTGCCAACGGACTGAAGGATGGTGCCGTGAAGCTTGTGGACTGGACGGCGCAAGCAGAGGCGCATTTGAAGGCTTTCCCGGAGACAAAGTTGAACGGGGCGATCGAGAAGCAGATGGAAAGCCAAAAACAGACGGCCGAACTGAAGAACAAACCCTTGGATCTTAAGTTCACAGCAGTGGACGGCGCGGAAGTGGACATCGCAAAGCTGCGGGGCAAGGTGGTGCTCATTGATTTCTGGGCGACTTGGTGCGGTCCCTGCGTGGCAGAGTTGCCCAATGTTCTGAAGGCCTATGAGAAGCTGCATCCGAAGGGCTTTGAAATCATCGGCATCTCGCTCGACCAGGACAAGGACAAGCTGCAACGCTTCACGAAGGAGAAGGGGATGACGTGGCCTCAGTACTTCGATGGCAAAGGCTGGGAAAACGACATTTCAACTCGCTTTGGCATCCGATCCATCCCCGCCATGTGGCTGGTGGGTAAAAGCGGAATGCTGATCAGCAATGACGTCCGCGACGGACTGGAAGAGCTTGTGGAAAAAGCGCTGAAGGACTAGCACCGCGCGTTGACCGGGCGGCTCTTTTTCCTCGCATGACTCGAGTCAGAGATTTTTTCGTCCGCCGCATCAGGGTGCTGGTCGTACTAGGACTGTCGGCCACGTGGATCGCGTTGCTTGGTGATCTCGGATGGTTTCTCGACCTCTTCAGCCACTTCAGGCTGCAATATCTGGGCTGTTGCGTGTTCGCCGTGGCTTGGTTTGCCTGGACGAAGAGCCGGTTAGGCGTGGCCATCTCGCTGATAAGTCTCGGCATCAATGTGGCGGTGATCACGTCCGTCGGAGGCACGAAGATTGGCGAGACCGATCCGTCGTTCCGCTTGCGCGTCGCCAGCATCAATGTGCATTCCTCGAATCGTGAGGCGGGCAGGGTCTTGGAGTTCGTGCGGCAAACGGATGCCGATGTCGTGTTCCTGATGGAGGTGGACGATTGGTGGGAAGAGGCGCTGCAACCTCTGAAGGCATCGTACCCACACAGCCAGATCCAAGCGCGGGCGGACAATTTTGGCGTCGCCTTTTTCTCGCGACTGGAGATCGTCGAGTCACGCATCCAGCGATTGAGCGAGCCCGGGGATCTCACGGATTCCGGTGTGCCGATGGTGGTCGCGACGATGAAGCAGTCGGGGAAGGCGTTTTTGTTTATCGGCGCTCATCCGCTGCCTCCAGCAGGCCGGGAAAACAGCGCGTGGCGTGATGGCCAACTGCGCGCTATCGCGCAGCGGGTCATTGCGTCAAACGGGCCCGCACTACTGGTGGGTGATCTGAATGCCACGCCGTGGTCGGCAGGGATGCGCATCCTCACAAAAGGCAGCGCGCTGCGGCTTCCTCCCCCGTCGCTCGTGTGGTCGCCGACGTGGATGGCGCGCTCGCCGCTTGCCATCCCCATCGACCATGCTCTTGCTGCGCCACCCCTCGCGGTCATCCGCCGCGATGTGGGTCCTGATGTCGGCTCGGATCACCGCCCGATCGTGGTGGATGTGGGCTGGCTGCGCTGACGCGCCGATCAGACATCCGTCTCCAGTTGATTCTGGTGCTCCAGCGCCGCCTTGATGAATCCGTTGAAGAGCGGATGCGGGCGGTTTGGCTTCGAGAGGAATTCGGGATGGAACTGGCAGGCGAGGAAATACGGGTGATCCTTCAGCTCGATCAGTTCGGCCAAGTTCCCGTCAGGCGAGGTGCCGCAGATGATCATGCCGTTCTTCTCGACGGTTTCCTTGTAGTCGGAATTGAACTCGTAGCGATGGCGGTGGCGCTCGACGATGCGCTCCTTGCCGTAAATCTCGCGCGCCTTTGTGCCGTCAAGCAGGTCGGTGTCCCAGGTGCCGAGGCGCATGGTGCCGCCCTTGCTGGTCACGCGCTTCTGCTCCTCGAGAAGGCTGATGACCGGATTCGGCGTGGTCTTCTCAAACTCGGTGCTGTTCGCGTCGGGCAGCGCGCAGACGTTGCGGGCAAACTCGATGACGGCGATCTGCATGCCGAGACAGATGCCGAAGTAGGGGATGGCGTTCTCCCGCGCATAGCGCGCCGCTGTGATCTTGCCTTCCGTGCCGCGGTCTCCGAAGCCGCCAGGAATGAGGATGCCCTGCAGGCCGCTGAGGTACAGGTCCGGGCCCGCTTTCTCGATGCTCTCAGCCTCGACCTTGATCACCTCGATTTTGCAGTCGTTCGACGCGCCGGCGTGTGTCAGCGCCTCGTAGATGCTCTTGTAGGCGTCCTGCAGCTCGATGTACTTTCCCACCACGCCGATGCGGACATGATGCGTAGGATTGATGATGCGTTGCACAAATTTGCGCCAGCTCGTGAGGTCTGGCTGCGGCGCGTCGATGTGCAGCAGCTTGCACACAAGGTCATCGAGCCGTTCCTCGTGCAGTTTCAGCGGCACCTCATACACCGTGTGCTTCACATCGCGCCCCTCGATGACGGCCTCGATGGGCACGTTGCAGAAGAGCGAGATCTTCTCGCGCAGATCCTGGTCCAGGGGCATCTCGGAGCGGCAGAAGATGATGCCGGGGCTGATGCCGATCTCGCGCAGCTTGGAGACCGACTGCTGCGTGGGCTTCGTCTTCAGCTCGCCTGCGGCCTTGATGTAAGGCACCAGCGTGGCGTGGATGTACAGCACGTTTTCCGGCCCGGCCTCGTGGCCAAACTGACGGATGGCCTCGAGAAACGGCAGCCCCTCGATGTCGCCGACCGTGCCACCGATCTCGGTGATGATGATGTCTCCGCCCATCTTCGCCGCCACGTCGTGGATGCGCTGCTTGATCTCGTTTGTCACGTGCGGGATGACCTGCACCGTGTTGCCGAGATATTTCCCCTGCCGCTCCTTGGTCAGCACGGTCATGTACACTTGGCCGCTGGTGAGGTTGTTCAGCTTTGACAAGTTCGTGCTGGTGAAGCGCTCGTAGTGCCCGAGGTCGAGGTCCGTCTCCGCGCCGTCGTCCAAAACGTACACCTCGCCATGCTGGAAGGGACTCATCGTGCCGGGGTCGATGTTGAGATAAGGATCAAACTTTTGCAGGATGACCTTCTGCCCGCGCCGCTCCAGCAGCGTGCCGAGTGATGCGGCCGCGAGACCTTTTCCGAGTGAGCTGACGACGCCGCCTGTGACGAAGATGTATTTCATGGTTGGTTCTCGGTTCGGGGTTGCTGGCGTGTGGCTGGTTCGTGCATGAGCTGTGACTCGATCTCGCGCGCCTGCTCAATCGTGTCAACTCCCGGAGAGAGTTCGTTCGTCAGCACCACACGAATTCGCGCGCCGTTCTCCAGCGCGCGCAGTTGCTCCAGCGATTCCGCTGACTCCAGCATCGACGGCTGCCATGCGACGAACTCGAAGAGGAACGCGCGCTGAAACCCATAGATGCCCAGATGACGGTGGTATCTGACCTGCGGGCCGGCGTTGCGCACAAACGGCAGCGGCGAGCGCGAGAAGTAGAGCGCGTCTCCCCGCACATCGAAGACGACCTTCACGATGTTTGCGTCACTGATCTGCGCCGTGTCGGCGATGGGTGCCGCCGCCGTGATCATCTGGATGGCGGAGTCGGCGCGCAGCGTTCGCGCCAGCTCATCGATCAGGGCAGGGGAGATGAGCGGTTCATCGCCCTGCACATTGATCACGATGCCGTGGTCCGGAAATGATCGCGCCGCTTCTGCGATGCGGTCGGTGCCGCTGGGATGATCGGGTGAAGTCAGCACCGCCCGCGCGCCGAATGAGGCTGCTGCCTCCACGATCCGCGCGTCATCGGTCGCGATGATCACATCATCGATGGCGGCACACTCCTGACACCTTTCCCAGACGTGCTGCACCAGCGGTTTGCCAGCGATGAGGTGCAGCGGCTTTCCCGGAAACCGGGTCGAACCCCAGCGGGCAGGTATGGCGACGAGTGATCGGATCGGGGAAGAGTCTGACAATGGAGTAACAGCCGGGTTTCGCGCACTTGGCGTGAAATGAAAGGGGATGCAAACGGATTCTCGGACTGCATCCTGCGTGCCTATTGATCATCGCAATCCCGAGTTAGTCGGATCCTTGTCCGAGGCCGCCGCGTGGTGAGAGAGGGTGGTCGCGCTCACCAGACCAGCACTGTGCTGGCCCATGTAAAGCCACCCCCAAACGCAACGAGCAGCACCACATCACCGCGCTGAATGACTCCCGCGCGGTTCGCTTCATCCAGCGCGACGGGGATGGTGGCCGCGGAGGTGTTGCCGTATTTGTGCAGGTTCACAAAGGTGCGCTCCTCCGGGATGCCGAGCCTGTCGGCGATGGCGGAGATGATGCGCAGATTGGCCTGATGCGGGATGACCATCTTGATGTCGGCGGCGGTGAGGCCGGCGATTGCGAGGGCTTGCTCGCTGGCCTGGCACATGCGCGTGACGGCGTGCTTGAAGGTCTCGCGCCCTTCCATGTGAATGGTGTTCAGGCGCTGGTCCACGTTCTCGGGAGTGACGGGTATGGCGGACGCGCCGCCGGGAACCTTGAGCAGATCAGTGAGCGTGCCGTCGCATCCCATCACTGCGGAGAGGATGCGGCCGGGCGCGTTTTGCTCATCCTCATCCATGCGCTGCACGACGACGGCACCCGCGCCATCGCCAAAAAGGACGCAGGTGTTGCGGTCCTTCCAATTGATGAGGCTGCTGAGTTTCTCGGCGCCGATGATGAGGGCGGTCTTGCGGTTGCCTGTGTTGATGAAGTGGCGGGCGGTCTGGAGCGCGTACAGGAAGCCCGAGCAGGCGGCGGAGATGTCGAAACACACCGCGTTCACAGCACCGATCTTCTTTTGCACGAGGCAGGCCGTGGAAGGGAAAAACATGTCAGGCGTGACTGTGGCGATGATGATGAGATCGACATCCTCGGCGGTGATCCCGGCGGAGGCGAGCGCGCGACGTGCCGCCTCGGCGGCCATGTCGCTGGTGGCCTCGCCTGCGGCGGCGATGCGGCGTTCCTTGATGCCGGTGCGCGTGGTGATCCACTCGTCATTGGTATCGACGATCTTGGAGAGATCATCATTGGTGAGCACGCGCTCGGGCAGGTAGCTGCCGGTGCCGATGATGCTGCAGGTGCAAAAGGTCTGCGTGGGACTAGACGTGGGCATGAGTGAGGGAGTATTGGCGGACGGCCTCCTCGATGTGAGGATTGACCCGATGGGTGATCGTCTCGCAGGCCATGCGGATGGCGTTCTTCATCGCATGGGGAGACGCGCCGCCATGGGCGATGATGGTGATGCCGTTCAGCCCAAGCAGGGGACTGCCCCCATATTCGTCGGCGTTGGTTTTTTTGTGGACTCGCTTGAAGGCCGGCTTGGCGAGGATGCCGCCGAGCTTGGTGCGGAAGGAGGCCATGATCTCTGACTTGACCATGCCGAAAATGGCTTCCGCCAGGGCCTCGCTGGTTTTCAAGATGATGTTCCCCGTGAAGCCGTCGCACACGACTACATCGGGCGGCGTCTCCCAAAGGTCATGGCCTTCGATGTTGCCGATGAACTGGATCCCCGGCGTGCGACGCAGCAGCTTCGAGGCTTCCTTGGTCAGCGCGTTGCCCTTCTCATCCTCGGTGCCGTTGGACATGAGGCCCACCTTTGGATTCCGCGTGCCAAGCACATGGCGGGAGTAGGCCGCGCCCATGATGGCGTTCTGCACGAGGTGATGCGGCTCGCTGTCGGGATTGGCCCCGGCGTCGATGAGCGTCCAGTATTTGGTCTGCGACGGAAGAACGGACGCGATGGCGGGCCGATCCACCCCGGGCAGGGTGCGCAACTTGATAAGGGAGGCGGTGACGGCGGCACCCGTATGCCCCGCGCTAACGAGGGCATCCGCCTGGCCGGATTTCACCAGATCAACGGACCGGCTGATGGACGAATCTTTTTTCTTCCGCACCGCGTCGAGGCCGGAGTCGGACATCTCGACGATCTGATGCGCGGGGACGATCTCGATCTTCGCCTTGCTCACACCTTGCGTGGCCAGCTCTTTCTCGATGACCTCGGGCACGCCGACCAGATAGAGCTTCTCGATTTGCGGCAGCTCATCGAGCGCGAGCTTGATGCCGCCCACGGGATTTTGCGGGGCAAAGTCACCCCCCATCACGTCAATGGCGATCTTCATTCCTTCTCAGTGGTTGGCCAAGAATGCATAGCCCGCCACATAAGGCCGGTGCCGGCTGATTTCAAATCTCAGATTGATAAACAACAATCCCCGCTGGCTGGAAAGCTCAGCGGGGACTGGTGGAAAGACTGGATGCGTGTCGCGAGCTACTCGGCGGCGGCAGTGGTGTTCAGCACCTGACGGCCGCGGTAGTAGCCGCATGAAGGGCAGGCGACATGGCCGGGGATGGTGGTGCCGCACTCCGGGCAGGATTTGAGTGTCGGAGCTTTCCAGCGTGTCGCGCCGCGACGCATTTTTTGCCTGCTCTTGGATTGTCTGCGCTTGGGATTGGCCATGGGATGAAGGAATTGCTAACGGTTCAGATTGTCGAGTGCGCCCCAGACACCTTTGTCGTCCTGCGGCGGCGGCTCTGCGGAGACTGGCTCTGCAAACCTGCCTTCGGCGGGACAAGCGCGTGGAGTGATGTTGCCATCTTCACAGCGCGGGTAGCTCGGAAGGGCGAGGAGTATGTCTTCCCGTAATGGTTCCGTCAAGTCAATCGTCAACGCGTTTTCCAGCGGCACTTCCAGCATGAAATCCGGCACATCGAGCTGGTAGTCGAACCTCTCCGTACACCGGCCGCACTCGAGACTGAAAGCGGCTTGCACGGAACCCTGCACAATGAGGTCCTTCCCATCCCGCTCGATGTCGAGCGAGTAGGTCAGCGGTGATGTCGGCCGCACGGGATCGGCAGGATCCAGCGCGAAGAATGACAGAGGAAGCGTGCCCTCACGGTGGAGGCCGCCTTCCGGCAGGTTTCGCAGTTCGAGGAGCAATGAGTTCATGGCTGATGAGGCGGGTGCGTCCGGGTTCGCAGCTTCGGCGCCCGCTGCTGTGTTCAAGGATACGCCTGTCATCGAGGGGTGTTCTTCAATTTGGCGCGCAGCGCGCGGGCCACGTTTGGCGGGACGAACAAGTCGATGTCGCCGCCGAGCCGGGCGATCTCCTTCACGAGGCGCGAGCTGATGTACGTCAGTTCCTCGCGCGGCATCAGGAAGACGGTTTCAAGATTAGGCTCCAGCTTCCGGTTCATCAGCGCGAGCTGAAACTCGAACTCGAAGTCCGAGACGGCACGCAGGCCCCGCACGAGCGCCACGGCTTTCTCCTTCTTCGCAAAGTCCACAAGCAATCCCTCGAACGGCTTCACCTGCACATGCTTGATCTTTTTCGTGGCCTCTTGGATCAACGTGACGCGCTCCTCGAGCGTGAACAGCGTCTGCTTCGTGCTGTCGCGCGCTACGCCGATGACGAGTTCATCAAAAATGCCGACCGTGCGGCTGAGCACGTCGAGGTGGCCGTTGGTGATCGGGTCGAAGCTTCCAGGGTAAATGGCCTTGCGCATGAGGGAGCGGGAAATTTGCAAAACCTTATCGCGCATCGCAGGGCTGGAAAGAGGAATCACCTGTGGTATGAAGTCGGCGCATTGTGCGTGCCAGATGAAACAACTCGAGCCAGCAGTGATCCTCAACGCCTACTGCCAGGGCATGTTCCCGATGGGCATGGATGACGGCAGGATCGGCTGGTACCGCCCCGAGTGGCGCGGTATCCTTCCCATCGCGGACTTCCATGTGCCCGCGCGTTTTGAGCGCTATCTCGAGCACCATCCTTTCGAGTTGCGCTGGAGCACCGCCTTTGCCGATGTGATGCGGGGCTGCGCCGACCGCGCGGAGACGTGGATCAACGATGCCATCCTGGACAGCTACCAAAAGCTGCACGAGCTCGGCTACGCGCACTCCGCTGAAGTGTGGCGTGACGGCAGGCTCGTCGGCGGCGTGTATGGCGTGGCGATCGGCGCCGCGTTCTTTGGCGAGTCGATGTTCAGCCGCGAGACCCAGGCTTCTAAAGTGGCGCTGGTCAGCCTGCAGCGTCGGCTCAAGGAGCGCGGCTTCGTTTTGCACGACACGCAGTGGACCACGCCGCACCTCGCACAGTTCGGCGGCCATGAGATCCCATGCAGAGACTACCTGAAGCTGCTGGAGCGGGCGATGCGCCTCTCCGCGCGGTTCCTCTAGCGTGCCGACCCGGCTGCCTCAAGGCTGCTTCTGATTTGCCTGCAGCACGTACAACGGGAGCCTGCTCGTGGTGACGTCATCCACCTTCAGCTCGAAATAGTACTCCCCCGCGCTCTTCAGCTCGAAGCCGAACATGTTCCAGATGTGCATGATGGTCTGCGACCGTTCATTGGCGATCTGGACATTGATCGTCTGGTTCATCGGCTTCATGACCGGATGCATGTCAGGATCGCAAAAGTGAACCTGCACGGAATGCTCGCCCTCCTCACCGAGGTCAAAGCGAAGCCGGATGGCCAGCGCGCACAGAGGATGCTTGCACGGAAAATGCGCCGCCGCGATCGTGTCGAACGAACCGAGGATGTTGAGCTTTCCGCCGGAGACGGTGGCGGCATCGCAAAGGGTGAAGATTTCCAGATTCATGGGCGCGGCGCGTGTGGGGCGGGGAATGTCACGCCCAGAACTGGACGCGCAACGCGCAACACTCAAGGCTCAAAACGAAGCGCGTCACGGCACGATCCGCACCGACGTGCCCTGCGGTGCAGCGCGGAAGAACTTCTCCGCCATGTGCCCCGGCAGGCGGATGCAGCCGTGTGACGCGGCATAGCCCGGCAGATAGCCCTGATGCATTCCCACACCTCCGTAGATCCGCATGAAGTAAAACATCTTCGCGCCTTCAAACCGTGTGCCGGGCGGCCGGCGGTCCACGCGGTTGTCGATGTTCGTCATCACGACATTGCCCTGCATGTCCTCATAGTCACCGTAGATGGAGGACTTGTGGTCGATGTCCTTTTCAAGGATGCGGTAACGGCCGGGCCGCGTGTCGTAGCCCTCGCGTCCGGATGAGATCGGCGAGCCGCCTGCGAGCTGCCCGCCTTTGAAAAGATACACCATCTGCTCGCCCAGCCTGATCTCGATCGTGGGTTTGCCGCTCATGCCATCTGCGTACCAAAATGAGCTGTCGCGCCTGAACAACCCGACCGCTCGGCCGGAAAGGTTCCGCACATGTTGAATCTGCTTTTGCCCGTAGCGAAAGACCGACTCCCCGAGCGAGGCCTCGCTTCCGGAACGCATGCTGCAACTTGTGCTGAGCATCGCGACGAGCGCGGAACACAGAAGGAGACGGGCGGTATTCAGATGCGGCAGGGTCATGAGCGATGTGATGTGTGATGCGAATGTGAAACTAGGGGAGCGTGCCGTGTCCGTCGATGCGGAATTGCATGGTGCGCCGGGGCGCGGG
>JANOBO010000218.1:0-20427 GCA_031411695.1 Verrucomicrobiaceae bacterium
GGTGAGCATGGCGTCGCGCACGAGGAGATCACGCGTCGCCTCCTGCTGCGTGACCATTGCCGCCTCCTGACCAGCGGCGATGAAGATGAAGACGGCGATGAGCATGAGGAAGGGGTTGAAGGAAGTGCCGAGGAGCATGCCAACGACGACGATCATCGCGATGCCCTGGCCGATGGTGGCGGCGAGCCTTGTGGCGCGTCCGTAGTTCATCATCATCGCCAGCAGGGAGCGCAGCACACGACCGCCGTCCATGGGAAATGCAGGGACCATGTTGAAGATGACCATCATCACGTTCCACTTCATGAGATTGGCCCAGAAGTGACCTTGAGATCCGAACGAAAGCTCCGAATCCAATTGAGCCGACACTCCCACAAACATCGCGATCACGCCGGCAATGGCCACATTCACGAGCGGACCGCAGATGGCCACGACGAACTCCTGCGAGGGCTTCTTCGGCATGCGCTCCAGCCGCGCGACGCCGCCGATGGGGAGGAGGGTGATGTCTGGCGTCTTGATGCCGTACATTTTCGCCGCCTGCACATGCCCGAACTCGTGCAACAGCACGCACGTGAACATCGCCATCACGAGCATCACAGCCTCACCTGCGCCCGCAGCGCCGCGGCCGCCGCCCATCCCCTGAAAGGCCACATAGAAGAGCAGCAGGAAAAATGTGGCGTGAATGCGCACCTCTGTGCCTGCGATGTGCGCGATGCGGAATGACCATTTCATGGGTGAGTGTATGCGAGGTTACGTCTGTCACAGTCATTCGGCTCCGACCGGCACGGCATGACGGTCAATTCGCGTAACCGCCGGCCTATCGTGAGCGTTCCGTGTGACGATGCAAAACAACACAAGATACCTCCGCCTGCTCCTGCCGGTTCTTTTGGGATTTTCACCGCTCGCGCGTGCCCTGACTTCTGACGAAGCCAACGCGCGCTTTCGCGTGGTGAATCAAATGGCGCGGGAGATGAACGACAGCAGCCTCGTGGAAAACATCCGCGCGGCCGCGAAATCGTCAGAAAAGCTGATCAAGTCGGGCGACCAAGCGAAGGCCGAGGTGATTCTCCGTGAACTTGAAACCCAAACAGGCATCGATCCAGGTGGGTGGTCGATGCAGGGCATGCCGATCCTCAAGCCGAGCGCGGAAATGGATATCGCGATGAAGGCGCTGGCTCCCGAGCTGGACGCGGCGATGCGTGGCGGAGACGCGGCACGAGTGACCGAAGTGTGCCGAAAGCTCATTGCGGTGCTGGGCCAGCAAGCGGGCACTCCGGACGCTCGAAGAAAAGGTGAGCGCGCCGAGCCGCAGAGCATCGAGGAGGCGGCGGCTACGCGGCTGTTTGTCGATGGCATGAAATCCGAGGGCAAGATGATGCGCGCGATCACCAGCGGCAAGCCGGTGAAGGACCAGATGCTGCGGACGTATGCGTATGCCGTCAGCGCGATCTGCGAGGCGCATGCGCTCATCGCAAAACACGCGCCCGCCGACCTGGCGGATTGCGAGCGTGTGATCCGGGGCGGATGCCAGATCATGCTCGCGCTCCAGCAGCCGGAGGGGCATTTCCCCTTCCCCGACCTCCGCGGAAAGAGCATCCGCTTTGGGGCGATGACGGATCGCTTTGTAGCCGAGCAAGGAGGCAAGGTGGTGGACGGCTGGCTCGTCACGGCCGATCCGACGGGAGGCACGCAGTTTGACACAGGCCTATGCGGAGCCGCGCTGCTGCAGGCTGGCACACTTCTGCATGAGGAAGCATGGACGCGTGCCGGACTCCGCGCTGCGGAGTGGGCGGCCCGGCAGCCGTGCTCAACCAACTTCAACTACAATGCTTTCTCCGTGACCCTCCTCGCGCAGGCATTCAAGGCCACAAACGACAGCCAGCACCTCGACGCCGCTCTTATAAAGTGGCGGGTGGGAGTGGCACCCGGTCAGGCGCCGAACGGACGCTGGGCTGATCCCCACAATGCGCGCACGGTTTATCATCACATCATCGTCCGCGCGATGAACGACCTGATGGAAGCGCTGCCATCCAGCCGTGCAGCCGAGCGGGACGAAGTCCGCGTCGTGCTCTCGAGGGCGATGAAGCCCCTGCTCGATGAATTCACCGCGCTCGGTGTCACCGTTCATTGCCTGAGAGAGCTGGTCCGTTATCGCGATCAGTCTCCTGAGAAGGATCGCGCGTTGAACAATGCGATCGATGAATCGGTCTCCGTCATGCTTTCCAAATGCAAGCGAGCCGGGCAGGCGCGGATGGGAGTAGCGCCCACCGAGTTTCCGTGGCTGCCGCGAGCCGTTGCAGGTGGGCAACCGTGATGCGGGCGCGGGCACGGAGAGTTGACGACTCCGGCTCTTGATCCGCCGCTGCGGATGATCGAAGATCGGCCCCTCACTCAAACGCGCGCGCATGTCCGAGATCACAGCCCTGAGCAAATTCAACTGTCCCGCCTGCGGGGCCGAAGCCGTGTGGACGCCGTCAAAGCAGGCGCTCGTGTGCCCCTATTGCGGGACCGTTTCACCTGCGGAACTCAAGGCAGACGGCACGCTGTTGGAAGAGAGCGACCTGGCGGCGGCGCTGCGATCATTGCCTGACGCGCAGCGCGGATGGGCGGCGGCGAAGAAGACAGTCCGCTGCCGGAGCTGCAATGCCGTTTCGGTTTTCGATGAGAAACGCATCGCGCAGAACTGTGATTTTTGCGGTTCGCCTTCGATCGTGGCTGTTGAGGACTCTGGCGCGCCTATCCGGCCGAGCAGCGTGCTGCCATTTAAAGTGGCGGACACCACCGTGCGCGAGCAGATCCGGTCGTGGTACGGCAGCCATTGGTTTGCGCCGGGCAAGCTGAAGACCAAGGCGCTGACTGACACGCTGCACGGCGTGTATCTGCCGTATTGGACCTTTGATGCAAACGCCAACTGTCCGTGGGACGCCGAGTCCGGTCATTATTATTACACGCGGAACAGCAAGGGCGAGCAGGAGCGCCACACCCGATGGGAGCCCGCATCCGGCTTGGTCGAGCACTTCTTCGACGATGTGCTGGTTCCCGCGTCGAAGGGCGTGCATGGCGACTTGCTCGCAGGACTGGAGCCTTTTCCCACGACGACTGATCTCGTGCCATACGATCCAGGCTATGTCTCCGGCTGGGTGGTGGAGCAGTATCAGCTCGACCTGATTCAGGCCGCTGAGGGATCACGCGCGCGCATGAACGCCGCGCTGGAGCAAATGTGCGCCGCGCAGGTTCCAGGCGACACACACCGAGGCCTCGACATTCATCCCGAGTACTCGGCGCAGACCTTCAAGCACATCTTGCTGCCCGTGTGGCTGCTGTCGTACACCTACGGCACCAAAAACTACCAAGTCGCCGTGAACGGGCAGACGGGAAAAATCACCGGCGAGTATCCGATCAGCTGGATCAAGGTGACCCTCGTGGTCATTCTCGTGCTCATCGTGATCGCGCTGGTGATGAGCCAGCAGCGGTAGCTGCGGGAAAAAAAAAGCGCGCGATGGGGTGAACCATCGCGCGCCAAATGCGACAAGATCGAAGCGCCGGGCTAGATGAACTCGTTCACCAAGTTCTCCAGGAATTCCTGGCGGCCGCTGGCGAGGAACGGCTCGCCATTCTGCATCACATGCGCCTCGAGCTCGGCGAGGCCGACCTCGCCCCTCTCGATCTTCGCGCCGATGCCTGAGTCGAACGTGCTGTAGCGCTGCTTCACAAACGCGTCGAGACGGCCGTCCTCGATGATGGCGTGCGCGACCTTCAGGCCGCGGGCAAAGGCGTCCATGCCGCCGATGTGCGCGTGGAAAAGATCGACGGGCTCGAAGCTCTCACGGCGAACCTTGGCGTCAAAGTTCAGCCCGCCCGTGGTGAAGCCGCCGACCTTCAGCAGCACCAGCATGATCTGCGTGGTGAGATAGATGTTGGTCGGGAACTGGTCCGTGTCCCAGCCGATGAGCTCGTCTCCCGTGTTCGCATCGATGGAGCCGAGCGCACCAGCGGCGGCGGCGACTTCCATTTCATGCCGCATGGTATGGCCGGCCAGCGTGGCGTGATTGGTCTCAAGGTTGAGCTTGAGATGATCCATGAGCCCGTACTCGCGCAGGAAATTCAGACAGGCAGCGGAGTCGGAGTCGTACTGGTGGGTCGATGGCTCACGCGGCTTCGGCTCGATGTAGAACTGGCCGGTGAAGCCGATCTTCTTGGCGTGGTCCACCGCCATGTGCAGCATGCGCGCGAGGTGGTCCAACTCACGCTTCATGTTGGTGTTCCAGAGCGTGGAGTATCCTTCACGGCCGCCCCAGAACGTGTAGCCCTCGCCGCCGAGGCGATGGGTGACCTCGAGCGCCTTTTTGATCTGCGCCGCAGCGTAGGCAAAGACGCCCGCGTTTGGACTCGTGGCCGCGCCCTGGCAATAGCGCGGATTGGCGAATAAACAGGCCGTGCCCCACAGCAATTTCTTGCCGGTGCGTTTCTGCTCGGACTCGAGCACATCCGCGACGGCGTCGAGGTTGGCGTTGCTCTCCGCCAGCGTTTTGCCTTCCGGCGCGACGTCGCGGTCGTGGAAGCAGTAGTAATCCACGCCCAGCTTGTCCATGAACTCGAAGCAGACACGCGCGCGCTTCTGCGCGTTGGCGATGGAGTCTGAGCCATCATCCCAAGGGCGCTGTGCGGTGCCGGCTCCGAAGGGATCGGAGAGTGAATTGCGCATCGTGTGCCAGTAGGCCACGCCGAAGCGCATGTGGTCACGCATCTTCTTGCCGCCGACTTCCTCGTCCGCGTTGTAATGCTTGAAGGAGAGAGGGTTCCTCGATTTGGGGCCCTCGAATTGAATCTTCGGAATGTCAGGAAATGCTTCGCTCATGGGCGGCGGATATGAAACGGGCGGCAGTGGAAGTCAAGAACCCAGATGCGCGGCAATCCATCCGCGCTGACGCCTGTACGCAAAGAGTCCGGCGGGACCCAACCAAAATCCCGCCGGACTGTATTGCTCCACGAAGCTCCAACCAAGAACACTTCGCAGATGATGGATTCCAGGCTGCCCTGGAAAATTAGAACGTGACCGTGAGGCTGACGCCGCCGATGAGCTCGCTGTCCTGATTGATCGCGTCGAGCGCCTCAAGGGCGATGGAGCCTGCGATGTAAGGGGTGAGCGTGGCGGTCTTGGTCAGCGCGATCGGCGCGCCGAGCTTGACCACGACGTTGTTGAATCCGTCCTGGCCGTAGTAGTCGGTGGCGTAGCTCACCTTCGCTTCTGGCACGAGGCTGATCATGTCATTGATCGGGATCGAGGTGTTCACACCCGTCTCGAAGTACCAGCCTTCTTTGCCGCCGTCGGCCTCGACGTCGCAATAAGCGCCGGCGAACCAATTCAACTTACCAAAGCTCTTGGCGATGGTGATGTTTGGCTCATGAGTGTCGAAGCCGCTGAACGGGAAATAATACCAAGTGTAGCCGACTCCGAGAGTCGCGAAGCCGAGGTCGTAAGTGAAGCCGGCCACGAGATCGAGCTCATCATAAGCACCGTCGGCGATGTTGCCATACCACGGGGCGAACGTGAACGTCAGCTTGTCCGTGAGCTTGATCGGCACCACGAGGGAGCCCCAGACGAGATGATCTCCGAAGTCAACGCCGCGGAAAATGTACTTGGTGTCATAACCGACAGCGAGACTGAAGCCGAGGCTGTCATCGACTGGAGCAATGGCATCCGGAGCTTGCGGGTTCTTTGCCGATGGGCCCGCGTTTGCGGCGGAGGCGAGTGCCATCAGGGAGACGGCGACGAGTTTGGTCAATTTCATGTGTATTGGTCTTGGGTTGTTAGTTGAGGATTGATTGAACACTGGAATTGTTGACTCCAGCGCGCGGAGGTTTCCACACGACCCGAAATATGCAACTCAGTGTTCGACGCTGATTAAAGCAGGGAGTGGGCCAAGTTTGGAAGGCATTCCCGCCCGGCAAACACGCAACATGAAACCGCGCCTGGCGAGGGCCGCCGTGGCACCCCGCACGCAGGTACGGCGATCATCGCCGGATGACCCGCAGGCGTTGTCCTTTTCATCGCGCCGCCCGAAGAGAAAGCTTGCGGCTTCCTTCAACCGTCCCGACCTTTCCCGCGCGCTCCCATGCTTCCACTTGAAACGAACCAAGCCCGCCCGCTGCCCGTGGCACCGGCCTATCCGCCTCCCGAGGAACTCACGCGGATGATGCCTGGGGGCTACGTTTTTGAAAGGTTGATCGGCAGCGGGGGGATGGGCGCGGTTTACCTGGGAAAGCAGGTCAATCTAGGGCGCCAGGTGGCCATCAAGATCATGCACCGAAGCCACGGGCAGGATTACCGCTACTCGGAGCGCTTCCGGCAGGAGGCACAGGCCATGGCGCAGCTGAATCACCCGAACATCGTGGGCATTCACGACTTTGGCTTCATCGGTGCGGAGTATCTCTACTTCGTTATGGAGTTCATTCACGGGATCGATCTGCATCAGGTCATCACTTCCGGGCAAATGACGCCTGACCTTGCCATGCGGGTCATCGCGCCCGTGTGCGACGCGCTTGAGTATGCGCACAGCCGCGGGATCGTGCATCGGGACATCAAGCCGGCGAACATCCTTCTCGCCCATGACGGCCGGGTGAAGATCACGGACTTCGGCCTCGCGAAGCGACTGGACCAGCCGAATGCATTTGTCACGCACACAAACATGGCTCTCGGCACGCCGGACTACGCGGCGCCTGAGCAGCACGATGCGCTGCCGGACATCGACCACCGCGCCGACGTGTATGCGCTCGGGGTGCTGCTCTACCAAATGCTCACCGGCACTGTGCCGCGCGGCGCGTGGCAGTCACCCTCCGCCCACGCAGGCACAGATCCACGGCTCGACGGTGTGGTGGTACGCGCGCTGATGCAGGACCGCACGCAGCGGTATCAATCGGTGACGGATTTGAAGCGCGCGATTTTCGAGATTGTCACACGCCCCCTCGCTGAGGTGCAGGCACCGCAGCCCAACCCTGCAGCGGATGCGCCTGCTCCGACGCCGACTTTCCAGCGCGTGCTGGTGCTGGAAGACGACCTCCTACTGCGCGGCATGATCACCCGCATCCTGCGCGCTGAAGGCATCGAGATCATCCAATGCACCGAGGGGGGTGAAGCGGTGCGGCGCTATCAGGAGTCCTTGAAATCGGGCAAGACCATCGATCTGGCGATCATCGACCTCACGATCCCAAGTGGAATGGGCGGTCTGCGCGCGATGGAACTGATCCGGCATCTCGACTCCGATGTCCTCGCCATCGTCTCGAGCGGCAACACCACCGACCACGCAATGCTAAACCCGGCGGAGTACGGCTTTGCCGCAGCGCTGCCGAAACCATACGAGGCGCCTGATTTGATGCGCATCGTGAAGGACACACTGGCTGCGCGGCACAGCGTGTGAGGCGGGGCGGATCAATGCAGCGACGCGGCAAAATCTCGCGCACCCCGAAGAAACATCTCCACAGCCATTGCGCTGAGGACGAGGCCCATCAGCCGCTGAAACGCATCGAGGCCCCGCTCGCCCAACCAAAGCACGAGCTTGCTGCCCACTAGCAGCACGGCGGCAGTGACGATCATCGCCAACAGAAGCGCCAGCGCGATGCCCCAATGTCCGGGCTGCGGCCGGGCGGCCAGCAAAAGGATCGTGGCAAACGCAGACGGCCCGGCGAGGAAAGGCACGGCCAGCGGGACGATGAAAGGCTCACCACTCGGCAATCCGCCGAACACGGATTCCGGCGGCTCGAAGATCATCCGGAGAGAGATCAAGAAGAGCACGATCCCGCCGGCGATCCCGACTGACTGCTGCGAAAGGCCGAGCAGTGACAACAATTGCTGGCCCAGCGCAAGGAACGCGAACAAAACGACAAGCGCGACGAGACACTCACGCAACAACACGAATCTCCGGCGTTCCTGCGTCGGTATGCCACGCACCGCGGCGAGAACGATGGGCACATTGCCGAGTGGATCGATCACTAGGAGCAGGAGAAGAAAGACAGACCAGAACGATGCATCCATGTCGGTGGGGGGGCGGGTTGTTGCCCGACGGTGCGGGACGATGACGCGATTGTCTCTGAATTCTTCGTCAACGCCCGAGCTGGCGTGACAGCTTGCGCCTGAGCCTTTCAGTGCGCCGGACGCTTTTGAGCGAGAAGCCACTTCCACAATTCCGGATCAGCGTAGGCCGCCGTCCATGAGTCATGCTGCGCGTCGGGATACATCGTGAGCTTCACATTTCCGCCAATCCTCGTCAGCACGTCGAACATCTTTTTGGAGTAAGCAGGCTCAACGACGGGGTCCTTCGCGCCGTGGAAAATCCACACCGGCAATTTCCGGATTCTGTCCGCCATGATGAAGCGCACACCAGCGCCGCCGCAGATGGGGACGATCGCCGCGAAGGTTTCGGGGTGATCGAGCGCGAGTTCCCATGTGGCGAATCCCCCCATGCTCAGCCCGGTGAGATAGACGCGGTCCGCATCCACTTTGAGCGTGGAGACGAGGTGGTCCGTCAGCGCCTTGATTCCGTGCGTGTTCCAGATCTGCCCAGCCGGACATTGCAGACTGGCCACGATGGCCTCAAACTTCCGGCCGGCCGCTATGAGTTTCGGCGGACCGTGTTTCTTTACCAGTTCAAGGTCGGTGCCCCGCTCTCCGGCACCGTGGAGGAAAACGATCAACGGCCATTTCCGTGCTGCGGCAGGTTCGTAGCCGTCTGGAAGCGAAAGCAGATACCGATAGCCGACATCAATGGAAACGTGGCCTTTGAACTCCTCCGGCGACTGCTCGCCGGCCATGGGATGACCGAGGACGCAAAGGGAGATCGCGATGATTGCGGTGATCGTTCTCATGCGGCGCTTGACGCTGGCGTTGCGTGCACTTGCGCGCGGCATTTCAATTGCTCCACCGCCTCGACGATGAGCGTGCGGTCCATCTCGTGGACTTCGATCTTGCGGCCGATGTCCGGCACGAGAGTGACGTTCAACTCGCCACCGAGATGCTCGCGAAACTCCTCCAGCCCGGCGAGGATCACCAGCTCGCCGTTTGAGCTGCGCTGCAGCAACTCCGGGGCGTAGGTGGCAAAGCCCACGCGCTCGATGAGGCTGATGATTCGCTCGGCAGTCGAGGCATCGATGACTGCCGTCTTCGCGGAATAGACGAGGTCAACCGCCATGCCGATCGCAACAGCCTCCCCGTGCGCCACGCGAAAATTCGACACCTGCTCGAGCTTGTGCGCCGCCCAATGTCCAAAGTCCAGCGGTCTGGCGGAACCCATTTCAAAAGGATCGCCGCCTGAGGAGATGTGCTCCACATGCAGTTCCGCGCTGCGTTGCACGACGCGCTCCAGCACGGTTTGATCCAGCGCGGCAAGCGCCGTCGCATTGTCACAGATGTAATTGAAAAACTTCGCGTCACGAATCAGCGACACCTTGATCGCCTCGATGATGCCGTTGCGCCGTTCGCGCTCGGGCAGCGACTCGAGGAAAGAGAAGTCGTTTACCACGGCAAACGGCACGGCGAACGAGCCGACCCAATTTTTTTTCCCGAAGTAGTTCACCCCGTTCTTCACGCCCACGCCGCCATCGCCTTGGCTGAGCGTGGTGGTGGGAAATCGAACGTGCCTGATGCCACGGTGAGCGGTGCTGGCGGCGAAACACACCAGATCCAAAACAGCGCCGCCGCCAATGACGAAGACATAACTGTGCCGGTCGAGCGCCGCCTCATTGATCGCGCGCCAGCATTGCTCGATGAGCCGGAAGTCGTTTTTGCATGCTTCACCACCTGGAATCACCAGAGGATCTGCGGCGAGGTGCATCACATCCAGATGCGCCGCCGCGTAGCTCATCACCTGCTGCACCAGCTTCGGATTTGCCTGCGACACACGGTCATCGACGAACACCAGCACCTTGGCGGGGCGGCCCACGCCATTGAGGCTGAGCAGGTCACGGATGACCGTGTTCGCATCCGCAAACGCATCCCGCGTGAAGAGGATGCGATGCGTGTAGTCCACCGTGATTTTCCGCTGCAGCATGTTGAAATCTCCCTCGCTTTCCTCCACTTCGCAAGCGAGGCAAACGATCACGTCGCGGCGATCTTTCTCTGCCACAGGCGCAGCAGCGGCACACATGCCGCAAAGACGCAGGCCAGACCGAACGACACCCTCGCTACTGCGAGGGCATCCACTAAAGCAATTCCCGCAAGCAGCCAGCCAACGGCCCGGCCGATCTCAGCACCGCCACGGCGCATCATGCGAGACGTGACGGAGATGAGGATCGCGAACATCGCCACGAAGATCAGCGCCAGCAGACTGTCACCTGTGAATATGGAGGCAACCCCGACGACGCCGGGCGACCACAGCAACGCCGTGCCAAGCCACACCGCGCCTTGGTTCGGCTTCGTTCCCCTGCCCTCCATGCGCGCGATCATCGTGAGTCCAACGATGTAGGCGCCGATAAGCAAACTCGCCGAAAGCAATAGGCGGCCTTCATTCATTAGCGGCGCAGGGAACATCATCAGTCTATCCATTGGCAGCCGCGCCCCATCATTCAAATAGCCTTCGCCCAGCCAAGGATGCCGAGCCGCGTATGCCGCATGAAACGCAGGCCATCCGGCCACGAGGTAAAGGAACGTCCGGCAAAGGCCCATCATCACAACAGAGCCAGCCCATGGTTTGTGATAAACGTCGTATGCGATGATGACGGCAACCAAGGCTATCGTGAGCCATAAGTTTGAATGCCCCCGAACGCAGGCGAGCGATCCAAACGCCAAGCAAGCCACACCCACCAGCCAAACAGCCCCAGCCGACACACTCCCGCGCGGGATCGGCCGCTCCTTCCGATGTATGCGATCCCACCCCGCATCCGCCGCGTCGTTCAAGATCATTCCTCCGCAGTAAAGCAGCGAACCACCGAGCAAAAGCCAAAGCAGACGCTGATCCCGAAGCTCTCCGCCGGCGAGCAGCCAACCAGCAAGCACATTGGTCCATGCCGTCGGCAGATTCGAGATGCGTGCGAGTTCCAGCCAAGCTTTGAGCATTGATGTGGCCTCCCTGTTTGTCAGACCAGTCCGCGCGTCCGCATCGCTTCAAGGCACCAGTCGTATTCCTTGACGAGCTGATCGACGACATCGCCGCTGCGCATGGATTCCGGGAGGACTTCCCAGGTGTAGGTCTCCATCTCGATGTGCTGGCACTTCGCGGGATTCTGCGTCAGCCAATCCATCGCGCCCAGCAAGTGATCCTGCGTCGTGTCGAACTCCCCGCTCGGCGGTGCGTGGATCGGGACGTGGAAATGCACGCGCCATTCGTCTCCGCGCTCGCCTGGGTTTTTCGCCGCAAAATCTAGCGCGTCGGGCAGGTCACGGAACCGGCGCAGCGGCATGTCGTGGCCCTCCTTGATCACCACCTGATGAAAGTACACCGGCTCGTCGAAGCCACGCAGGCGCTGCAAGTTCTCAGGCGTTGGCGTTAACTTGAGAGCGGAGCTGAAATGAAGCTTGCTCAGCCGAATGCCAGCTCCGGTGATCCGCGAGAGCGCGGTTTCCGCTTCCTCGAACTCGATCGCCAAGTGGCAGGTGTCGTAATTCAGGCCGATGAACCGGAAAAAGTCGTGGTCAGCCGGATGCCGGTCGAGATAGAGGCCGAAAAACTTCAGCGTCTCGCCGCTCGTCTCGAACAATCCGAGAGGTTCGGGCTCAAGTCCGAGATGAAGATCATGACCGGTTTTGTCCGCGACCCGCTCGATGTGTTCCCGGCAGGACTTGAGGTTGTCGAAGATGGCAGTCAGTTCCTCCGCGCCGATGCCAAACTCTTTATGGGAGCCCGGCAGAGTGCTCACACTGCCGCTCATTCCCGGAGGAAGCAGTTCAGCGAGGATGTCAAAAAGCCCCTGGGTGTACTCGAGCCGCTCTCTCGTCGTCCAGTCCGGTTTGAAGACCTGCTCCTTCACCCGCTGCCCGTGAAACGCGCCGTACGGGAATCCGTTAATGGTGAAAACGTAGCTGTTGTTCGCGTCGAGCCAGCGTTTGAAATCTGCCAGGGCGCTTCCCGAGCGGAGTTCGCGCGCGGCAATCTCACTGAGCCGCAGACCGATGCCATACGGCTTCCCGCCGCTCACGCGAGCGCGCACCCGCATCGTGTGGTCTCGCAGCCCGGCAAAGGTTTCGCCCCACGATTCTCCGCGATGGATGTTGGTGCAGTAGCCGAGATGGATGCCGTGGTTGAGTTGCATTTCACGATGGTAGCCCCGGACACGTGCCGCTCAAGCACGCGATGCTTGTCGCGCTGCCGACTGTCCCGTGATGTCCGTCCCGCCATGGTGGAAAGCTCCAATTCCGATTCTCCATAAGAAATAAGTATTCTAATTCTATTAATTGTATTGAATTTACTGGATAAGTCATGGATGTTTGATTCCAACTCAAACGTCGGCGAATATGAAACATCCAATCAAAGCCGGTTTCCTGTGTGCACTCGCGGCACCTTTTCTGCCCTCCTGCGCGCTCCAAAACGCTTTCCACTCCCAGGCGCGAGCGTTGGCACCCAATCAGACTTACGAGGTACGGAAGGCGGTGGTCGCCGGCACGAGGTTTCGTCCTGAGATGATGTCGAGCTACTTTTTTGTGGTGAACACGCCGTCACAGTCCGCCGCACCCACGACCAGTCCTGTCTATGCCACATGGATCGGCGAACAGCTCCCAAATGTCCGCACCACCGCCTACTGCCACGACGAGGCGGATCACGTCGCGTACGGTCATCTGAATGCGGTCGGCACCTTTTTGAAATACGGCGCGGTGCGCAGCGCTGCCGCCGACTGGTCCCGATATCCGGTCGGCACACGATTCCGGATCGCGAGCGAACCGGGAGTCGTCTACGAGGTGGATGATTACGGGAGCGCACTCATTGGGACCGGCACCATCGACCTTTACAGGCCCACTCAAGGCCAGATGAACGACTGGGGCGTGCGCAATGTGGACATTGAAGTCATCCAGTGGGGATCGCTCGAGCGCAGCCGGGCGCTGCTCCGAGGCAGAACTCATTACCCGCATGTCCGCCACATGTTCTACGATATCGAGAGCCGCATCAACGGTCACCCGGCCGCGAGCACCCCTATGACGCCGATCACCGCGATGGCTGAGCCTATCCAGCTCACCGCGCCGACTCTTTCGCCATCCATATAGATCGCCATCGGGATGACGATGATGGGTGTCGTGGCTGTGATCGAGAGCACCACCGCACTGGTTTGCTGCCCGAGCGCCCACTGGAAGCAACTCACGCCAAGCACCGGCCCGAAGACAGCGGCACCAACGACCCAAGCGGTCCATCGCCGATGCGGTGAAGATGCATTCTGCGCACGGTGCAACTTCAACGCCACCCACCACACCAGAGCAGACAGGACGAAACCGGGCACCACACGCACAAATGCCTCGCTGATTCCGGTGAAGTGATCGTGCGCGGCGATGGCCTTCGCCTTCGCCAGGCGGGTGAGCACGGCCCCAATCCCCTGCCCGGCGCCCGCCGCGACCGCGGCAATCAAGCCGACACGAAAGCCAGCTCCACCGGAGCGCGGCCGTTTGATCTGGGAACTCAACGCCATCACGACGCCGGCCACGATGACCACGCAATAGACGGCCTGTAGAAAAGTCGGGCGCGTGCCGATCAGCATCCATTCACCCAGCGCGCCGAAGAGAGGCGCGGCACAAAGATTGATCAGCAAAGTCAGCCTTGCCCCGAGATGAGGATAAGCGGCAAAGAGCGCGATGTCTCCCGCTCCAAACCCAACAGCGCCGCTGAGCACCAACCAAGGAATGGCGTCCGAGAAAAACGGCACAGGCGCAAAGAGAGCCGCCATCAGTCCCAGCAGGATCGTGGCGATGCCGAGGCGCAGCGCGTTTGCACGCAGAGGACCGAGCGCGGTGGCGCTGCGCTGTCCGCAGATGCCGGAACAGGCAAAGAGCAATGCGGTCAGAAGAGAGGCGGTCACCGGCTCCGCCATTGCCACGCTCATGTGAGGCAAGCAACGAACTTTGTGGTGGTCGGGCTGAATCCCTGTCCTACCGTTTGCCACGCAATGAGTCCGGCCTCCAATTTTTTTGTTTCCCTCAACGGCAAAATCATCGCCGCAGACGAGGCCCGAGTTTCACCTTTCGACCACGGCCTGCTGGTGGGTGATGGCGCATTCGAGACGCTGGTGGCGCGCGGGGGAGTCCCCTTTGCCGCGCGCCGACACTGGGAGCGCCTGCGTTTTTCGTGCGAGACGCTGGGAATCGAAACGCCCGCCGCCAAGATCGTGTTCGAGGGAATGCGGGAGGTGATCGACGCGAACCAGATGCCAGATGCGCGGCTGCGCGTCACAGTGACCAGCGGCGAAGGGCCGCTCGGCTCAGACAAAGGCCATGCGCGCCCCACGGTGCTCATCGCGTGCGGACCACTGACGCCTTGGCCGGACACCGAGAGCCTCGTCACCGTGCCATGGCCCCGCAACGAACGCGGCGCGCTCGTCGGCGTGAAAGCGATCTCGTACGCTGAGAACGTCCGCGCGCTCGCCTTCGCCCGGGGGAAAGGAGCCGGGGAAGCCTTGTTTTTAAACACACGCGACGAGCTGTGCGAAGGCGCTGGCAGCAATGTCTTCCTGATCAAGAACGATGAGGTGATCACCCCGCCTCTTTCATCCGGCTGCCTCGCTGGCGTCACGCGCGCGCTGGTCATCGAAGTCTGCAAAGGCAATGGGATCCGCGTCACTGAACGACCCATCATGCGGAGTGAGGCGCCCCTGAGTGATGAACTCTTCATCACATCCACCACACGTGAGGTCCATCCGGTCGCGGCTCTCGATGGCGCGTCATTTGCTCACGCGCCAGGTGCCGGCACTGCGAAGATAAGCGCGCTCTTCAAAGAGATGGCACGGGGCCACTCAGACCCGTGACACCAGCGGCGTGTTGAGGTGTGAGCCCGCGCCTTCAGATGGCGTCCATCGTGTTCTTCTCGTTCGGTGTCTTGCAGATGGGACAAAGGGATGTCTCCACGCCGCTCAGCGTTTGATAGGCCGATCCGCAGATGCGGCAAAACACGACGTTGTCGCGGATCCGCCGGTTCAGTCGCCGTTCATTGAGGACCGCCACCACCCAGAGCGCGCAGACGAGCAAGACGCCAAACGCCATGCCGATCAAGATGAGGTCGCTGAGGGAAACCTTGATCATCGTTTTCCACTCTCCCAGACGAAGGATGCATCGCCCCACTGCACGCCTGCTTCGTCAGCAGGCCGGAAGCGCAGGCTCGTCAGACGCCTCTGGAGCAATCTCATCAGCTTCGCATCAGCCACGCTGTCGAGAGGAAGCGCAAAAGTGACCCGGCCCGTCTCATTCACGCAAAGCCGGAACCTGGGGAGCATGGCCTCGCTCGGGGTGATGCCCCTGATGTCACGCGACGTAGCCAGCTCACGAGTGCGTAGTTCCCCCAGCAGGACGACGCGCAACACGGACGCATTCCTCCCCGCCGGACCGCCCGCGCTTTCCTTCGCTTTCATGACCGTGGCCACAGGAGGGAGCGGCATGTCCGCGATGCCGAACACGCGAGGCAGCGTGCGTTTATCCTCCACCCCTGGCAGATCCACGAGCTTCATCTCGAAGCCTGAGAAGCCGGGCTTGAACACCGGAAAGCTCCCGCGCGAGCTGGCTTCCATGCGTGACGGGTCGGAGTCAGGGCTGAGTAGAAGGAAGTTGTCGTCGGCAGTCCGGTTCACGATGTCACGAGTCGCCGGTTGTGACGGATCGAGGAACAGCACTTGCTGCGGCGCCGTCGAGAAATGCCGCGCCTGGGGATAGACCACCTTAAACAACATGAAAAAGCAGCCCGCCCCGACGACGGTGACGACCAGGTAGAAAAAGAGCCGCGTGAGAGGCCGGTCGCGATCCCGCCACTGGAAGGTCAGCCCGGTTGAGTCGTCCTCCATGCTCATGGGCTGCTAAACGCGGGCGGAGTCGTCGCGTAGGCGATCTCAAATCCCATCGCCAACGCGGTGTTCGTCACCCGTGTGACCTTGCCAAATGGCGCGCGCACGTCGGCGTGAATGATCGCCCTGCGGTCTTTCTTCCGGTCGCGCTCCAATGCCTCGCTCAAACCATCCAGCGTGACCTTGACCCCGTCGTAATACAGCGGCGCATCCTCGCCGGCGGCGATGGTGATGATGTGCGCCCGGTCGAAACCGCTCAGCCGCGAGGCCGACTGCGGCAGATTCACGGTCACGCCCGAAGGGATCACGAAGCCCGAGCTGAAAAGAAAATACACCAACAGCAGCAGGATCGTGTTCAGCAGCGGCACCGTGTAGAGCCAGGGACTCTGGCGCGGCAAATGACTCTCGAGCTTCATTCCCTTGGATCGAGTGGGACGACGCGCGCGGCGCTACTTTTTCTGAGCGCGCTTCCTCTCGGTGAGGGCGTCAGGCTGGCGAAATTCGACGATGCTGCTCTCCGAGCCGGTGTCCAGCCGCGCATCGTCGATGATGTTCACGATCTCGATCCCCGCGCGCTCGAGGTCATGCATGATGGAGCGCGACTTCGCCGAAAGGAACGCGAAGAAAAGGTACGATGGAATGGCCACCACCAGACCCAGCGCCGACGTGACCAGACTTTGGTACACACCCTTCGCCACCTCGGATGGCGTCATCACCCCGTTGGCGGAGGAGAGGTTCGTGAAGCTGTCCAGCAGGCCGATCATCGTGCCGAGAAGTCCAATTAGCGGAGCCACATGCGCGATGGCGTTGAGGATGCTCAGAAAACGCTCAAGCCGTGTGACCTCCATCTGCCCCGCCTCCTGCACCACTTCCTTGATCTGCTCCCGCGGTAAGTGATGCCGAAGAAGCGCAGCGTGGATAACACGACCGGCCGGGACGCGCGTGGCCACGCACTCTTGGAGAGCCTCCGCGTAGTTCTTCCGCCGCACCAGACTCGACAGGCCGGCGAGGAACTCCCCGATGTTCATGCTCGCGCGATGATAATAGGAGAGCCGCTCGAGAAACACGGCCACCGCGAAGCAAAGTCCTCCAATAAGCAACCAGACGAGCGGTCCGCCTTTGGAAATGAGTTCTGGCATGGTGGAGTCGGGGAGAGTGATGGGTTTCGGGAAACGAGCGCGTCACCTCGCTCCCAATGAGGCAGCAAGAGTAATACCAGACGAACGGTTTTGTAAACCTTGGATTCGCAGGGCGACATCGCCGACCCGCTCCCCTCACCGACGCCGACGAAACCCAATCACGGAGACTCCGAACAGTGCAAACAGTGCGCGGGATGGCTCCGGGACTTGGACGAGGAAGCCGCGTATCTCGCCACCGCCATTGTTGGCCGTGTGGATGTTGATGTAAAACTTGCCGTTCAACAGGTCAGTTTCGTTTTGCGCAGTGGGAAAGGACACAGTCTGAATAGTGGTGCCGCCGGTGGCCAAATTGCTCGATCTCGTTAGAGTGGCAAACACGCCAGCCGTCTGTGTGAAGCCTGAACCGTTGTTGGCGGCCGTTGGCCCGTGGATGTGGGAGTTGTTAGATGCACTGCTCAGATCGGTGAATCCTTGGGAGCTTCCCCACCCGATGTTGATGCTGAGAATGTTGGTAACATCATCATAGGTGATCCCGGCACCGATCTCTCCCCCCGTGCCTCCTGTGATGGCTCCAGGCTCGTTACCGGGGAGAAGTCCAATGCCAGCGATGCCCTGGAGATCAAAGAGCAATGTGGCCGCCGTGGCCGGCATGGCGGTCAATGTGAGGAGTGCGAGTGCGGCAGCGAGCGAATGTGTTTTCATGGGAGTTAATATTCTGAATATTAACGTTTTAGCAGAATCGTGCTGAGTTGGTCAAGCTTTGCGTCACACGGGGGAAACTTTTGGTTGCCAATCGGGCGCTCTGTGGTTCCTTCGCGGCCTCCTAAACCAGACCAAACAAACGACTGACAACGAGTCAGCATCAACCATGACCGCCGCAGCACCCACCGCAGATACCAAAGCCTTCCAATTGCACGACAAAGACACCGGCAGCGCCGATGTGCAGGTCGCACTTCTCACGGAACGCATCAATTACCTCACGCAGCACCTCGCCGTGCATGCCAAGGACCACTCCACACGTCGCGGCCTTCTTCGCATGGTCGCTCGTCGCCGGAAGCTCCTCGATTACCTCAAACTGACCGCCGAAGATCGCTACACGAAGCTCTTGAAGAGCCTCAGTCTCCGCCGCTAATTTTTCACAGAGGGTGATGCTCCGGCATCGCCCTCTGTTGCTTTCAGGCTGGAGCTTCTGTGTCCCGGATTAGGTCACCTGTCGTGATCCCGTGACCGTAAAAGTTTCGTGACGCCACATCGGCGTTCAACGCAACCGGCTGCTTCCAGCCTGGACAGAGCGCCGCAGCGCCCCTTTCCCAAAAACAAACAAAGAAGAAACAAGAAGACATCATGTCCATCCATACCGCAAACGCCCAAGTCGGCTCGGGTTCCATTGAGATCCAGACCGGCAAACTCGCCAAACTCGCCGACGGCGCTGTCACAGTCCGTCTCGGTGACACCATCGTCATTGTCACCGCCGTCTCCGCCACCAAGATCAAGGAAGGTCTCGACTTCTTCCCGCTGTCCGTGGAGTACAAGGAAAAAGCATCCGCAGCAGGCCGCTTCCCCGGTGGCTACTTCAAGCGCGAAGGCCGCCCGACCGAAAAGGAAATCCTCACCTGCCGCATGACGCACCGCCCGTTGCGTCCGCTATTCCCGAAAGGCTATTTCTACGAAACACAAGTCGTCGCCCTCCTCCTCAGCGCGGATGGTGAAAACGACTCCGACATCCTGGCGATCAACGGCGCGTCCGCCGCTCTTTGTGTGTCCGACATCCCGTTCGCAGGCCCCATCGGTGCCGTGCGAATCGGTCGCGTGAACGGAAATTTCGTCGCCAACCCGACGCACTCCCAGCGTGAGGAAAGCGATCTCGATCTCGTGTATGTCGGCAACAAGACCGACGTGATCATGATCGAAGGCGCCGCCAACGAACTGCCCGAAGCTGACTTCATCAATGCGCTGCGTTTTGCCCAGGACGCGATCCAGCCGCTGGTGAAAGCGCAGGAAGAACTCGCCGCCGCCGCTGGCAAGACCAAGCGCGTCATGCCCCTGATGTTCGCCAAGGATGAACTCCTCGAAGTCGCCTACGCCATCGCCGGCGATCGCATCGAAGCCGCTCTCTATCAGCCGAGCAAGGTCGCGCGCAACAAAGCCGTCGCGGCATTGAAGTCCGAAGTCGAAACCGCCATCAAGGCCAAGTTCCCTGAGGCCACCGGCTTTGAGATCGGCCAGGCGTTCGATTACCTCCAGAAGAAGGCGTTCCGCATCTCGATCCTCGACAAAAAGAACCGCTGCGACGGTCGCAATCTCGACCAGATCCGCCAGCTCTCCGGTGAAGCCTCCGTGCTTCCTCGCACGCACGGCTCGGCGATCTTTGCTCGCGGTGAGACACAGGCGCTGGCCATTTGCACCCTCGCTCCGGCCGACGAGGCCCAGGAATTCGACAACTACGCGGGTGGCGAGAGCGAGAAGCGCTTCTTGCTCCATTATAACTTCCCTCCGTTCTCAGTCGGCGAGTGCGGCCGCTTCGGCGGTCAGAATCGTCGCGAGATCGGCCACGGCGCGCTTGCCGAGCGCTCCATCGCGCCAGTCATTCCGCCAAAAGAAAAATTCCCGTATGCGATCCGCATCAGCAGCGAAGTGATGGAGTCGAACGGCTCCACCTCGATGGCCTCCGTTTGCTCCGGCGTCATGGCGCTCATGGATGCTGGCGTGCCCCTCACCCGGCCCGTCGGTGGCATCTCCGTCGGTCTCGTCTCAGAGTTTGAAGGCGACAGCATGAAGCGCTATGTCACCATGATGGACATCCTCGGCAGCGAGGATCACTTCGGCGACATGGACTTCAAGCTTTGCGGCACCGACAACGGCGTCACCGGCTACCAGCTCGACCTCAAGCTCCCCGGCATCCCGCTGGCGATTCTTGAAGAAGCCGTCGCAAAAGCAAAAACCGGCCGCACCGAAGTTCTCCGCGCCATGGCCAACGCCATCAGCGAGATCAAGCCGCTGAGCCCGCACGCACCGCGCATCGAGATCCTCAAGATCAACCCCGAGAAAATCGGCGAGCTCATCGGCCCTGGCGGCAAGAACATCAAGGCCATCCAGGCCGAGTCCGGCGCCGAGATCAGCATCGAGGACGACGGCACCGTTTACGTTTACGCCACCCGCAAGGAAGGCCTCGAGCGCGCCGTCGAGATGATCAGCGGCGTCAGCGCCGAGGTCGAAGTCGGCAAGACCTACACAGGCAAGGTTGTCTCCACCACGAACTTCGGTGCGTTCATGCGTCTCTTTGGAAACAAAGACGGCCTCATCCACATCTCCGAACTCGCTGACTTCCGTGTGA
>JANOBO010000219.1:0-15495 GCA_031411695.1 Verrucomicrobiaceae bacterium
CACTTTTTGCTCACGCGCTTCATGCTGCCGTTCAGCGGCCAGATCATCAAGACCGACGGCCTGCGCAAATTTTGCGGAGTGGACATCGTCGGCAATTCCCACTGGCCCGACACCATGCAGGACGAGGTGATCAGCGGCGGCTTCTTCGAGAACGCGATCTTCCGCTACAAGATCATCGACGACAAAGACAACCCCAGCGGCATGGAGGCCATCGAGCAGCCGCCGCTCCTCACCAGTGACAACGTCGCCTTCCGCCCCGTCGATGTCCGCTTCGGCCCCGACGGCGCGCTCTACATCGCCGACTGGTACAATCCCATCATCGGCCACTACCAAGCGAGCTTCCGCCATCCGAACCGCGACACGGCGCATGGGAGGATTTGGCGGGTGGTGCAGAATGGAAGGGAGCTGAAAAAGAAGTCAGTGCTCAGTGTTCAGTCGTCAGTAGCGGAGTTGCTGGATCAGTTGGCAACCGGAGATCGCTGGAGCCAATACCAAGCTGAGCGCTTGTTGCTCGGACGGAATCGTGACGAAGTTTTGCAACACCCAAAGATCCAAAGCGAGTCCGATTTCTTTGGCAAGCATGGCAACGCTAGACTTCGAAGCACTGAGGTCGCCTGGCAAATGCACATGGCATTCGCGTCAGTCGATGAAAGCCTTGTCCTGCGAATGCTTAGTTCAGAGCAAAACCAACTTCGGATGCTTGCGGCAAGATCAATTGCCGAATGGAAGAGCAATTTGGGGGAACCGGATCACTATTTGGCGGGTCTCATTGGTGACGTGAATTCGCGCGTCCGCCTGGAAGCCGTGGTGGCGATGGCTAAGACAAAAGAGATGCCTTGCTTGTGGCTCCAACCACGGCTTCCGCCGGGTTTGTACAATCTCAAGATTCTGCTCAGCGTTCTCGACAAGCCGATGGACTCGTTTCTGGATCGTGCGCTGTGGCTGGCGGTTCACGCCACGGCACCGCAGTGGAAGCCTTTGCTGGTGACGAAGGGCGCGTCGCCTTCGCTGCTCGATTCACTTCCGCCGAAGCATCTGGCTTATCTCGTGGAGAAGGAGGGCAGCGCCGAGATTCTTGGCGTGGCCAGGACGTTGCTTGAGCAGCAAGGCGGCACACTCAGCGACGGAGTGAAGCGAGCACTCAGCGCTGCGCTCGTGCGCAAAGGTGAGCCGGGTGACATGCTGCGCGCACTCAAGCTTGGGCAGAAGGATCAGGGTATTCTCGATGATCTCGCTGAGGCTGCGGCGCAGCGTGGATTCAAGGCCCCCACCGGTTCACTGCCATTGATGCACTCGCTATTGAGGGCGGGGACGACTGCGCAGCGTGTGGCGTCTTGCAGATTGGCGGCGGCGTGGGGAGTGAAGGATTTGAAACCCGAGGTCGAGATGCTTGCTGGCATTTCATCCACTGCCGATGCGAGCGTGCGTGTGGCCGCCATCGAAGCGGTGGGCAAACTCGGTGGCGATGCAGCGATGCTCACCGCAGTAGCGACGACCCGCAAGGAACCGTGGACCGTGCGCATCGCGGCGCTGAGCGCTCTCTCACAAAACAATGCGTCTCAGTCTGGCGCGGCGGCAGCGGAAGCGTTCAGCAGCATCGCCGATGAGAACACGATGCGGCAATGGCTTGCGCCTTTGCTCCCGCGTGATGCGGCGACGAAGTCACTCACCGCAGCACTCAAAGCCAAACCCTGCACGGCTGATGCCGCGAAGCTGGCCATCCGCGTGTTGGCAGGAACCGGGCGCAGCGAGCCGGAACTCAGCGCAGTGCTCAGCGCCATGATCGGTGTGTCGAACACCGTGCCCGCTTACAGTCCTGAATGGGTAAATGCACTCGCCGTCGAGGTGAAAGCAAAAGGCGATGCCGCGAAGGGACGCGCCGTTTTCACCTCGCCTCTGGTGAACTGCACCGCTTGCCACAGCATCGACAATCAGGGTGGCGTCATCGGCCCGGAGCTGGATGCAGTCGGGCGCGGCGTGCCGGTCGAGCTTCTGATCGAGGCGGTGGTGTGGCCGGGCCGGCAGATCAAGGAGGGCTACATCGCCACGACGCTTCTGACGAAGGATGGCCGCCGACTTCAGGGCTACAAGATCAGTGACGCGAATGGCGAGCTGCAATTGAAGGACTTTCTCTCCGCCACTGTCTCGCGCTTCACCGCTGGCGAGATCAAACAGCGGCAGGAGGCGGGATCGCTGATGCCAGAGGGGCTGATCGTCAACCTGACGCGCGAGGAATTGCGGGACTTGATCTCGTATCTCGCGAGTCTCGGTCGCTGAGGCGACACTGCGTCTCCGACGCCGCGCGGGAGGACAGCCTTCCAGGGTGTGGATGGACCGAGGGCCTCCAGCCTGTTTTCGCGACGTGAAGTGATTCTGAAATGTCCTTGCCACCGGTCGCAACGCATCCTTTATACCGCCCACCATGAGCATCCCCCTCGAAGACACTTTCTCGGACGTCATTTCCAAATCGCAACGCGGCCAAAAGTACACGGACCGCGCGCTGTTTCTGCGCGCGGCCATCGGGCCGTATGAGGACACGCTGCGCGCGCTGAAGGCGGGTGAGTTTCACCACACCGCGCTGCTGAAACTCGGGCCGGCCCTGAAGCTGGATGCGAAGCGTCTCGTCGCGCTCGCGCGGAACGAATACGCGCCGCAACCGGTGGAGGTGGAGGGTCTGGCGCAGTTCAACACGGCGCATGAAGACTACCATGTGAACGCCTACCTCGTGTGGGATCCGGCGTCGAAGACTGCGGCTGCCTTTGACACGGGCGCGGATGCCAAGCCGGTGCTGGCCTTTCTGAAGGAGAAGGGCCTCACGCTCACGCACATCTTCCTCACGCACACGCACGTCGATCACGTGGCCGCGCTGGATGCGCTGAAGGCGGCGGGGAGCCCGCAGGTTTTCTCCAACGCGCTCGAGGCACAACCGGGCACGACGACTTTTGAGATCGGCACTGCCAAGTGGACGGTGGGCGCGCTGAGCATCGAGCCACGCCTCACGCGCGGCCACTCGGAAGGCGGCACGACTTATGTGGTGACGGGCCTGTCCCGCACGCTGGCCATCGCGGGCGATGCGATTTTCGCCGGCTCCATCGGCGGCCCGAATGTGTCGTATGCCGACGCGCTGGAAGGCATCCGCACGCAGATCCTGTCGCTGCCGGATGACACGGTCATCTGCCCCGGCCACGGCCCGCTCACCACGGTGGGCGAGGAGAAGGCAAACAATCCGTTCTTCCCCTGAGCCCCGCGCCGCGTCATGAAGCAGAGCGTCGCTTTCGTCGGAGTGGGCCGCATGGGGGCCAACATGGCCCGCAGGCTGAAGGAGTGCGGATACGCCGTCACCGCCGTCTATGATGTGAACGCGGAGGCCGCGTCATCCATCGCCACGGAGCTAGGCGCGAAGGCATGCACGAAGCTGGCGGATGTGACTGCGGCGGCCGACGTGATCTTTACCGTGGTCACCAATGATGATTCGATGCGCGCGATATTCTTTCGCGCGGACGACAGCCTGCTGGTGAACGCGACGGGAAAGATCTTCGTGAACTGCGCCACGCTCTCGCCGGCGATTCATCGCGAGGTGTATGCCGCAGCGGAGAAAGCCGGCGCGCACAGTTTGGAAGCGTGCATGGCCTCCTCCATCAGTCATGCGCGGGAAGGAAAGCTCTATCTGATGCTCGCGGGAGATGAGTCCGTTTATCAGCAGGTGCTGCCGCTGATCGAGCAGATGAGCGTGAACCGCCGCTTCATCGGCGGTGCGGGCCGCGCCGCCGAAGTGAAGGCGCTGGTGAACATGGTGATGAACATCAACACCGCCGGTCTGGCCGAAGGCCTCGGACTGGCAGACGCGCTGGGGCATGACCTCGCCATGATCCGCGAGGTCTTCTCGCAGACCGGCGCAAACTCGCGCGTGCTGGAGACCGACGCAGGCGACATGGTCGCGCGGGAGCACGACTGCTGGTTCTCGGCCGACCATGCGGCGAAGGACAGCGGCATCGCCGCAGGTCTCGTGCGTGAGGCGGGGCTGAGCCTGCCGCTGAATTCCGCCACCGAGGCGCAGTACCAAAAGATGATCGCGCTCGGACTCGGCGGACTCGACAAGTCGGGCATCGCCGAACTCACGTTCAAAGGCCGGCACGGCTGAGGCTGCGCGGCGGAACGTGACGAGCGGCCTGACTTGAAATGGCCGGACGCTTTCATGAGGCGAAACAGCGTGGACGACTGCGGCGTAGTGTGCGCATGAAGACACGCCGCAACTTTCTTTCCACCGCCACCACGACCGCTCTCGCACTCCCCTTCCTCGCTCGAGGCGCTGTTCCCGCCGCGAAGGTGATCGAGACCAAGGTCATCTCGCAACAGCCCGAGTTTTATCACGGCTGGCCCACCGTGGCGCGGCGCGGCAACGGGGAGCTGTGGGTTTCCTGGTCGGGCGGCCGGGAGTCGCATGTGTGTCCATTCGGCCAGGTGCATGCGATGACATCGCGTGATGACGGAGTGACGTGGACGTGGCCGCGTGTGCTGCTCGACAGCGCCACGGATGACCGCGATTCCGGCGTGCTGGAGACGGCGAAGGGAACCCTGCTGGTGACGACCTTCACCTCGCTGGCCTACGAGGACTCGTTCAACAAGGCGACAGCGATGGCGGAGCACACGGACAAGGGCTGGGTGTCCAAGGCGATGAGCGCCGAGCGATTTGCGAAGTGGAGGTCGGCGCACGAGCGCCTCGGGGATGCGGACCGCAAAGCCGAACTCGGCGAGTGGCTGATCCGCTCGACGGATGGCGGCAGGTCGTGGTCGAACCGCATTCCCACCGTGGTAAACAGCCCGCACGGACCGGCGCAGCTGAAGGACGGGCGGCTGCTTTATGCGGGCAAGCATCTCTGGACGGCCGACAAAAAGATTGGCGTGGCAGAATCAAAGGACGACGGCCTCACCTGGCAGTGGCTCGCGGACATTCCGGCGCGCCAGGGCGACGCGGCGAAGAACTATCACGAACTGCACTGCATCGAGGCTGCGGATGGCACGCTCATCGCGCAGATCCGCAATCACAACGCTGCAGGTAAGGGCGAGACATTGCAGAGCGAATCCACCGACGGCGGCAGGACATGGAGCGCGCCGCACAGCATCGGCGTGTGGGGCCTGCCCTCGCATCTGCTGAAGCTTCGGGATGGACGCCTGCTCATGACGTACGGCCACCGCCGCGCGCCATTCGGAAATCAGGCGCGCGTCAGCGGCGACAACGGAAAGACTTGGGGCGACGCCATCACGCTGTCCGCCGATGGCATGGGCGGCGATCTCGGCTATCCGAGCACGGTCGAGCTTTCCGACGGCACGCTGCTGACCCTTTGGTATGAATCCATGAAGGAGCCAAAGCTCGCCGTGCTCCGTCAGGCGAAGTGGCGGCTCGAGTGACACGCGGAGGCCTCCCGCCGCCTCGGCGCCACGCACGAAGGATTGGCCGACAGCGGCAAAAAAATCACCCCGCGTGTAATCTCCGCCTTGGTGATCCGTCGCAAGGGTCGTCATGCCATTCCGACTGCTCTCTTTTTCTCTCTTCTCCTTCTTCTTCGTGGCTACAGCGTCATGCGCGAAGGCGACAAACGTCATCGTGATCGTCGCGGATGATCTCGGCTGGCATGATCTCGGGTTCATGCAAGCGGGCGACCCCGATCCGCTCACCCCTGACGATCTCCTCACGCCGAACATCGACGCACTGGCCACGGGTGGAGTGCGATTCACCAGTGGCTACGTCACCGCGCCAGTGTGCAGCCCGTCGCGGGCCGGGCTGTTGACGGGCCGGCATCAATGCCGCTTCGGGCACGAGACAAACCCCGGCATCACGCTTGAGCACAACATCGCGTTCGGTCTGCCCGCAACGGAGTCCACCATCGGCGACCGGTTTCAGGCGATGGGCCATGCGACCGGATGGGTGGGCAAATCGCACCTCGGGTGGAAGGATCCCAACGGGCCGAGCAACTCCCCGTACCATCCCAACGATCGCGGCTTCGCGGAGTTCTTCGGCTTCCTCGAGAGTCATCACGACTATCTCGGCGCGAGTGCGCTGCCGAAGTACTTCCATGACCCCATTCAGCACAATGGAATGCCGCAGTCGCTACTGCCCGGCGCCTACCTCACGACCGCCCTTGGAACTGCGGCCATCAACTTCATCCAAGCGCACAAGACCGTGCCCTTCTTGCTCTACGTGCCGTTCAGCGCGGCGCACTTCCCTTTCGACGGCCAGCATCAAGCGTATGCGTCGCGCTTCGCCACGCTGCCGAATCCGCCGACAGGTCTGCGGCTGGAGCTTGCCTGCGCGATCGCCGGTCTTGACGACGCAGTGGGCGCCATCATGCAGACGCTGCTCGACTCTGGCCTCGACTCCAACACGCTGGTGTTTTTCACCAGCGACAACGGCGGCGACATCAGCAGCCAGAGCGCCGCGAGCAATCGGCCGCTGCGCGCCGGCAAGACGTCAGTTTACGAGGGCGGCATCCGGGTGCCGTTCCTCATGCGCTGGCCCGCACGATTGCCCGCGGGCCTGGTGGTGCACACGCCGGTGAGCACGCTGGACATCCTGCCCACCGCAGTCGCCGCAGCAGGTGGCATCGTGCCTTCGGCATGGAAGCTCGATGGCGTGAACTTGCTTCCCTATCTTCTCGGGCAGACGACCGCTGTGCCGCACGCTGATTTGTTCTGGCGCATCGAGACGAACGGCGCGAGCCAGGCTGGGGGCGAGGCACCCGATGGCGTGCGTGCGATGCGGCGCGACAACTGGAAGCTCGTGAAGCCCGGCATCGACGCGACGTGGGAGCTGTACAATCTCACCACGGACATCGGCGAGCAAAATAACCTCGCCGCGTCGGAGCCGGAGAAGGTGCAGGAAATGGTGGCGGCCTTCGACACGTGGGCGGCGGAGATGGCCCGGCCGCGCTGGGCCGTGGACGATTTAAACTTCACCACGCCCGCTTTTGTCAGCGAGGACCTCCGCATCGGATCCGAGACCGTGTCCTATGTCGATCCTGAGTTTCATCCCGACGGCATGCACCTCGCATTCCAAGATGACCTCAACACGCTGTGGCGCGGCGCTGTGGATCCGGTCACGGGCTTCTTGTCATCGGTTCACGGCGCGGATGAATCCGTGGATGTGAACCTCGCTCCCCTGACCCTCGCGACGAGCGGTGCGCAATGGGGCACGTCATCCGGCGGCACTGCGCTCTATTACACGAAGCCCGACGGTCTGCTGCACCAGCAGGTGTGGCGCGCCCTGCTGGGCACCACCGTCACGCGCACCCCGCTGACCACGAGCGCGGTGAGCGACAGCTTCGGCGTGCGCGTGAGCCAATGGCCGGCGCAGCCGACGGCGAAGGTGTCGTTCCGATTCGGCAGCGCAGCGAGTTCGGCGACAGTCTGGAAGGACGAGACATCGGGCGGGGACGGCACGGTGATTCCCGATCACGCGGGCGGAGCCGGCAATGGGCGCTGGATTCCCGGCACGGCCGACTTCGCATTCGCGGCGCACCCGCCTGCCGCGCCCACGACGACGCAGATCGCGCGCCATCGCACGGCGAATGGCACGGCGGTGATGATCTCGGACAATCTTGATCCCGGCCAAAAAACAGACGTGTGCGCCTTCCACGCGCCCGAGTTCAACAATGAGCTGTGCTACGCGGCCGTGGTGGACCGCAGTGCAATCGCCATCTACCGCGATCCGCACACCACGCCTGACAACACATTCGTCCGGGTGGCGGCGCTTGCCTTGCCTGCGACCTCGCCGGCACGTTTCCTTTACTCAATGAAGCCGCTGCACGGTGCGGGAGGATTCAACGGCGTGAGCTGGTTCTCGTGCGCGGCCTATGCGAACGATGATCCGCTCAGTCCCGGCACGACCGAGATGTGGCTGCTAGGTCTCGGGCCCGATGCCAATCACCGCATCACACGCCGTGTGGACACGGGCACGAGCGCGAACCGCTCCGATCCGGAGACGGTGATCGGCACGAGTGAAGCATTCTTTTACTACACACAGGATGACGGGCCCGGCACCACGCAGCTACGCCACGCCGCCACCGGCCTCAGGCGCCCGGATCACACGCGCGCACCGGGCGGCTTCACCGGCATGAGCTTCGATCTGAGTTTCGCAGCAGGCACCGCGCCTTCCTTTGGCACTGAGACCACGCATCTCATCGAGCATGACGGACGGCTCTTCGCCGCGCAGGGCAGCGCGGGGAACAATCCAGCCGGCGGCACTTGGTCGGGCGCGCAGGTTCTGATGAAGACAAGCGCCGGCGGCTCATGGCAGGTGGACGAGACCTTCGCCGCCCACGGTCGCGTTGAGGCGATGAAGTCGGTGACCTTCTTCCGGGAAGGCTCGGCGCTCATTCCGCCGGTGAAGGCCATCGTCTCCAGCATGAGTGACGTGACCGGGATCGGCGAGCTAGTCGCGAGCGTGAGACTGCGCACGCCTGGCGGTGCCTGGCTTGATTCGCATCCGGCAAACAACCCTGCCTACGGCCCGGCCTTTGGCACCGCGTTCGCCACGCACATCGATTCGCTGAATGAGCCCGGCACCACGCAATACATTTTCACCGGCCTGTCGAACGGAGAGATTTTTCGCGGCGTGTACGACTCCAACGCGGACGGTCGCATCACGTGGATCGCGTCTGAGCCGCTGACGCCGGGCACAGCTCCGAGCCTCGCGGGTCCCGTCATGAGTTTTGCAGAGGCAAACGGACTGCTCTACGCCGCCTGCGGGCTGCGTCAGGCCGGCGGCACCGCTCCAGTGGCGGGCGGCCTTTATGTACGTGACGACAACTCCAACTCATGGTCGCTCGTCTATCGCTGGCCCGGCCCGCTGCCGGTTTTTTCCGCGCCACCGGAGAACCGCGTGATGACCGGCCTGACTGCCGTGCCTGATCCACTGGGTGCAGAGCATGAGGTGCTGCTCGGCTGCCGCTCGTGGCCAGGGGTGATCGAACGCATCGACCCCGCGCTCGGAAACACGGTCACGGTGGAGCTGGATGTGCGCGATTTCTTCGCGCGGAAATGGAACAGCGAAAGCGTGCGCGGCGCGGGGGTGAGGATCGGCTACAACAGCTTCACGCCAGTGACCGATCCAGTGACCGGCGAGCAGGTCCATCTCATCAGCCTGTGGGTCGAGCATCCCGGCGCGCCCAGGCCACCACACAACGGCGCGCACTTTCTCATCCGTCATCGCGACGGCACTTATGAGTCCGGTGACATCGCAAACTTCACGCCACCACTCGTCGCCGGTGACAGCCTCCGCGCGACGCGCTGCATCGCCGCGTCACCATTCGCCACGGATGGCGGCGGCGTTTTCTACTTCGGCGGGTATGACGCCGCCACCACAACACCGAATGGCACCAGCGGAACGGCGTGGATCATCCGAGGCGGATGGACCGCGTGGCCTGATCTCACCATCTCCCAGCCAGACCCGCCGCTGATCCAGCTCTCATGGCCCCCGACAGGACCCGGGTGGGTGCTCGAGGCCAGCGGTGATCTCGGCGCCTGGCAGCCCGTCGGCGACCTGCCGACACGCTCCCTCACGGGCACGACGCAGAGTTTCACCACCAACCTGCCGCGCGGATTCTTCCGGCTCCGCAAACCCTGATGAATCCATTCTTTCCACCCGCCGGCATCAGGGCCATCATCGCCGGATGTCCGAACCCATGGCCCGCGAAGAGATGGCCGGCCTCATCGCGCGTGTGCGGCAGCGCGATGAACCGGCCGCGCGCGCCCTCGTGGAGCGGCTCGGCCCCGACATCGCGCGAATCGTCAACTCCTACCCCACGCTGCGTGAGGACAGCGAGGACCTCATGCAGGACATCTTCCTCAAGATCTTCAACAAGCTCCCGACCTTCCGTGGCGACGCACCGCTCGAGCACTGGGCATCGAGGCTGGCTCGCTTTGCCTGCATCGACCGACTGCGGAAGAAAAAGGCTCGCCCCGAACACCGCATCTCCGACCTCACCGTCGAGCAGGCGGCGCTGCTCGACAATCTCGCGGCTGAAGACGCGCAGGCCAGCACACGCGCCGACGCCGCAGGCGGACTGCTCGATCAGTTGCTCTCGACGCTCCGCCCCCTCGACGCATGGCTGCTGCGTGAGGTGGAGCTGGCCCAGCGGTCGCTCGCCGATGTCGCCGCCGAGGCCGGTTGGAATGCAGGCTTGGCGAGCGTCCGCCTGTTCCGCGCACGGCGTCGTCTGCGCCGTGCTTTTGAAAAACTCGAACCACCCAAGTCATGACAAACAAAACACAGCAGACCCTGCAACGCCTCTGGAGAATCGCGCGTGAGAAGCGCGGCGACGCCACGGCGCACCACGCGATGCTGCCGCCTGGATTCGCCACACGATTCGCCTCACGCTGGGCAGCCGGGGCCGATCAAACAGCCGCGCCCGTGCTGTGGGAGCGCGTCACGGCCAGCGTGCTCGTCACCGCGCTGCTGATCTGCGGCGCCACCGTTTTGCTGCGCCCCCTCCCACCTCCCGCCCAGGAGCCGGACATGCTCATCTCATTGTTCAAAGCGCGTCCTGCACCTGATGACGATTTTCCATTCTAACCTGCATCGCTCACTGCCATGACACCCTTCCGCATCGTCCGCATCACGCTCATGCTCGCCTGCATCTTCGGGGCCGGTATCGCCACCGGCCGGTTCACCACCCCGCCGCCGAAATCACCGGCCGAAACACCCGCGCAGTTTTCCGGCAGCGAGGGCCGCGTGATCACGCCTCGACTCGTGACCCAATATTTCAATCAGAAGCTCAACCTCAGCCCGAAGCAGCAACAGGCCGTCTTGGCCGAGGCGCAGAGTTTCGTGCGCGAGATCGCCCTGACGGAGCAGGCCACGCAGGAGCGCTTCGACATCTTCAGCCGATACTATCCACGCATCCGTGTGCTGCTCCGACCTGACCAGCACCCAAGCTTCGACGCGCTGGTGAAAAGCCATGAGGCGAGAATGACCGAGATCCTGAATGAGGCACGGCCGAAGACAGGACGCTCCGGACAGAACTGACGTGATCGACGGCCCTCGGCAGACGAACGGTTGAATGGCTCACTTCAAGGAGGTGACAAAGAATGAATCGCGCGCTTTTCATGGATAGACGCACGATACGGCGCGCGTAAAATCTTTGCCCGCCAAGACCACGGGGGCAGCCAACCAACCCGGCCCGATTTTGACCTCGACGAAGAAATGATCCACGCCCTGCGGAAACACTCATCCACCCTGATGATGGTGCTCCTTGCTGGCGGGTTCGGCGGATGCACCTCCGGTCATTACTCGAAGTCTGCCGACAAGGAAACGCTGGGCATCCTGCGCAGGAAAAGCAGCAAGGTGCCAAACTCCGGACGTGGACTGCTCGACATCACACCGCCGCCGCCAGTCACACTCGATGAACTGGAGAGGAGCCTGAAAACGGAGGCGTTTCTCGGCGACCGCGCGCATATTGAGAAAGGCGCGAAGGTCGTGGAACTGGCCGACGCGCTGCGCCTTGGCGTCACGCGGAACCGCACGTACCTCGGGCGCAAGGAAGACCTCTATTTGCAGGCGCTGAACCTCACGCTGGCCCGTCACCGCTTCGCGCCCATCTTCGCCGCGAGCGGCAGCGCCACTCTGGACCGGAACCAAGTGGAGACGGGCGTGAATCAATTTGTGACCGATACGACGCAAACCTACACGGGCGGCGTCGGCTTCTCGATGCTCTCAAAGGTCGGCACGCGCCTCGTAGCGGATCTCTCCACGGACTTTCTCCGCTTCGTCACCGGCGGCCTCCGTGAGGTCAGCGACTCCAAGCTCGCGGTCACCCTCACGCAGCCGCTCCTGCGCGGCGCGGGATACCTCGCGGTCACGGAGGTGCTGACGCAGACCGAGCGCGACACGCTGTATGCCGTGCGCGACTTCACCCAGTACCGGAAGTCCTTCACCGTCGATCTCACGTCGCAGTATTTCCAAACGTTGCAGGCGCGCGACAAGGCACGCAACGCCTACCTCGCCTACCAGGCCTTCAAGCGCACCGTCGAGCGCGAGCGCGGGATGCAGGAGGCGAACAAGCGCACCCTGCCCTCGCTGCTGCAAATTGACCAGGCCGTGCTGCAGTACCAAACGCGCTGGCTCGCGGCCATCCGCGCCTACGAGCAGCAGCTCGATGATCTCAAGATCGAGATGGGCGTGCCCGTGCTGACGCCCACGATGCTCGATGACGACGAGCTGAAAAAGCTCACGCTGGCGGATCCGCCCGGCACGCTGGACGAGGCGCTGGCCACCGCGCAGATCACGCGGCTGGATCTTTGGAACTCCCGCGAGACGCTGGAGGACGCCACGCGGAAAGTGCGCGTGGCAAAACAAGAGCTGCTCCCCACACTGAATGCCGTCCTCGGCTACAAGCTCGACGGCGATCCCAATGCGGATGGACCGAACCTCGACGGAAAGCGGCGCAAGGTGTCCGTCGGCGGGGACCTCGACCTTCATCTCGACAAGAAGGCGGAGCGCAATGACCTGCGCGCCGCTGAGGTCGCCGAGCAGGCCGCCCGGCGTGCCCTGAATCTTGACGAGGAAAATGTGCGCCGGCAGATCCGCGCCGACTGGCGGGATCTGGCCCTCGCTCGCAAGCAATACGACCTCGCCGTGCAAGGCCTCGCGCTCAGCGAGCGACGCCTCGAGGTGGAGACGGATTTCTTCAAGGAGGACAAGACCACATCCCCCCGCGACCTGATCGACGCGCAGCAAAAGAACATCGACGCGCGCGATCTCGTCACATCGACGCTGATCACCCACACGATCTCACGGCTCACGCTGTGGAAGGACATGGGAATCCTCTTCATCACGAAAGATGGCGGGTGGGCGGACGTTCTAAAACACGAACCACCCAGAGGGGACGAATGATGATGCCGGGGACACCCAAGAAATGGCTCACAGGGATTGCGACGGTGACGGCACTTGCAGCAGCTTACCTGTTTTTTGGACGCGGAGCCTCCGCCGTCCAGGAGGTCCCTGTCTTCACCGCGCAGCGCGGCCCCATGCAGATCAGCGTGCTCCAAGGCGGCGAGGTGCGCGCGCTGCAGAACCTTGAGATCAAGTCCGAGATCGAGACGCCCACGAAGATCCTCAGCCTCATCCCCGAGGGCTATTACGTCACCGAAGATGACATCAAGGATGGCAAGGTTCTCGTCGAGCTGGACAATTCAGACATCAAGCAGCGCATCGTGGACCACGAGATCCAGTTCCAGACCACCGTGGCCACTTACATCGAGGCGGACGAGCAGCGCGACATCCAGCGCAGTGAGAACCAGACGATCTTCCTCGATACCAAACAGGTCGCGCTCTTCGCGCTGATGGACTTTGAAAAGTATCTCGGCAAGCAGGCCGCCATGGGCATCTTGAAAACCGCGATGCTCCCCGAGTCCATCGACGCATTCGACGCCTACATTGCCGCCACCGAGGTCGCGGCAAACAATCCGGTGCTGAAGTCCCCGGACGGTTCCGTCAAGGAAGACGCCGAGCCCGACAGCTCGCCCCGGGGCACCAAGAACAAGATCTCCGCCAAGGCGCAGCTCCTCGCCCTGAAACGCGTGAATTTCCTCACCTTCCTCGAAGGCAGCGCGCTCGAGGACGGAGAGGCGCAGCAGAAGCTCCGCCAGCTCAATGACGAGCTGCTCCTCCACCGCGCCGAGGAGGCGCTGGCCAAGCAGAATTTCGAGGCCTCCGGCCGGCTCGAAACGAAGAAGTTCATCACCAAGACCGCGCTCGAGAATGATCAGGTCGCCCTCGAGAAGGTCCGTTTGTCGGTAAAGACCGCCGAGACCTCGCTCGATCTCTTCCGCAAGTATGAGTTCCCAAAGCAGTGCGAGACCCTGCTGAGCAACTACCGCGAAACCCTGAACAAAGTGCAGCGCACCGTGCGGGGGAACCGCTCCCGCATGGCGCAGATCCAGTCAAAGTTTGAAACAGCGAAGCGGCGCTACGAGGTCGAGCTCGAGAAGAAGGAAGACCTCGACCGCCAGCTCAAAGCGTGCGTCATCAAGGCCACCCAGGCTGGCCTCGTCGCCTACGGTGACTTGAACGCGAGCGCCTCATCCCGCTACAGCGAATCCATCGAGGAAGGCTCATCCGTCCGCCTGCGCCAGACGATCCTCACCATTCCCGACATGTCCCAGATGGGCGCGCACGTGAACATCCACGAGTCGCAGGTGAAGAAGATCAAGCTCGGCCAGCGCGCCCTCGTGCGCGTGGATGCCGAGCCCGGCAAGGTGCTGGAGGCAAAGGTGGCCGAGCTGGCGCTGCTGCCCGACTCCGCCAGCACGCGCTACACGCCGAATGTGAAGGTCTATCCCTGCACCATCCACATCCAGGGCGCCTACGATTGGCTGAAGCCCGGCATGAACGCCCGCGTCGATGTCATCGTCGATGATCTCGACGACGTTCTTTACGTCCCCATCCAATCCATCGAAGTCGAGAACGACCACCACTTCTGCTATGTCAGCAATGGCGCGAAACTCGAGCGCCGCGAGATCACCACCGGCCTCTTCAACGACGACTTCATCGAAGTGCGCAGCGGCCTCACCGCAGGGGATTCCGTCGCGCTGGCCCTGCCGCAAAAAGGCGCGCTCGACGAGCAGCAGCAGCAGCAGAGACAACCCGGGCGCGACACGCCCGCGCCAGAGCCGGAGAAGGCGCCCGCGAAGAAACAGAACATCGCCAAGCGCTGAGCGCGCCGGCCTCCCCATCGCAACCGCATGTCCGAGAGCCAGCCCTCTCCCATCATCAGGCTCACCGATGTGCGCAAGAGCTACCAGATGGGCACCCTCACCTCCCACGTCGTGCAGGGCATCTCACTCGACATTTATCCCGGCGAGTACGTCTGCATCATGGGTCCGTCCGGCTGCGGGAAGTCCACCCTGCTCAATCTCCTCGGCTGCCTCGACCAGCCCACCTCCGGCGATTACTTCCTCGGCGGCAGAAACGTCGCCCACCTCAATGACGACGACCTCTCCGAAGTCCGCTGCACGAATCTCGGCTTCATCTTCCAGAGCTATAATCTCATCCAGCAGCTCACCGTCTTGGAAAACATCGCCGTGCCCCTCTACTACCGCGGCGCGCCCGACAAGGAGATGCGGGAGAAAGCCGGAAAGCTCGCCGCGCAGGTCGGCCTCTCGCATCGCCTGAATCACAAGCCAAACGAACTCTCCGGCGGCCAGCAGCAGCGCGTCGCCATCGCCCGCGCCTTGGTGAATGATCCCCTCGTCATCCTCGCCGACGAGGCCACCGGCAATCTCGACTCCAAGAGCGGCCAGGAGATCCTCGGCATCTTCGACGAGCTGAACTCACAAGGAAAGACCCTCGTCTTCGTCACCCACGACGAGCGCATGGTCCAGCGCTGCAAACGCATCGTCCGCATCGAAGACGGCCTGGTGGCCAACGACGTCGCCGGAGGCGCGGCGGCGCGTGCCGCCGAAAAGGAAACCGCCGGCGGCTGGGTAGCGGCCTAGAAC